>CANMLD010000138.1 GCA_947498315.1 Pseudomonadota bacterium | reverse complement strand
TCCTTTCAGGCTGGGTTAGTATTCAATCAGCTCAGGTGATTGTTTTAACCAACAACCGTTGCGATTTGACGAATAGTACCTTCCGAAACGGAAGCTGCAAGTCGCAAAATCCCGTTGGTTGAGTTCGAAAAATCGAATGGGGCGCTGTGTCGAAACGCCCCGTGAGCACTGGAACGTGTGCTAGGATGCGGCCGACGTCTCCGGGTTGCGCGACGTGACCCGCTCGATGGAGGTTTGATGCAGCTGTCTCGTTACAGACTGTCTTTCGGCGGGACCGGTCGTCGAGCTTGCCGTCTTGGTCTCGCTGCCTGGCTTGGCACGGCTGCCGCTTGCGGCGTCGCCGAAGCACCCGCGTGGGTCGCAGACGCCAGCACCGTGGACACGCCATCGGCCACGAGCGACGTACCTGCCACGCCTGACGTGGTCGTTGCACCGCAGCTCGAGCCAGCCGCCCCTCGTCTTCATCGCCTGACCTCGCGCCAGTACCGGAACGCCATCGCTGACCTCTTCGGAGCGGAGATCGTGGCGCCGAGCGCCCTCGAGCCAGACCCGTCGATGGAGGGCCTCATCGCCATCGGCGCGACCCAGGCCAGCTTATCGCCGCGTGGCGTCGAGCAGTATGCGGAGGGGGCGGAGAAGATCGCCCTGCAGGTCCTCGCCAACGCCAATGCTCGTAAACGCGTCGTCGTCTGCGAGCCGACAGGCGACGGGCGAGCCTGTGCGGAGACGGCGCTTCGGGCGACGGGTCGCCGCGTTTGGCGACGTGTCCTCACCGACGCCGAGGTCGGTACGCTGCTGGGGGTCTATGACGCGGCGCGAAAGGCGCTCGACTCTGAGTTCGACGACGTCGCGCTCTTCGACCGATCCTTGTCCTACCCGCTTTCGATGATGCTGCAGTCCCCCTTCTTCCTCTACCGATTCGAGCACGGTGAACCCAGCAGCGGTGAACCCAGCAGCGGTGAATCCGCCGGCAGTGAACATCGCTACACCAGCGTCGAGATGGCCTCGCGCCTCTCGTTCTTCATCTGGAACACCACGCCCGACGACGCGTTGCTCGACGCCGGTGTCGCAGGCGAGCTCGTCACCGACGCGGGGATCGATGCGCAGGTCACCCGAATGCTCGCTGACCCGCGCGCCCGTCAAGGCGTCGAGAACTTCTTCGCCGAGTGGCTCGAACTCTACAACCTCGACAGCCTCAGCAAAGACCCGAACGTGTTCCGTCACTACAGCGCCGACCTCGGCGCCGCCGCGCGTCAGGAGACGCTCCGGCTCGTGAGCCACTGGGTCTTCGAGAGGGACGGCGACTACCGAGAGCTCTTCACCACGCGAGAGACCTTCGTCAACCGCCGGCTTGCGGCCATTTACGACATCCCGGCGCCGGCAGAGTTGCTCGAATCGGCAGAGACGGGGGGCACCACGGATCTCGCGTTCGCCAAGGTCACGCATCCGGCGAGCTCGATTCGCCGCGGGCTCCTGGGTCAGGTCAGCTTCCTCGCGCAGTTCTCACACCCCACGTCGTCGTCTGCCACGTTGCGTGGCAAGTTCGTGCGCACGAAGCTCATTTGTGGGGTGGTCCCATCCCCGCCAGCGAACCTGAACACGGCCATCCCGGAGCCGTCACCGACAGCGAAGACGCTCAAGGAACGGCTTGTCGTCCACATGCAATCGGACGAGTGCGGCGGCTGTCACCGGACCATCGATCCGATCGGCTTCGGCCTCGAGAACTTCGATGGCGTCGGTCGCTTCCGTACTCACGACAACGGCGCGCTCATCGACTCCAGCGGCGAGCTCGACTACGAGCCCTTCGACGATTCGCTGGCACTCCTCGAGACCATCGCTAACCACCCCATGCTCGCCCCTTGTTTCGTGCGTACGCTCTACGGCTACGCCAATGGCCACGTGCCGGAGGCCGGCGAGGCGCCCGTCACGAGCGCCCTCGAAGACGAGTTCGCGTCGATGGGCTACCGAGTGAAGCCGCTCGTGGCTGCCATCGCGCGCAGCGCTGGGTTCCGCGCCGTCAGCAAGTCGGCCGTTGCCGAGATCCCTACTGAATCGGAGGGGGCGCGATGAAGGCCGTCTCGAAGTTCAATCGTCGCTCAATCCTTCGTGGGCTCGTCGGTGGCGTCGCGGTGACGATCGGGTTGCCTCCGCTGGAACGGTTCATGAACACTCACGGCACCGCCTGGGCCGAAGACAAGTCCGACGGCTTTCCGCGCCGTTTCGGTCTCTTCTTCTGGGGCAACGGGGTCATCCCGGATCGGTGGGTTCCGAAGACCACTGGCACGGACTGGGAGCTCTCCGACCAGCTCATGCCACTCGCTGCTCATCGTGAGCGCCTCACCGTCGTGTCCGGCATGCGCGTCGGGGTCCCGAACACCGAACCGCATTTCGCCACCGCGTGCGGCTTCCTGTCGGGCCGGCCCATCTTGAAGACGGGCTCCGATCACACGTTCTCAGGACCCTCCATCGATCAGGTCATCGCTCAAGCCATCGGCCAAGAGACCCGCTTTGCGTCGCTCGAGTTCGGCGCGCACAACAGTCAGGGGCTCTCGTTCAACGCGCCGAACTCGAAGAACCCGCCAGAGACGAACCCGCTCCTCTTCTTTGAGCGCATCTTCGGTGGCTCTTTCGCTCTGCCAGGTTCCGAGCCCAAGCTCGATCCGAGCATCGCTCTTCGGCGCAGCGTTCTAGACGGCGTGATGGAACAGCTCAGCTCGGTCAAGGCGTCGGTTGGTGCCGCAGACCGGATTCGACTCGAACAGCACTTCGAGGGTCTTCGGTCGCTCGAGAAGCGGCTCGCGAAGCTCGAGGAGGATCCGCCGAACCTCGCCGCGTGCGCCTTGCCGACCAAGCCGCTCGATGACTACCCCGAGATCGAAGGCCGGCCGCAGCTCTTCGAGAAGAACAAGGCGCTCTCCGAGATCGCCGCGATGGCGATGGCGTGCGATCAGACCCGCGTCTTCTCGAGTTGGTTCACCTCCCCGGTCTCGAACGTGCTCTTCACGGGCGCGAGCTCCGGTCACCACGAGCTCACCCACAACGAGCCAGGCGATCAGCCCGAAGTGCACAAGATTACGGTGCAATGCGTGGAGGCCTTCGCGCAAATGCTCGACGCGCTCTCGAAAGTCGAAGAAGGCAGCGGCACCCTCCTCGACCACTGTGTCGTGCTCGGGACCACGGACGTGTCACTCGCCAAGACGCACTCGCCGGAAGACTTCCCGATCGCGCTCGTAGGGTCTGCTGGCGGCAAGCTCAAGACCGGGCTCCACTATCGGTCGAGCTCGAACGAGAACTCCAGCAAGGTTCTATTGAGCGTCGCCCGCGCGATGGGCCTCGATCTCGCCGACTTCGGCGCTGCCGAAGGGTTCACGGACGTCGGCCTCTCCGACATCGAAGTCTGACCACGCGCCTAGCCGCCCCGGAGGTTTCGCCCATGCGCACAAAGCCCAAGTCTCTCACGGCTAACACGCTGGCCACCGTCGGCCTCAGCGCCCTACTCGGCGGCTGCTGGGAGGTCATCGGCTCCCAAGAGCCGAACGCGCCGCTCTCGACCATGACCGACGTGACTTCGGGCGACACGACTTCGGGCGACACGACCTCGGGCGACACGACCTCGGCCGACGCCTCTGCGCCGGTTCCGGACACGGGCACGCCAGACCCGGTCCAGGTCGAGCGAGGGGACGACGAGGGCGACGAGTCGGTAACGATGTTGGTCGTGGTCGACCAGCTCCTCTTTCCGAGGGTCTCGGAAGACGGCCTCTCCGCGCCGGGCTTCAACCTCGACGGACGCATCAGCGGCGTTGACGACGTCAAGAGCTGTGGTCAGAAGGATCTCACGTCGCCCACGGGCGAGAAGGGGATCGACAATCAGCTCGCGACGCTCATCCCGGTCATGGAGTTCGTCGGCCTCGGTGCCTTCGAGACGCTCGTGCAGCGCTCCATCGAGGAGGGTGGGCTCCTGCTCATGCTCGAATTCGGCGGCATTGACGACCTCATCAATGATCCCGAGGTCACGATGACCATCCGGCTCGGCGCCGGCACGCCGCTCTTGGGCACGAACGGCCTCCTCCTCGCCGGCCAGACCTTCGACCCGCACCTAGAGTCGCCGGACGCGCTCTCCCCGGCGCGCATCGAAGACGGCGTCATCATGGCGAACGACTTCCAGACTCGAATCCCCATCGTGGTCTTCGGCGTGCTCTACGAGCTCACCATAAAGAACGCGCAATTCCGGGCAGCCATCACGGCGGACGGCGGGCTCGAGGCCGGCCTTCTCGGCGGTGGCGTCCCGATGTCCGACCTCATCGCCATCGCTCAGAAGGCGAACAACAATGATGACAGCATCCTCGCTGCGGTTCAGACCGTCGTCGGCGGGGCAGCGGATCTCGATCGTGACGGCGACGGCGAATGCCGCCTCTTGTCCACCGCCATCGAGATCACGGCGGTCGCGGCCTACCTTCAGTAAGGACTTGCTTCACCCAGCGTCGCTTCGCGGCACTGCGCACGTCACTCGACGAGTTCGATGCCGCTTCCTTGCAGAACTGCCGATCAAAAGGCCTGCAAGAATCCGAAGCTGACTCGCCCGTAGCTGCCCGAGCCGGGCCCGTTCAGGGCGAAGGCCCAATCCACTCGGAAGACATAGGTGTTGAACTGCGGGATCAGGACACGAAGGCCTAGGCCCGTGTCGTGGTAGGTGTCGAGGGAGGCGACTTCGTCGCCGACGCCGCCGAGATCCCAGAAGACCACGCCGCCGATGCGCAGCGCGTAGAGCCGGAAAGGGACGGAGCGTGCTTCGACGTTCACTCGCAGCCGGGTCGGGCCTGAGAACTGGTCGACCGGAAAGCCGCGCAGGCCGTTGTCGCCACCGACGGTGTAGTAGCCCTGGTTCTCGCCGGAGAGCCACACCGAGAGGTCGGCTCGCGTCACTAGCCGGAACGCGCGCCAGAGCATGGGCGTCGTCAAGTACGTCGCGACGGTGCTTTGGTGGTCGAGCAGATCGTCATCTTGAAGGCGGGCGGACCAGCTCACGGTGCCTTCGAGATACGCGCCGCGGACGCCGGCGGTGTAGCCAAGGCTGGCGCCAAGCCGTGTGTAGTCTCGATCCGATCCCAGGGCCGTGAGGCCTTGCCGAAGCGAGTACGAGAAGCTCGGACCGACGCGATAGTCCTCTCGGAGATCGTAAGTGGCGAGATCCCGGAAGGTCTCGTAAGTCGGCGTGAACACGGAGTAGCTCAGCGCGATGGCCGAAGAGACCTCCGAGCGAGGCAAGACCGCCGCTTCGAACTGGCGGCGGGCTCGGCCTTCGGCGGCGAGGTCGTCCGTCAGCTCGGTCGTCACCGTGTAGGCTTCGTATCCGACGGACACGCGCTGCTTTACCTTCGTTCCGAAGGAGGCGTAGCCGGTCACGGCACCGTCCACCAAGGTGTAGCGATACTTCCAGGGGAGGACGTCGTCTTCTTCGGTGGCGGGCGCGTCATAAGTACGCAGCGTACTGCCGAGAAAGCGCCGAACGACCGAGTCATAGTGACTCACCGTGACGGAGGCACCAAAGCGCTGGGAGAGCGACCAGAGCGGATAGGCGAAGGTCGTCTTGCTCCTCGAGCCTTCGAACTCCCCTGAGTCACGACCGAACAGCGCGCTGGCCTGCGATGAGAAGGTGAGGTGCGTGCCCATGATGTTCGGGTCGGTGTAGCTCGGGCCGACCTCGAAAGCCCCGAGATCCATGTTGAAGAAGACGTTCATCTGCTTACGCCAGCCGAGGAAGTTGTTCTCGGCGAGGGAGAGCGACAGCAGGGTGAGCGCGTCGCCCTGGAACTGGACGTTCGAGTTGAATCGCAGGCTCCATACGTCGCGCGTGATGACCAGGAGGTCGACGCCGGAGCGGGGTGAAGCCGTGTTCTCACCGCCGACCCCGGGCGCGCACTCGGTCCCGGTCGGCTTCACCGGGACCGCGATGACGATGTTCGAGTAGACCGGATCTTGGAGATTGCGCACCGACTCGTCGACGAGGGCGCGATCCCATGAGTCGCCGGGTCCGATGACGAGCTCGCGCTCGATGACGTCTTCGGCCGTGACCCGGTGGAAGAGGTTGAACCACTGGAGGAACGAGCCATCCTCTTCGTCGAAGACGTCGACGTTGCGTACGTGGACCCGGCAGAGCCGTCGGCCAGCGGGCTCGGTCTCGATGGCCATGCCCCGCTCCGTCAGGGTCCGTTCCAGCGCTTGTTTCTCCAGGATGCCGAGCTCGAGTCCAAGCTGCTTCAGCGCTAAATCGAGCGCGGAAGCTGGCTCTTGGACTGTGGGCGCCACGGTCGGAGGCTCGTCTGCATGACTCAGCGCGGAGCCGAGTAGCATGAGGCACATGGTGATGACGAACGACTGGCGCACCGTCCGGAGACTAACAGAAGGTCCGCTCGGTCGCTGCCGACGAGCGAAATTGCTCCCGCTTCGCGCAATGCGCGGCATACTCCCGTGGTGCAAAGCTCTGCCCTCTCCGGTCTTCGTCCCCCCGACTCGCGGGCCCTCCGGGCCCTGTTCGGCGTGCTCACCGGCCTCTATCTCGCCACCGTCGCTCTCGCGACCGTGGCCCCCGAAGCGGCCGCGTCCGTCTTCCTGCAGATCTCGCTCGTCTTCGACGGCGTCACCAGCGGCAAAGTCTGGATGCTCGCCAGCTACGCGCTCTTTCACGATCTGAACTTTCGAGCGCCCCTCCTCGACCTTGCGCTCGGGGCGCTCCTCATCGCTGGGCTCGTAGTGGGGCTCCGCAGCGAGTTCGGCCGACGCGAGACGGGCGTCGTGTTCATCGGTGCCTTCGTGGGCATGTTGCTGCTCCAGAACTTGGGATATGGCGCGGTCTTCCACCTCCTGGGCAACCTGCTCACGCTCTGGTTCTTCGCGCCGGAGTTCGCGCGGCGCTGGGGGGATAGCCAGATGTTGCGCTTCTTCGCCGGCTGTGTGGTCGGGGGGGCGGTGTTCGCGTCGCTGGTGTCATTGATAGCGCCTGGCTCCGCTGGCTTCTCCGTGCTCGGCGCATCGGCCGGAGCCATCGGCTTGCTGACGGCGTTCGCGGTCTATTTCCCCGATGTCCCCGTCTTCGCTAGCATTCTCGTCCCCGTCAAAGCCAAGCACCTCGTCCTCATCGTGGTGCTCTTCGATCTCGTCAGCGCCGCTGCGCCCGGACCGGAGCCCACACTCTGGCTCCATCTCGGCGGCATTGGCACGGCGTTCCTAGTCACAACGGGCTATTGGCGACCGAAGAAGCTCAGGGACCGCTTCGCCGGCACGTCGCCCGCGCGGAAGAGCCACCTCCGAGTCGTCAAGAAGGATGACTGGTTACACTGAACTCGCTGGCTCCTGAACGCGAGTAGTGCCCTTTCGTGCATCCCGAACGGCCCGAGCGTATCGTCCCCCGCAGGAAACGAAGCGATGCCAGCAGGGAGGCTAAAGATGCGAGACCTCGTACGATTCACCGTCGCCACGATCACCGCCACATGGGTGCTCAGCGCGTGTGAGAAGGCGCCATCGCCAGGCAACGCGACGTCTCCAAGCCCGAGCTCACCTGCCGCCCCGGCACTCGCGAGCCCAAGCACACCGGCCGGTCCTGGCACGAACGCGCCGCCAGCGACGGCGCCGGATCTACCGGCAGTCGACACGTCGGCCGTTGCAGCGCCACAGGCAGCGAAGGCGCCACCGCCGACCGAAGACGGGGCACCGTTGGTTGAGGCCCCCCCCAGCCCGGTCTCGCCACCTCAAACGGACAGCGGCAGCGGCGCTCCTGATGCAGGCGCCGCCGAACCCAAGCAGCCCGCCGACGCGGTTCCCGCTCCGGAGCTTGCGGCCGTCCAACTCGCCGTCGGCGACTCCGCTGCCTGCGCTCGCATGGCCAACGACACCGTGCGCTGCTGGGGGCGGGGCGACTTCGGCGAGCTCGGCGACGACCCTCAGGTCAAGGACGCGACGACGCCGGTCGAGGTGAAGGCACCGGGCGGCGGCGCGCTTCAAGGGGTGAAGCGACTCGTCGCCGGCGGCAACCTCGGCGACCACGCCGACACCTTCTGTGCCCTCCTCGCGGAGCGGACGGTCTGCTGGGGCGGGGCCGTCGCCATTCCGCGCAACAGCGCTGAACCCGCAGCCGATGGAAGTGACCTCGACCCGGTCGCTCGCGGCACGGGCCCGCGTGAAGTCCCCGCCCTCGCGGGGGTCCTCGATCTCGCGCTCGGCGGCGGCACCGGATACGCCGTGAAGAGCGACGGAAGCGTCATCGCTTGGGGAAATGGCGCTTATGGGGCGCTCGGCGATGGCAAAGGCAAAGACTCGCTGGTCCCCGTCCCCATCGCAGGGGTGACCGGCGCTCGGGCCGTCGCGGCGGGGAGCAACCACGGATGTGCTCTCCTCGGCGACGGCTCCGTCACCTGCTGGGGCTATGAAGGTCCTCAGCAATTGCCGAAGGCCGTCCCTGGTCTCGCGGATGTCGCCACGCTGGTGTCGGGAGTGGCGACGACGACCACGTGCGCCATCACCCGCAGCGACGAAGTCTTGTGCTTCGGCTCGGAGCAGCTCGTGGGGCCTCCGCCGCGGCCAGCCTCTTCTCCGAGTGCTGTGGACCTGCCAGGAGCCCCGAGCAAGGCGGCCCCAGCCGACCCGACCGTCGAGCTCGCCGCACGAAACCACTGGTGCGCCCGAACGAGGGACGGCGCCGTCAACTGCTATGGCGCAAACGACTACGGGCAGACCGGCCGCGGGAACCGCGACTTTGGCTATGACCCCGAGCCGGTCCGCGAACTGGGTCCCGCCACCGCGATCGCCGCCGGGCTCGGCTTCACGTGCGCCGTCACGAGCGGGCACGTCCGCTGCGTCGGTCGTAACGACCGCGGTCAACTCGGCGACGAAACGTTGAACGACAGCCTCACCCCGCGTCTCGTCCGGGGGCTCGGGGATACGACGCTCGCACCCCCTGGGGACGGCCTCGCGTCTCTCTCACCGGCGCCCACCGCAGCGGCTGTCGCGCCGTCGGCCCTTCCCGATGGTTGCGTTCGGGATCCGGCCTTCGAGTTCAATCACCCGGCTTACCCTGGTCCCTTTGCTGTCATCACGAGCGTCGCGAGCGGCGCTATTCGCGGCACGGCCGTCACGCTCGTGCTCGCGGATTACCTCCTCTCGGACGACGACCTCTTCGTACCGCCTCGCGGCCCGCAGCGTCGCCTCCAGATCCGGCTCGCCCGACTCGGTAAACACGAACGAATACATCAAAAAATCATCCCGGGTGCCTACACGTCAGACCAAGGCATGCGCGACATGGCCTTCTCGAACCTCTACACGCGAGACGCTCCACCGTCGGGGATCCCGTTCGGCGACGTCGGCGGTGCAGGAAAGGTCGAGGTGAAGATCCTGACCGACGAATGGATTTGCGGCTCGTTCGAGCTGAAGAAGGGCGTTCAGCTCGCCAAAGGGAACTTCGCGGCCCGTTTCGTACCACGGCCCGAGAAGTAGGTTTTCGCTACACGTGACCGCCCGCAAGCCTCACCGCTCGCCTTTTCGCTCAACTCGAGGAGACGATCGTCCGAGTGTCCCCAGCGTGTCTCTTCATCCCCAACTCGCGTTCTGGTTAATCGTTCCACTTGCCGAACGAACTCCCCAGGGCGGCAGTTGCGTTGAAGTCCCAGGTGCCGTCTCCGTCGTGGAGAGCAGGTATTCATCGAATCGCTCGTACGGACTCGTCGACAGGCCACTTAGGTGCCTTGTTGACCTCGGGCGGGTTTGTTAGGCTCCGAGTTCTTAGGGGTGGGCTTTGCAGTTTCAGTGCGCTCGATGCCATAGTCGCTACCGCATTGCCGACGATAAGGCCGCCGGGCGTGTACTCAAGATCCGTTGCAAGAACTGCGACGCGATGATCGTGCTACGTGGTCCGGGGTCTCCGCCGGCGGACGTCGTCTCGGACTCGCCTGATCAACCCGCACCAGCCCGCACGGTCAGTGTGACGTCGCTGCGCACTGCCCGGCCTCTCGATGCTGTGGTGCAAGTCCCGACCATGGCGCTCTGGCACGTGGCCATTGGGCGTGAACGTCGTGGCCCACTGACGGCCGTCGATGTCGAGTCGCTCATCATCAATGGCGACCTCACCGACCGTTCTTACGGTTGGCGCCCCGGCATGGCGAATTGGGCGCACCTCGACACCATCGTAGAGTTCCAGAGCACGCTTCGGGAGAGCCATCAGAGCCAGTCCGCGGGCACCATCCTCATGCAGATTCCGGACCTCTCGACGTATGCCCCCTCGACGTCGACGCTCGATGACGCCATACGCGCGGCATCTGGCCCGCAGGGAGGCGTCGAGCCGGCACCCGAGTCACCTCCGCAAATCGATGCCGAGCCGGCACCAGCCGCGCATCCGCTCGAGCCGGCACCAGCCGCGCATCTGCTCGAACCGGCACCAGCCGCGCATCCGCTCGAACCGGCACCCAAGCACGCAGCACCCCCACAAGACGTCCATCCAGTGCCGCGGCCGGCGGCGCACACGATGGAGCTCTCCGCCATCGATATCGACGTGCTCGGTCTCGCAGGATACGGGGCCGTACCCAGTGAGCCCGAACCTCAGCCGGTGCCCGAACCCGAGCCGGTGCCTGAACCCGAGCCGGTGCCCGAACCCGAGCCGGTGCCCGAACCCGAGCCGGTGCCTGAACCCGTCGTTACGGCCTCGCCGGCGACGTCGGTCGAAGACGACGTAGCGCTGCTTGAAGCGCTTACTCGCCCGGACCCAGCGCCTTCGGCGGTCGTACCAGTCTCGCCCCCCGACTCGCAGGACGACGAGAACGCCGATCAGACCATCCAAATGGCCTTCCCAGGGCCGAGCGCCGAGCCTGGGCCCAAGGTGCCAGCGCCGGGTGCGGCGTCAGATGAAGCGGTCCTCGACTTCCTTGCGGGTCTCCAGACCACGAAGGCAGGCATTGCCGTCCCCGTAGCGACTCCGCCGACTGCAGACGTTCCACCTGCCGTGGTGCGGTCCAACGCCAGTCGTGCTGTTGGGCAATCCGCTAGCAGCGATGCGTCGGCCGCTCCAAACGTGGTCTCGAGCGCTCCGCCGCCCGTACCAAAGTCCGCGGCAGGTCCACCATCGATTCCCGCTTCGGCCAAGCCGCCACCGCAGCCGCCCGCCTCGATGGCGGGTTGGCCCAAATCAGCCACTTCAGTGGATCCGGTCTGGGCCATCCCGAAGGCACCCACTCGCACGATCTCCGTGGTCGAGGACGCCTTCTTTAGCCGTGGCGAAGAACCCGACGCTGACAAGCCGCTCACCGACGCCGACCTTGCGGCGCTTTCGACCGCTGCGGCTCCTCGCACCGAGTCCGGTTCGGGTATCGAGAGTGGCGGTATCTCTGATATTGTCGAGCTTGCCGCCCGTCCGCCAACGCCCGAGGAGATGAAGGGGATTGCGCAGGAGTTCAGCGTCGTCATCCGGCTCAACAAGAAGCAGCAGGCGAGCAAGTTCGTCGCCGTGGCCGTTGCGCTCATCATCGCGGGCGGGATCGCTGGCTTGGCTTGGTACTTCTCGACGCAGAAGCCGCTCGAACCGGCCGCGCCCGCGGCGCAAGTCGTCCACCGAGCCCCCGGTTCGGGCATCGAGGTCACCTCCAAGTCTCTCGAACCTGCGGCCGCGCCCGTGCGGCAAGACCGCCGTCCGCGGGTGATCGCCACGAACCATGTGGAACTCGATCAGGAAGCGCTGGCCCGTGCTAACGCCCAGGCCGAGACCGAAGTCGACGGCGGTGAGACCATCACCGTCACCATGGAGACGCCGGCCAAGGGCGGCGCTGCTCGAGCCAAGGTCGTCGTGGGCGGCGAGCCCAAGGTGGCGGCGTCCCTGGAGTCCAACCCCGCGCTTAGCGACTCACCGCCAGGACAGGCGACGCCGCTGCAGAAAAGGGCCGACGAGGTCGTCAAGGCGCTCGCCGTCGGGGACAGCGCGGGCAAGATCGAAGCGGCCATCGCGCTTCCGTCGCTCGGCAACCCCACGACGGGGCCGGCCGTGACGAGCGATCAGGTCGACAACCTCATCGCGCGTTCACTCAAGAAGTTCTCCGCGTGCAAGACCGACGACCTGCCAGCCAAAGTGCGGCTCTCGTTCAGCATCACGCTCACCGGCGAAGCGAGTGTCAACACCATCGAGGTCGACGGGATGGTAGACCCCACCGTCGGCGGTTGTCTGAAGAAGCTGGTCGGACAATGGCAGTTCCCACGCAGCGACAAGGCGACTTCGTTCAGCAAGATCTTCGTGATCTGATCGGGTGACCCGTTTGCAACACATGGCCCCACACAATCGCGCCCCCGGGCGCCTCGCCGGCGTTGCGGTGCTTCTCCTCACGATGCTACTCGGACCTACGGCGGCGGAGGCCCAGACCGAAGTACGCCTCTCGCTCATCGCGTTCGACGAAGAGCTCACTCAAGTCCTCGTGCGCATGGAGGATCCCAATCAGGGAATCTTCCTGCAGACTCGCGAGATCGACACAGGCAAGGTCATCAAGGCCATCCCAACCGACAACCGCAACGACGAGCACAAGAAGATCAAGGATCAGCGCAAGAAGAAGTTCAAAGTCGAAGCCGTCATCGAGCAAGTCGATCCGTCTGGGCGCTACACCGTCTTCGGTGCGCCCGACAACAAACGCAAAAGCTACGACATCATGGTTATGCGAGAGGGTCGCGTCGGCGTGCTCGGCTCCATCCCGCTGAAGCAAGAAGAGGCCCGCAAGCTCGTCGGCAAGGCCATCCTGAAGGAGGTAGTGTGGTCGGCTGACGGCAAGACGGTGTTCTGCCTCGTCAACCACAAGATCGAGCGGCCCTCGGGCCCAGAAGACGTAGACGAGATCTCCAGCTTCCGTTTCAAGGCGTGGAAAGTGAAGTGGGTCGAGCCGGCTGCGACCGAAGAAGAACCGTCCGAGGAGTGACCCTCGGCGAGCGCTCGTGACTGACTCGATGTCCGGGGCTGCTGCCGGCGATGCCGGCGCGGCGGTCAGTGTTGCTCCTGAGCGGTCAGCGATGAGCGGTCGGCAGTCAGCTTCGGTCGGCCGGCCGGGCAACATGTCTCGCATGGCGCGGCGAATCCCTGGCCACGGCGTGCTGACCGCTCGTGACTGACTCGATGTCCGGGGCTGCTGCCGGCGTTGCCGGCGCGGCGATCAGCGCTGCTCCTGAGCGGTCATGGATCAGCGGTCGGCCGTCAGCTTCGGTCGGTCGGCTGGGCTGATAGTCTCGCACGGCGCGGCGCTTCCTTGGCCTTGCCGGGCTGAGCCTTTTTAACTAACTCGATTCCGAGGGCTGCAGCCGGCTGAGCCGGCGCGTCGCTTAGATCTGCCCCGGGGCTATCAGCGCCCAGCGCCGGCGCCGCCGGCGCTGGGGCTGAAAGCTGAGCGCTTGCATTAGCTCCGGCTGAAGCTGGCGACGCCGGCGCTGGGGCTGAGCGTTGACGACTGCAGCAGTTCAGCCTCGTGTGCCAGTAACTCAGCTTGGGTCACAACGCGTCGGCGCTCCTGGTTATTGGGGCTTCGACCTCGTCGCGGATGGCATGCATCCGTTGTCGCAATCCGACGCCGACCATGTCGCGTAGTGCAGGGCAGCGCTGATCTCACAACGCGCCTTCGAGCGGTCGCGCAATCGGGAGGGCGTGGGCGAGGTCGCGCACTGTCATCTCGTCCGAGGTCGCGCACTGTCATCTCGTCCGAGGTCGCGCACTGTCATCTCGTCCGAGGTCGCGCACTGTCATCTCGTCCGAG
>CANMLD010000137.1 GCA_947498315.1 Pseudomonadota bacterium | reverse complement strand
AGGCCCGCACTGCCCAAGGCACCGCCGCCGGTCAAGAGCGCTCCCCTGGCTCCGAAGATATCGCCGCCGCCCCCGAAGCCGCTCGACTTGCCCAAGACCTTCCATCCGCCACCCGCTGACAAGGCCGCCGCCGAGAAGCGTGAGTGGTTCGGTGTGAAGATCGGCGAAGCCATGGTAGCCGATGTGCAGGCCTTGACGGCGTCGCTGAAGCTCACTTGCGAAGACACATCCATCCGCGCGGTGATGGGTCGCATGCGCGACAAGGCGGCCGAGGCCACGAAAGTTGCCGAGGCTGCCAAAGCGGCCGAAGCTGCCAAGGCCGCCGAGGAAGCCAAAGCCAAGGGGCTTCCAGCCCCCGAAGCGCCGAAGGTGGACGCGGTCGCGAGCTCGTCCTGGGCCAAGAAGAAGGACAAGCCGAGTACGCACGAGTCGAACCCGCAGGTCCGCTTCACGTGCAACGACGTGGCATCCTCCAGTCTCACGGATCGCGAGCGTGTGGCCAGCACCGGCCGCTTCTTGGTCGTCTTTGACTCCGCCGACGTCCCTGCGCGACACGCCAGCTTCAGGCGCTTCCACCGCGACGTCCCGACGGCGCTCGCTGATGTCGTCTCCACGCTCGCCGCGTTCAAGGCGGCTTATGGTGAGCCCACCAAGATGGACGCGTTTCCCGCCATGGGCGCCGACGGCACGGCGCCGGCGATCCCGAACTTGCGCAACTTCACCGCGGTTTGGTCCTACGCGAACTTCGAAGCCAAAGTGACGCTGCTGCGCTCAGGTGGGTCCTACGACATCCTCGAGTCGGCCGAAGTCCCCTGGCCGACGTGGGTCTCGCCGAAACAGGTCTTCAGGCAGCCCGGCGCGGAGTAGGTGGACGAGGCGCCTTCACGTTTCTAAACGAAGTCGAAACGTAGCCGACATGTGGCCACTCTAGATAGGGTCTTGTAGATGCCGGGCAAGAGGGTAGCAGACCTCATCATAGCCCCATTGGAGAGCCACCATGAATGACCCCGTGAACACGCCTTCGAACCCCACTCCCGCGGCCGAGAGCCCGTCCCCTTCCCGCCGTCGTCGTCGCGGGCTCCGCGTTGCGCTGGGCGTCCTGCTGCTCGGTGGCGTCTTCGTCGCGGGGTCGGCCTTCGCAGACCGCGGCCGTCATCACAGCCCCGAAGCGGCCCGGGATCGGGCGTCGTGGATGGTGGAGAAGATGATGGACCGCATCGACGGCACGGACGAACAAGTCGTCGCCTTCGAAGCCATCGTCGACCAGCACTTCGAGGCGGCCATGGTCTTCAAGAAGGAGGGTGGTGAGCTTCGAATGAAGTTCGCGCAGGCCCTCCTCGCCGACAAGGTGTATGGCCGTCAGGTCGAGGCGCTTCGGAAGCAGGCGATCGCCTTCGCAGACCGCGTCTCCGTACGCGGCGTCGAGGCGCTCGTGCAGGCCTCGGCGGCCTTGACGCCGGACGGCTGGCGCTCGAACTCGCCCGCGACCTCCCTGCCGGACCGGACGATGGTTCCGGGCCAGACCCGCGTCGCCAGGTTCTCGACGGCGCGTCGCGCGACGTCCTCGAACTCGACTCCATGGTGGAGGATCTCCTGATGGGAGCCCGGCTCGGCGCACGTGGGGCCGAGCGGTCGCCCGTGCCGATCGATCTGCGGGCGCTCGTCGCCGATCTCTACTCAGGTCCGCTCGACGTCGCTGGTGACATCCACCTTTGCGTCGACGAACGCGCCATTCGGCGTGCCGTGCGCAACCTCATCGACAACGCCAATCAGCATGCAGGTGGCGAAGTCCACGTTTGGCTCGCCGGCGACGACAGCGCCGTCATCATCGCGGTCTCGGACCGCGGGCCCGGCGTCTCGGATGCCGTCCGTGAGAGCGTCTTGGAGCCCTTTGTCGGAAGCGGGCACGGGCCTGGGGCTATCGCTCGTGCAGGAGGTCGCGCTCGCTCATGGCGGCACCGTCAACTACACATCACGCGAGGGCGGTGGTGCCACCTTCACCCTTACCCTGCCGCGCACTCGATGGGCGAGTTGATCAGATGACGCGCACCCGACGGGCGAGTTGATCAGATGACGCGCACCCGAATCGTCTCTGGGATCTCCTCGAGGCGACTTTGGAGGGCGCCCGTGTCGCCACCGTGGACGTCGAGGATCGTGTAAGAGTGGCGCTGATCGGATTGAAGGACCTGGGCGGCGATGTTCATCCCGAGCTCCGCCACAGTCCGGTTGAGCGCGGCGAGCATGCCCGGCACGTTGCGATGGAAGTGCAACACTCGCTTGTGGCCGGCATGGAGCATCGGGAGCGACACCTCGGGGACGTTCACGGCGGTCGCTGACGAGCCGGTGCTCGCGAAGCGCATGAGGCGGCCCGAGACCGAACTGGCGATGTCGATCTGGGCTTCGAGCGTGGATCCGCCGACGTGCGGCGTCAGGATCACGTTCGGCAGGCCCTGCAGTGGTGAGCTGAAGTCCTTGGCGGCCCCGGCAGGCTCTGTCGGGAAGACGTCGATGGCGGCCCCAGCGAGGTGGCCTGAGTTCAGGTGGTCCACTAGCGCGTCGATGTCTACGACCGTCCCGCGGGCGTTGTTGATGAGGACCGAGCCGGGCTTCATCGCGGCGAACTGCAGCCGACCCATGAGGTTGATGGTCTCGGTGGTCTCTGGCACGTGCAGCGTGACGACGTCGGCCACTTCGAGCAACGCTTCGAGCGATCGAGCGCGTTCGGCGTTGCCGAGCGGGAGCACGTCGACGATGTCGTGGAAGACGACCCGCATCCCCATGGCCTCTGCAAGTACGGACACTTGCGAGCCGATGTGGCCGTAGCCGATGATGCCGAGCGTGCGTCCGCGCACTTCGTGGCAACCCTCAGCGCTCTTCTTCCAGATGCCACGGTGGACCTCGCTCGACCGGTCCCCCAGCTGACGATTCAGGGCGACCGCCTCTGCGATCGTCAACTCTGCCACCGAGCGCGTGTTCGAGAACGGCGCGTTGAATACCGGCACGCCGAGCCCCGCCGCCACATCGAGGTCGATCTGGTTGGTCCCGATGCAAAACGCACCCACCGTCCACAGGTTCGGCACGCTCTCGAGGATGTCCTTCGTGAAGTTGGTCTTCGAGCGAATCCCCACGATCTGAGCGTCTTTGATCGCGTACTTCAGCTCGTCACCTTCGAGCGCCTGCTTGTAGTGGGCGACGGCGTACCCGAGCCGTTGAAACGATTCGACGGCGCGGGCGTGGATGTTCTCGAGCAGGACGACACGGACTTCGCGGCTTTCGTACACAGGTGCTCCAAGGTGGCGACGAGACGGTCAGGGTAAGACGTCAGAGGCGCTCGGTCTCATGCGACCGGGCGGAAACGCCGGCGACGTTTCACGCCGTCAGCGACCTCGCTCTCCACGAAGCCGTCCGGAGGGCTCACATGGAAGGTGGCGAGGAGCCGGGCGACCGTCGGCGCGTCAATGATGGTGAGGTGGTCAGCGGGCTCAGCGTAGCCGGCTTGCTTCAGGCGTTCGAGGATGTCGGGGATCGGCGCTGAGACCGCCTTGGCGACCTCGAAGATGCGGACTTGCTTCTTCCGTAGCGCTTCAGGCACGTCGAAGGGGCGTACTGGCGCTGCCTCGATGGTGGACGAGGGCGATGAGCTAGCCCCGCTGGCCGACGCCGGCACTGGCGACGCCACGCCTACGACCTTCGTGACGAGCGCTGGTTTCAGCACGGCACGCGCAGCGTCGGCCTGCGCGCCGTCGACGGAGCCGGTCGCCGACGTCGCTACGCCAAGAGACCAGAGTACGTCGAGCACCTTCTCGGGCGTGACGCCGAGCGAGAGCGCCACATCGACCACGCGAACATCAGCCATGAGAAAGGCCCGCCTTGACAGTGGGTAGGCCGACGGCGGCTCGGACGCGTTCGATGACCGGGATGGCCACCGCCCGCGCCTTCGTGGCACCCCGGCTGAGGATGAGTTCGAGGGCGGTGGGGTCGGCGATGAGCGCGTCGTACCGCGCCTGCATGGGCCCAAAGACCTCCAGCGCCTTGTCGAGGAGGGCGAGCTTGGCGTGCCCATACCCGAAGTTGCCGCCGCGGTAGCGGGCGGCGAGCGCGTCGCATTCGGCGGGGTTCGCGATGAGCCGGTAGAGGGCGAAGACGTTGCACGTCGTCGGATCTTTGGGAGCTTCGAGCGGCGTCGAATCCGTGACGATCGACATGATCCGCCGTTTGAGCTCCGCCTTGCTGGTGAAGATCGGGACGACGTTGTCGTAGCTCTTGCTCATCTTCTGGCCGTCGGTGCCTGGGACGGTCGCTGTCGTCTCGCGCACGAGCGACTCGGGACGACGAAGACCCTTGCCGTCCCAGTGCCCCTGCTCGTCGTAGCCGGTCTCGCCGAGGAACTGCTGATTGAAGTGGCCGGCGATGTCACGCGCCATCTCGAGGTGCTGGATCTGGTCTTTCCCGACCGGCACGATCTCGGTGTCATAGAGCAGGATGTCCGCGGCCATCAGCACCGGGTAGGTGACGACACCGAAGTTCACGTCTTTGCCCTGAGCGCGCGCGTCTTTGAAGGCGTGAGCACGCTCGACGAGGCCGACTCCGGTGACGCAACTCAGAATCCACGAGAGCTCACAGACTTCGGGCACGTCCGACTGGCGAAAGAGCACGATGCGTTCGGGGTCGAGGCCGCACGCGAGGTAGACGGCGGCGATCTCCAGCGAGTCTCTTCTCAACGCGGCCCGATCGCGCACTGTCGTCAAGGCGTGGTAGTCGGCGATGAAGTAGAAGGCCTCGTCCGTGACCTCGGCCAGCTCGAGGGCCGGGCGAATCATGCCGAAGTAGTTGCCCCAGTGGGGCGTGCCGGTGGGCTTGATACCCGTCAGGGCGCGTCGGTGAACGGTCGTCATGGCGCGGTGGATACCGCTTCAGCCGGCCCTTGGCAAAGGTGAAGGCGCACGAGCCCTTCGAGAAGCGCCGGAGCGGCCGGGATCGGACGGAAGGTACGGAGGTCGACGAAGGCGTGGACGAGCCTCACCACGGCTCGGAGTCTACCGTCCTGTTCGCCTGAGATGGTGTACCGGAAGGTCATCGACTTCTCGCCAATCCGCTCCACTTCGACGTCGATGAGTAGCCGGTCGCCCATGAAGACCGGGGCCTTGTAGTCGGCCTCCGAGTGGACGAGTGGCATCCCGAAGCCCAGGTCTTTGAACAGGGCTTCGGAGTGGCCCAACGCCGCAGTGAGGAGCTCTTCGAAGGCGGCGTGGGCGTACTCGTAGAAGCGTCCGAAGAAGACGATCCCAGCGCGATCGATCTCGAAGAAGCGGGCGGTGTGGCGGTAGCGGAAGGGATGGAGGGTGTGGGTGGTCGGCTCGGTCATGGCGGGCTCCGGCGGCGAGCAGTAGTTCGTACGCTGCTGGGAATAACACGACTCGGTCCGATGTCGTCTCACGAGATGTGTGTAACTTGCGGGCTCGGTTTGACGATGGGCCGGCCGACTGTTACTCCCCGCGACAGTCCGATCCCGCGCCTCAGGCTCGTTTTCGAGGCCTCAGCCAGGATTCGCGCCCCAGGAGACGACGATGACCACTTGCCCGAGCCGACCTACCTTCAGCGACTGTGTCTGGCTGGCTGGCCGCCGGCTTACCGGGCTAGCTGCTGTTCTAGCGGCCGCCTTGTTCGCTCAGGACGCCGCGGCCAGCGACTGGAAGAACTACAAGGGCGACTGCGACGAGGCGTTCAAGAACGCCAAGACCATCCCGGTGTTGAAGCTCAAAGAGTGCACGGGCCTCTGGACGGCCTATGTCGATCCCTCGACGGTCAAGCCGCCGGAGGCCCAGGTCTTGAAGGACGCCTTTCAGCAGCTCTACAACCGCTCTGGTAGCAAGGAAGACGAAGAAGGGCAGTATCTCGCGCACTCGGCCGCTGACCGACTTGGCGAACGGCTCGCGGTCGATGCGGAGCCCGGCGCTTCGAAGGGCCGTGAAGAAAAGGGCAACGAGGGTACCGCCAACAGCGAGCGCACGGACAAGAAGCCGCCGAAGGGCACAAAGGACGATGGGGAAGGGGGCGACCGCAAGAAGTTCGTCCCGCCGTCCGTGTCTTCGGGCGATCGTGCCAAGGCCAACAAGCTGGTCGAACAAGGCAAGAAGGCCTTCGCTGCCAAGAAGCGAAAGAAGGCGCTCGAAGCTTACGAGCAAGCCCTCGAGCTCGATCCGGGTAACGAAGGGGCGCTCGTCAATGCCGCTGCGGAACACGCTTTCGCTGACGATGGTGATCAGGCCCTCGAGTACATCGAGCGGCTTCAGGACATCGGGACGCCCGCAGCCCTCAAGATGCTCAAATACGCATGGAAGGACAAGGACTTCGACAGCATACGCGACACGTCGCGCTTCAAACGCGCCACTGGGTTCGCCCGCATCAAGGTGGTCAACAGCCTTGGTGAGTACGGCGAGGACGAGATGGACCGCATCACGAAGATGCTCGAGAAGCTCGAGATGAAGGCAGAGGAGGTTGGCGAGGACAAGACCAAGAACCGAGAAGCCCCGGTCATCTGGTTCAAGTCCCACTCCGCCGCAACCGCCTTCGTCGTAAAGAAGGTCGTGGTCCATCCGGGCACGATCATGACCCAGATTCACTGGGACACGCCTTACGACATCATCGTCGCCTGGGGCAACAAGCTCGTCGGCAAGGGCCCTGCTCGCCGTCCGGCCAAGGACTACACGGAAGGCCACGACCCTGAGAAGAAGCTCGACGAGCTCCGTGGTGAACAGGACAAGGCGTTACGCGAGCCTGAAAAGGTTGCTCGCAAGGTCGAAAACGTCGTCGACACCCCAGAGCGCGTCGAGAATAAGGTCGACAACAGCGTGAAGCGTGTTGAAAACACGATGGACCGCATGGAAAAGACGGGTGACAAGCTCGACAAGATCTTCAGGTAGCGGACTCTTGGGCCGACTCTCCCGCCGCGTGGGGGGAAAGGGGACTTGAAAGCACACCGCGCAAGGGCTATAGGCGACTTATGACGCTACTGATCGGGGGCCTCGGCCCCACTGAGCTCATCATCATCCTGCTCATCGTTCTCGTGGTCTTTGGGGCTGGCAAGCTCCCACAGATCGGCGACGCGCTCGGCAAGAGCATCCGTAACTTCAAGAAGTCTTCGAATGGGCAAGAAGACATCGACGTGACGCCTCCAGCGACCACGAGCGCCCCAACGGCCCTGCCGCCGGGTCAGCCCGCGAGCCGGCCCGGGGTCGTCGACGCAGAAGAAGTCTCTCGGAAGGTCTGACGGCGGCGACTGCCAGCTCGACCCGCGACGTCAGCGTCGGGCCGTGCCGCCAGCCTCATTTCTGCCGAGCGTCATCGGCACCTTCGGGCGCTGCTTTGCCGGCGCTGCTACCACCCGTTACGTTGGTCGCGCGCCGCCAAGAACTCGTGTACACGCCAGAAGACAGCCACGCTTCCCCAACGCGTGCATACGCTCTCCGTTCGTCACCCAGCTCGAGCGCGATGATCGTCGTCTCTGCTTTCGTCATTGTGCAGCGAACCAGCGTCGCGACGTCGGTCCCGGCCGTGACCTCCCAGCACTGGTCTGCGAAACGACGCATGAGCCGTTCCGGTCGTGGCATCACCGTGAACGTCGCATCAGACCGCGTGTGCGCCGTGTCGCCGACGCCGAAGTAGAGCCGGTCCTCGTCGGGGGTCTTCCCGCCTATGAACGACCAGCCCACCGTCATCCCGCCCTGTGCCGTCCTGATGACGCCGTTACCGCGGCGATGGGCCACGAGAGTGCCATTGAGGTCGATCTCACCTTCGGTCCAGGCGACGTTGGCATTCGGGCCTAAGGTCAACGTCCCGAGACGGTCGCCGGCCGGTACCCAGTCGCCCGCCATGGCCGCGATGGCGCCGGCATGCTCGGCCCAGAGCGCTTCGTCGCCGGGGCAGGCAGAGGCTCCGAGATCGAAGCGTGCACCCGGAGCGCCGAGTGAACAGTACTCCTGCTCCGTGCGGCAAGCGGTCCCGCCCGAGTCGGCATACGCGAAGCGATAAGGGGAGGGCGAGTAGATCTCCCACGTCATGGCGGCCAGTTGGCCTTCCTGTGAGTCGGGCGGGAGTGGCCACAGGCATGGGCTCAGGCCGGTCCATGCGGCGACGGGGTCAGGGGTCTCTGCTAGCAGATAGCCTTGCAAACGATAGCCAGCGCCATCAGGCCGAAGGCCATAGCACCGTCTCCCATGAAGATCGCGTCCGAGCTCTCCCCCGAAGTGTGCATCCACGAGCGCACATGCCGCCTCCGCCAGTAGCGGAGGTGGGGCCGGGGCAACGCCAACGGCGGCGGGGCCCGGCCCGCCTTCCGGCCCACCGCCCGGCCCACCTTCAGGACCACCCTCGGCGCCGCCTGGCCTCCCACCCGGCCCGCCAGCGCTCGCACCAGTGCGAGGATCGAGCGGGAGGGGAGGGCCCTCTTCCTCGATCTCGAGTTGCGGCTTCTTGCACGCAACGGTTAACGCGAGGGCAGCGGCGGCGAGAACAGCAGAGCGACGATGACGGGAGAGCGAGACCACGGCGTCACGATCAGGGATGGGTTCGCCGCTGTCAAACCGGAGCTGCCATACTTCGAGGAGTTACGGGCCGGCGCGATAGAGCGCCTTCCCTTCGATGATGACCACGCGACCGCCATCACCCGCGCGAATCACGGGCGACTCCAGCACGATCTGCGCCGACGATAGTGGCCCGCTCTCGACGAAGGACCCGAGAGGGAGGCCGGGGAGGGCGATGGCGAGGCCACTGGTAGAGGCTTGGATGAGCCCCGGCACCCCGAGCTTCAATAGCGCGGCGACGTTACCGGCGTCGTAGCCGCCTGGGACTTCGGGGCAGCCGACGGCCACCTCGATTGTCTTCGGTCGTGGGTCGACGGTCGCTGCGAGGAGCCCTTCCGCGTTCAGTCCGAGCCCGAAGCCGGCCCGTGCGTTGAGCACACAGGTGAAGCGGCGTTGGTCGGTGGTCTCAAAGGTGAGCGCCGCCTCGCCGACCGCGACCTCGAAGGGGAGAGCGTCTTGGTCGAGGAGACGCGGACCGAGGCTCGGCGGGAGCCCGATGGTCGAAGTGACCTTGGCGATCGGTTGAAAGACCTTGGGCAGCCCCTCGGCGTCGAGGGTGGGTTCTTCGCCTGGGGCGACGGGGTACAGCGTGCTGGTGAGTCCGAGCCCCCCGGCCCAGATCGCGAAGAGAGCCTGATTGGCGACGTCGTCGTCGAGGACCAAGGCGATGGGCTCACCCGAGAACCTCCCGGTCGGGATCCCCTCAGGCGTGCTCACGCTTCCGGGCGCGGGCGAAATCGATGGCACCTTCGGAGAGACGGTCGCAGCGAAGGTGAGGTTGAGGCCGTGGTCGGCGACGGTGACCGTCTCGAGCAGGAGCGCGACGACGATGGGCGCCAAGGTCCCGAGTTCGCCCTGGTAGGCCAGGCCGTCGAGCAGCTTCGGCAGGACGTCGCCCAGAGTGTCGCTCACGAGGGTCGAGACTTGGCCTACGATGAGCTCATAGATGACGTCTTCGAGGGCGGCGGCCGTCGACGGGAAGTCAAGCGCGACCTCGTCCAGCTTGGCGCTCTCCAGGTCGAAGCCTTCACTCGCAAAGTCGCTGGCGAGGACCTCCGCTGAGGCTTTCCCGTCAGTCGTCGTGAGTGAGATCTCGAGATGGACGTCGACTCGGTCGAATCGCAGCGTCGCCGGGCCGGTGAAGAGAGACGCGAGGCTCTTGCCCACCACATCGGCTTGAACCTCGAGACCCGTCAACGTTGCGTCCAAGATGAGGACATCCTGTACGGGCGTGATCTCGACAGTGGCGCTGCTGATGACGACCGAGGTCGCGGTCAAGGTCGCGTATTCCGTGTCGAACTCGCTCGAGAGCCCGGCCAGAAACGCCGGGTCGACGAGGAGCGTCTCGAGCACTCCGGCGATGTCGTCGGTGTCCGGCTCATCGTCATCGAGGAAGAGCGGGCTGAAATGGAGGCCCACGCTGTTCGGGATGGTCGTGCCCGCGGGCCAGCGGGGACCAGCGTAGACAGCCCGACCATCGACAGCGCGTTCGCCGTCGTCCGCCTCGGCTCGCAGTCCGATCACGTTGACGCCAGGACGCAGCGCCATCGAGTGAGTGAATCGGTCGCCATCTCGGGCGGCATTGGTCCCCGAGACCGACACCGCTGAGACCGGTGCGGTCCCAGCGCGCGTCTCGCCACTGAGGACCACGGCAAGCTCGTCAACGAAGGCGCCGCGGGGTGGTTGTACATTGAGGATGCTGGGCGGTGCCTTGAGAGGTTCGGCTGCGACATCGGCTCCGGACCCCGTTCCAGTGTCAGTGGAGACGTAAACGGACGTGACCGTTGGGCTAGCCCCACAGGACGACACAGCCAGACTCGAGACAATCGCGGCAACACGCACGCCAGGAGCCTACTCTGTATTAGGCTCTGACGCGACAACCGTCCGAAGGACTTGCTACTCCTTGGCCCGGTCTCTCACCACGAAGGCGCGAGTCCCTTCGATGGTCATTCCAATCGACATGAACGTGCAGACGCCGTCAACCGGCTCCATGTCCGCATTGCTCTCGAAGATCGGCTGAACGAGTCGGGTCTCGGCTTCCGCACCGGTATCGAGTAGGGCGCCGATGACCTCCTCGAGGTTCAGCGCCCCGCCAATGTAGCCTGCCATCATGCCGTCGTCGCCAACGTTCAGCCGCACCCGGCCGAAGTGCAGCTCCGCGACGATGTCGAGGTCGAGGATGGCGATTGGGATCTGCAGAACCACGGGTCCCGCTTCGAGACGACCGTCCTCGATGCGAACGTTCTCCACGGTCGAAACCGGCTTGCCGTAGTCCATCTCGAAGGTCTGGTCTGGGGCGATGGTGCCAAACGTGCCGACATCGGGATCGAGCAATCCTCGATATACGTTCAATGTGACACTGTCGTCGTTTCGAAGGTCCTCGACGCCAGTCAGTTCGAACATGATGAGGACACGGCCTTCGTTGATGGCCCCTTGAAGCAGCGCGTCGACTTGCGTCCCGACGAGCGGTTCGAGCGTGGACCAGATCTTCGCGAGTTGGTTGTCGATGCCCTCTTCCCCGTCGACCCCCTTCAAGTCGCCGTGGCCGCAGCTCTTGCTCGCCCCCTCGGGAGTCGTCTCGCCGTCGAGGTCGAAGCCGAGCGCGACACCGGGCTCGATGAGCGACGTGAAGCGCATCTTCTTCACGACGTTCACGTGAGACTCGGGCAGCACATAACGATTGTCCTCGAAGAAGGGGACCGGTGCCCGTGCTCGAGGTTCGTCTGCCTGAACATCCCCCGCCGCCGACGTCGCCACGTCAGGGCCGGCGGCATCGTTCGAGCCGAGGCCCTCGCAGCCTCCGAGGAGAGTCGCTGTGACGGTGGCTACCACGCGAGAGAGCACCTTCATGATTCGAGCTCCGAAAGCCCCGTGTCGGTTTGGCCCGCCTCTTCTCCGAAGCTCGCCGTCGGGACGTCCATCGCCCGAAGTAACGTGAGGCCGAGGCGAGAGGCGTTCTCTTTGGTCTTCGAACGATAGTGAAAGCCAGTCTTCAGGGCGCCGCACGCCGTGCCAGCGACGATGACCGGGTACTCGTCGATCTGGTGCGTGCGACCCTCGGAGACGTCGGAGCTCGCGAGCAACGCGGTGCTGTCGAGCAGGTTCGACTCACCTTCGGTAGTGTCGCGAAGACGTCCCACGAGGTACGCGAAATCTTCAAGGATGGTCTGAACGATCCCGCCTACTTGCGGCTGATCCCCGGGCTCGTCGTGGGTGAGTTGGTGGTGTCCAGCCGTCGCGTTAGGATAGAGCACATCGCTCAGGGGGTCCGAGTACCAGAAGCTAGCGACACGAGTCTGGTCGCAAGCGAGCGCCATCGTCGTGAGGTCCGCCAGCACGCGAGCGCGTGCCGACATCTGCGGCCGACCTTCGATGGGCTCGAGCGCTGCTGGCGTATCAGGTCGTTTGCAGCTGTCCCGGACGATGGGCGTCTCTTGGAGGCGTGCGATACGAAGCTCCAAGTCTCGCACGGCGGTCATGTGCTGATCGAGGCGGACCCGGTCCACAGAACCGAGCCTCGACTCCAGTGATTTGGCGTCGGCCATCACGGCGTCGAGCGCGCTCCGTCGAAAGGCCAACGTCGGGTCGGGCGTCGTGTCTTCACCCGGCACGAGGAAGGTCGCGCCGAAGAGCCGCTCGTACAGACGCAGAGGTTCCGACTCCGGCGGGTTCATGCTGTCCGGGCCGTTATGAGAGAGACCGCGCACCCCCGGCTGCACGCCGACCTCGAGGGAGCGGTAGAGGGTTTGTCCTCCGACCGCCATCGCGATGATCTGGTCGAGGGTCGGACCCGCGAAGGTCCAGTCTCCGCCACCTTTCATCACCGTTGACTTACCCGTGAGAAAGCCGCCCGGTCCTGAGATGTGCGCGTCGTCGTTGCCCGTCTTGACCTCGAGGCCTGTGATGACGGAGATGACGTCTTTCACCGGGGCGAGCGGCATTAGTTGGTCCGAGAGCGTCCACGATGCGCCTTCGTCCTTCGGAATCCAGCGAGACGGCTGAATCCCATTTCCCCAGAAGTACAAGAGAAAACGCTTCGGGGACGCCCCACCCGAGGCACGTGCGGACCTGGGCGCCAGGGACTCGAACCAGGGGAGCGCGACTGTGACCGCAGCCCCTCCGAGCAGTCCGCGCAGGACGTTACGACGGTTCAGCTTCATCGCGGTTCTCCGGCTGTGCGGAACAATGGACTCATCACGATCTCGAGCAGCATGGGCTGAAGGCGATATCCGAGGTCGGCGAAGCGGTCAGCGAGATCGCCTATCGCGGCCTCTTCGGTCGGCGCTTCGACCCTTCCATTGGCGTACCTAACGAGCGTCTTGACCATACACGGCGCGAAGGCGGCGTGGTTTCGGATGGCGGATCCAAGGCCAGCTGCGTCGTCGAACGGCGCGCCGTCGAGGTCTCCCGACGGATCGATCGTCGCCCCATTGTCTTCGGTTCGAAGACGACCAATGGCGTCATAGTTTTCGAGCCCGAGCCCTATCGGATCCATGGCGTTGTGGCATCCCGCACAGCTCGCTTCCTCCAAGTGTTCCTTCACGCGATCTCGGAGGGTCAACGCCGTACCTGACGGCTCTGGGATCGACGTGTCGACTTCGACCGGCGGGATCGGGATGGTCTGGCATAGAAGCACCGTCCTCACGAACCTCCCGCGCCGCGTCGCAGACGTGGAGACCTGATGGGCGTAGGTGTTCAAAATGGAGGCGTGAGTCAGCAGCCCAGCCCGCTTCGAGTCAGCGGGCATGTCCACGAGCCGGAACCCGGTCTGCGTCGGCGCCGGGACCCCGTAGAGCGCTGCGAGGCGAGAGTTCAGTGCCGTTCGGGTCGTCGTCATGATGTCGCGGAAGTCGCCGGCGCGATCGAGGACGAGGTCGAGCAATAAAAGCAGCGTCTCTTCGCGTGCGTCGGGTCCGAGCTCGGTGCTCCACTGTTCGAACAGAGTTGGGTCCTTCGTCACAGTATCGAGACGATAGAGCTGGAGTTGGTCCGAGAAGAAGCTCCGAAGCCCGTCACGTGCCCTTGGCGACGCGAGCAGACGCGTCGCCTCCGCGCGGAGACCCTCGTCGGTCTCGAGGCTGCCATCCGCTGCACGGTCGAGCAGCGCTTCGTCGGGCGACGTGTTCCAGAGGAAGAAGCTCAGCCGCGACGCCAGCTCGAACGCGTCGAAGCGTCGTTTCCCGTTTCCGTCGTCCTGCCCGAGCTCCACTCGGAACATGAAGTGGGGTGACTGAAGGAGCGCCGCGATGCCGTACTCGAGGCCGGCTTCGAAGTCGCCCAAG
>CANMLD010000136.1 GCA_947498315.1 Pseudomonadota bacterium | reverse complement strand
CTCGACGCCGCGATGACCGTCATCGAAGACGCGGGGTTTGAGGCGCTCACGATGAACCGCCTCGCGGCGGCCCTCGACTACACTCCGGGCGCCCTGTACCGGTACTTCCCAAGCCGCGATGCGCTGCTCGTCGACCTCGTACTCGAGATCATCGCCGATGCGGGCGCGCTCCTGCACGCCGCCGGGAAACAGACGCTCCCGCCGCTCGCTCGGGTCGTTGCCTGCGCGACCGCGTGGCGTCACTACGCGGGGTCCGAACCGAATCGGTTCGGCCTGTTGGCGCTCATGATGGCCACCCCTCGGTTGGTCTTGACTCAGGACGCCGACGCCACCCGCGCCATGGCTGCGCTCCTGACGGCACTAGAGCCCGTCAGGGCAGCGCTCGATGAAGCCGTTTCGGTCGGCCTCCTCCCATCCGGCAGCAGCCTCGAACGGTCGGTGCTGATCTTCGCTGGCCTGCACGGCACGCTGCTACTTCGCAAACAGGCCGCGCGGGCCCCGGCTCTCGTCGACGTCGATCGGCTGACGACAGCGATGCTGCATGCCCTGCTCGTCGGTTTTGGAGCTGCGCCTCCCGCCGTGAAAGAAGCGTTCGACGCCGTCGAATCGCTCCGAAGGAGCTCACGATGACCTTCAGTACACTCGCCGCGGCGCTCTCTGGGATCATGACTTGGAGCTTTCTCGAGTACGTCATCCATCGATGGCTCGGGCACGACCGGCGGTGGGTCCGAAAGACCGTGTTCGGCGTCGAGCACACAGCGCATCACAGTAAGGGCAACTACTTCGCACCCTGGTGGAAGAAGGCGCTGGCCGCCGCGGCAGCGATGGCGCTCGCCTTGCCGCTCTCCGTGCTCGTCTTCGGGTGGTCCCTCGGCTTCATCTACTCGGTGTCGTTCGCGAGCTTCTACCTCGTCTATGAGTTGGTTCATCGCTCGCTACACGTCTGGCAAGGCGTCGGCCCCTACGCGCGATGGGCGCGACGACACCACTTCTTTCATCACTTTCACGACCCCGCGAAGAACCACGGCGTCACCTCGCCGCTCTGGGACGTCGTGTTTGGCACCTTCGCCTCGCCTCGCCAGATTCACGTTCCGGAGAAGCTGGCGATGCGATGGCTGGTCGATCCAGCGACTGGAGATGTGCGAGAATCGCTGATGGCCGACTATGCGCTCCGACCCGCCAAGGCAGGTTCGCCCCCCCACTGACCGGGGATCAACCCGCTACTTCAGCGCGCCCCAGTCCTCATCATAGAGCCGCACCAGCACCTGGTCGTTTAGCAGGTTGATCGGAGCCGATTCACCGTCATCCGGGAGGGGCGCTCCATGTCCTCGGGGAAGGTGTTAGCGGTCGCCCTTGGCGCCCCCTCTAGAGCCCCGGTCGCTCACCCTCGGTAAACGTTTCACACCCGAGCCCGTGGATACCGCTCGTCGGGCTGCCGTTCTCGCGCCGAAGCGACGATCCGCGAGGACATAAGCAAGGGCGGGCTCGACGGCGCGGCTGGCGTCATCGCTCGCTTCTCGCAGGGCCGCTACGCGTGCTCGCCACCACCTATCGCCAAGCGGCCATCGCACTGCTCGACGACGACGGCGGTATTCACGCTGGACTCTCGCCGCCTCGGCTCGACCTCTATCTTCGGCGAATCGGCGAAGTCGAGGACGTCGAGGACACCCTCAGGCGACTCATGAACGCCCTCGACGCCATCGCCGAGCTCAACCGACGAATCGATGCCCTCCCGCCCGACGATGACGTGCCAGCGCGACCCGCCTGCCCGCGCTCACCCAGCTCGGCCGACCTCGACTTCCCCTTCTAAAACCGTCGTCCACCGTTGTGCTCACGCCGCGACAGCGGCGGGAGCACAACGCCCCCTTCGAATCGTCGACCCTGAGCGCGGCACGGCACGGCCCGGATCCCGATCGCCTTTGGGATCAACCAGCCTGCACACACGGCGCCAACGCGCTGATCAACTTGGCTTCGAGATCATCGAGCCTGAGCGTGAAACCGTGCAGCGAGGGTGAGCGGCCACAGCAAGGCTCGTTCCGCTCGCTACCGCGCGGCCAGAGCGCCGTCTGGAGCTGTTGAGCGGACAGGTGTGGATGGCTGACGACTGCAACGCGCCGCTTCTAGACATGGCTCACCCCCCGAGAAACCCCAACGCTTTTTATGGCGTAAAGCGACGCGAGGACGCGCGTCAGCGAGGTCGTCGGTAGCGGCTAGCTTCGACGGTGCAACGGAAGCCGTAGCAGGCCACGCGCTGATGCGGCAGGTTCCAGCCGCGGTAGCTGGCCCTCAGCGTGAACGGTGAGTAGCCGAAGGAGCCGCCGCGAAGGATCCGGTAGCGTGGATCACCGTCTTCGCACAGCGGATTGCGTGGGTTCGCGCGGGGGTAGAAGTCTTGGTCGTAGGTGTCCTGGCACCACTCCCAGACGTTTCCGGCCATGTCCAGAGCGCCGAAATGGCTGCGGCCGTCGGGGTAGCGGTCCACCGGCGTGACGCGTCCGGGCTCGGGACCGAAGTTGGCACGTCCCGTGGGCTCGTCTTTGCCCCAGGGGTAGAGCCGATTGTCGACGCCACGTGCCGCCTTCTCCCACTCGGCTTCGGTCGGGAGCCTACGTAGGGCCCAGCGGGCGTAGTCGGCCGCGTCGTCCCACGTGACGCTGGTGACGGGCAGCCGCTCGCCGTCTGGCTCCTTCAACAGCGCCTTCAAGCCTGGTGGCGCAGAGCGACCGGTGGCCTGAACGAAAGCCGCGTATCGGCCACAGGTCACGGGCGTCTCGTCGATGTAGTAGCTGTCGAGGTAGACGAGGTGGTTCGGCCGCTCGTCTTTCTTCTGCTTCTTGTTGCCCATCCAGAAGAACCCTGCCGGAACGAGCTTCAGGAGGGCGCCGTCGTTGGCAAGGACCTCGCGCGGCAGGTCTTCGGGCCAGAGGACCTCGGTGTTCGGGAGCGCCGGCATGCCGGAGAGGCGCGCCGACACGACGTCGGTCACGGCGCCCAAGGGCTCGGTGCCGATGCGTGCACCGCAATCGACGCAGAAACGGTTGACTGGGGGGTTCGAGTAGCCGCATGCGCCGCAGAACATGGCGGCAGACTAACGCGCCGATCGCCCAGGGCCAAGCACGTTGGCGCTTCCGGAGTCTCTGGGGCTCCAACTTTGACGGCGCCGAGCCCATGCCGTATTACTCCGTCGACATGCGCGTCCCGCTCCTCATCGGCCTGCTGGCCGCGACTTCGATTGCGCTCGTCTCGCCGGCCAAGGCGAGGCCGATCATCGAAGATCCGAAGGGCGGCGCGCTCCTCGCGTTCCACAAGTCCCTAAAGCGGACGGCACGCGGCCTCGACCAGACGCGCATTCTCCAGTTCGGGGCGTCGCACACCGAATGTGACATCTTCACGGGCTACCTTCGGCGGTTCATGCAATCGCGCTTCGGAGACGCTGGCCACGGCTATCTCATGCCGGCACGGCCGTGGAAAGGCTATAGACACCAGGACTTACGGCTCGACTCTTCAGACGGATGGGTCGTCGACAAGGCGCTCGGCGCGACGTCACGCGAAGACGGGCTCTATGGTCTCGGTGGCTTCTCTTGTGCGTCGAACAGCTCGGACGCATGGGCCTTCTTCGGGACGAGCAACACGACCTCGTTCGGGCGCAGCGCTTCGCGTTTTGAGATCTTCTTCCTCGAGCAGCCGACAGGCGGACGCTTCGAGGTCCTCGTCGACGGTCAGCCCTACCTCATCGTCTCGACGTACGCGGCGCACCTCGACTTCGGGGTCTACGTCGGACGCTTCGAAGATGGACCGCATGAGATCGAGCTGAGGCCCTTGGGCGACGGCGAAGTACGGCTCCTCGGCGCATCGCTCGAGCGTGGCGCACCCGGCGTCATCGTCGACACGCTCGGGATACGAGGCGCCCGGGCCGCCGATCTCCTCGACATTGATGAAGACCTCTGGATCGCCCAGGTGAAGCATCGACGACCGGACCTCATCGTGCTCGCCTACGGCACGAACGAAGCGGGCGACGAGCACCAGCCCATCCAACGCTACGTCGAGAGCCTCTCGGCGGTCCTCACGCGGGTCAAACGCGCGGCCCCGGACTCCTCCTGTGTGCTCATCGGGCCCACCGATCGGCCCGTGAAGACTCCAAAGCGCCGTAAGGGCGCCCCACCCGGCTGGAAGCCGCGCCCGCGGGTCGAAGAAGTGAACGACGCGCAGCGGCTCGTCTCTGGACGATTCGGCTGCGGCTTCTTCAGCGCCTACGACGCGATGGGCGGCCCGCTCTCGATGGTCAAGTGGCGCGAGGCGTCGCTCGCGCAGAAGGACCATATACACCTCACCACACGTGGATACGAGCTGCTCGCGGAGCACTTCGCCAAGGGCCTCTTGCAGGGCTACGGGGACCGCGCGGTCCCGTAATGTCTTGCCCAAAGAGTGCTACTCCTCGACCGTGACTCACCTATCACGCCTGCATTGATACCGGAGGTACTCGCCGCGTGGCACGACGGTAGTCCCGGTCCAGTTCGCTGGCCTGATCCCGTGCTTTAGGACACTTGGCGAAGAAACCACCGACGAATCGGCTCGGGGATGAGGGCCCCGATTCGGACCGGCCACGCGATGCGCTTCGGGAACATCGCGTGGGCGGTACCGCGCTCAATGGCGCGCAGCATCTGGCGCACGGCGCGCTCCTTTTCGATGATGAGGAACTTGAACGGGATCTCGGACTCGACGAGCCCTTCGGTGTAGGTGAAGCCCGGATACAGCGCCACGAAGCGGATTGGCGTGTGGCCGAGCTCGATGCGCGCCGTATCGAACAGGACGCGCCCCGCTGCCTTAGCCGCGCTGTACGGCCCGGACTTGGGCAGCCCGAAGGAGCCTGCGGGCGAGCACGTGTAGGCGATGGTCCCCCCTACTGACTGCATGTAATCCAGTAGTGGGACCAGGTAGTTGACGAGCGTGTCGTAGTTTCTGGCCATCGACTCTTTGACCGCCACCGCGCTGGCACGCTCGGTCCCGAGCCGAAGGGCCGTGCCGCCGCCCGCATTCAGGATGGCGACGTCGATGCGGCCCAGCTTCCCAATCGCGTCTGTCAGATGGGCCGCGACTGCGCCTTCATCCGTCGCATCGACCGGCGCCGTGAGGCATCGGCTCCCGAGAGCCTCAATCTCGCTCGCAAGCGTGGCCAGGAGCTCGGCGCGCCGACCAGTGACGATCAGTCGGTTCCCGCGTGGGGCGAGAGCGAGCGCCATGGCCCGACCGAGTCCGGAGGTGGCGCCGGTGATGAGGATGGTCTGATTGGAGAGCGCGATCTTGGCCATTGAGAGTGGGTGCTCTCAACAAGCCGTGGTGTCAACCCTCTCCGACGTCGACTCAGACCTCGAACGCCGCGTCCAAGATCCTGTTTTGCTCGATCTTGTGGGCGTTGTGCGACCCGGTCGCCGGGCTCGCCGCTGGCGGACGCGCCACGCACCGCAGCGGGTACTGGCCGACGAGGCGCTCGCCGAAGCGGTAGCGGAGGTACCACCAGGCGCCGTTGTTCTTCGGCTCTTCCTGAACCCACACGACGTCGGTGCCCGCTTCGTAGGGCGCAAGCGCGGCGGCGATGGCGTCGTCCGAGAGCGGGTAGAGCTGCTCGAAGCGGAGGATCGCGACGTCGTCGATGCCGCGGGCGTGTCTGGCCTCCCAAAGATCGTAGTAGACCTTGCCCGAACAGAGCAGCACCCGGCGCGCCTTCGGGGCGCCATTGGGGCGGTCGTCGCCGATGATGCGCTGGAAGGTGCCAGTCGCAAACTCTGAGAGCGGGCTCACCGCGCGGGGGTGGCGGAGGAGGCTCTTCGGCGACATCACGATGAGTGGCTTTCGCAGCGGCCGCACGACCTGACGACGTAGGCAGTGAAAGAGCTGCGCCGGGGTCGTGAGGTTTACGAGCTGGATGTTGTCTTCCGAGCTCAACATGAGGAAACGCTCGATGCGGGCGCTCGAGTGCTCTGGACCCTGCCCTTCGAAGCCATGCGGGAGGAGCATGACGAGGCCAGACAGGCGCTTCCACTTGTCTTCCGCGCTTACGATGAACTGATCGATGATGACCTGCGCCGAGTTGGCGAAGTCACCAAACTGCGCCTCCCAGATGACGAGGCCGTCGGGCCAGTCGAGGCTGTAGCCCCACTCGAAGCCGAGCGGGCCGATCTCGGACAGCGAACTGTCGTAGATCTCGATCGGCGCCTTCGCCTGCGGCATGCCGGCGAGCGGCATGTACTGCTCGCCCGTCTTGTAGTCGTGCAGAACGGCGTGGCGGTGGCTGAAGGTGCCGCGACCGGCGTCCTGGCCGCTGAACCGGATCCGCTGTCCGTCGGCCAGGATCGACGCGAAGGCCAGCGTCTCGCCGGCGCCCCAATCGAGCGGCCGGCCGCCGAGCATCTCGAGCCGGGCCTCGTTGAGCTTCTCGATCTTGGGGTGCAGCGCAAAGCCCTCAGGGACGACGGTCTGGGCGCGCAGTAGCCCTTCGAGCAGCTCGCGTGAGACCGCTGTGGGGACTTCGGGCGTGGCGTCGTCTTTGCCGCCTCGGTATGGCGCCCAGAGACCCGCGCCGTAGGCTTGACGGACCCGGAAGCCCGGCTCGCGGGACTTCAGCAGCTCATCTTCGAGCTCCTGTCGACGTTTGGTCGCGATCTCCTCGCACTCCTCCCGCGAGAGGGTCCCGAACTTGAGGAGGTTCTCCATGTAGCCTTCGCGGACGGTCTTTCGTGCGCGAATGGTACGGTACATGACCGGCTGGGTGAAGGCCGGATCGTCGCCCTCGTTGTGTCCGTACTTGCGATAGCAGTACATGTCGATGACGACGTCTTTCTTGAACTGAGCGCGGAAGTCGACCGCGAGCCGCAGCACGGCTTCGACGGCCTCCGGGTGCTCGCCGTTAACGTGGAAGATCGGGACCTGCAGCATCTTGGCGACGCAGGTCGCGTACGGCGTGGACCGGCCGGACTCGGGCGGCGTCGTGAAGCCGACTTGATTGTTCACGATGATGTGGATGGTGCCGCCGATCTCGTACGCAGTGAGCTCGCTCATGTTGAGCGTCTCTTGCACGACCCCCTCACCCGCAAACGCCGCATCGCCGTGGATGAGGATGCCCATTGCGCGCGAGCGGTCCTTGTCGCCGAGGCGGTCCTGCTTCGCTCGAACGCGCCCGATGACGACCGGGTCGACGTATTCGAGGTGGCTCGGGTTGAAGCACAAGGACAGGTGGACTTCGCGCCCTCTCGCCGTCTGAAAGTCGGCGCTGTGTCCCATGTGGTACTTGACGTCGCCGCGACCGATCTTCTCCTCAGGGTCGAGGTCGGCGAACTCACGGAAGATGTCCCGCGGGTTTTTGCCCATGATGTTCGACAGCACGTTCAGGCGACCGCGGTGAGCCATGCCGATGACGACTTGCTCGACGCCCTTCTCGGACGTAAGCCCGATGAGGCTATCGAGGAGCGGGATGAGGGTCTCACCACCTTCGAGTGAGAATCGCTTGGCGCCGAGAAACTTCTTTTGGAGGAAGTCTTCGAAGATCTCCGCATCGGTGAGCTTGGTCAGGATGCGGACCTGCTCGGAGCGATCGAGCTGAACCCGATTCTCCGTGCGCTCCATCCGGTCCTGCAGCCAGTTCTTCATGCGGATGTCGTCGATGTGCATGAACTGCACACCAATCTCACGGCAGTAAGTGCTGCGGAGCCGCTCCATGATCCGCCGGAGCGTCATCTTGCTCTCACCTGCGATCGTGCGCGATGAGTACGTGAAGTCGAGGTCCTGCTCGCCCAGGTCGTAATAGTCGAGCTCGAGCTCCGGGTGTCTCTTGCGCGGGATAGACAGCGGATCGAGCGACGCGAGCATGTGGCCACGTACGCGGTACGCTCTTATGAGCTGATCGACCTTGTCCTGCCGAACGGCGGCGTCGTGGGCGGCCTGACCGTTTTTACCATTGCCGTTGGCGTAGTTACTGCAGCCCGAGACGGTCGCGCCGCCGGCGCGGAAGAGCCCGGGTGCAGCCTGGGTCGGGCCGATCGAGCGCGCGTGCCCATTGCCACCAGGGCCTTCGGTCTCCAGAAAGAAGGCGCGAAAGTCACTCGGCACCGACGCCGGGTCACGCAGGTACTCTTCGTACATCGCCTCGACGTAGGCGACGTTCTCGGGTCCGATCTTGATGGTCTGGCTCAAGAGAGCTCCTGTAGCGCCGGAGGGCGCGGGGCGCGCAGTCTTATCGGAGGCGACGCGGAAATCCAAGAGGTACGAGTTGAAGGCCGATGACGATTCCGAAGCGAGGCCACCGCGTTCAGCTCATGAACGCGCCGCCGTTGATGTCGATGGCTTGTCCGGTGACGCCGCGAGCGTCCTTCGAGACGAGCCAGTGAAGCAGGCCGGCGACGTCCTCTGGCGCGCTCATACGGCGCAGCGGAACTTCCCGCATCGCGTGGTCGTAGGCGGCCTGCCAGCTCACGCCCATGGCCTCTGCGATCCCGGTAATACCGGATCGCGCCATCTCGGTATCGACCCAACCTGGGCACACCGCGTTGACCTGGATGTTTGACGGCGCAAGCTCCACTGCAAGCGCACGGGTCAGCCCGAGGAGGCCCGCCTTGGAGGCGCAGTAGCCCGTGTAGCCGCCCACGCCAATGCGAGCCAGAATCGACGCCACCACCACGAGGTGACGCGCATCTGGCCCCTCAGCGAGATGGCGTTGAGCCGCTCGGAGCGTGTTGTAGGTGCCGGTCAAGTTCGTGGCGACGAGATCATCCCAGCGGTCGACACCGCTGCCGTGACCGTCTGGCAGGTTCGGTCCGCCAATCCCGGCGTTGGCGATGACGGCATGAAGCGCCCCGTTCGCGTCAGCGCACTCCGCGACGGCGCTGTAGACTGCCTCCCGATCGCGGATGTCGCAGCTCCCGGTCCAAACGACCTCGGCGCCGGCCTCCATGCAATCAGCAGCGGTCTCTTCGAGCGCTTCCGCCCGACGGCCCGTCAGCGAGAGGGTCCAGCCGGACGCGGCAAAACGTAACGCGATGGCGCGGCCAATGCCCGAACCAGCGCCGGTGATGAGGACGTGGGGAACGTGTTTCATGGCGAAGCAGCATGCCCATGCTCAATCGGGCTGTCACGACTTCTGATGCGACCATCAGATCGCCCGCTCCCTCTACTGTCTCCTGCTTGCCTCCTGCGCTCGCCCCTGCTCGCCCCCGGCGGCATGCCGCGAAGACGGAGTTTGACGGGCAGAGGCTCGGGTGGTTCAACACCGCCGTGAAGATCCTCCGCCTCAGCATGTTCCTCGCGCTCGCCTCAGCCTGCGCGCACACGTCCACGACCACTCCCATGACGTCCACTGCCACAGCAACGGACAGCAGCACTCCCCTGCCGCGGCGCGATGATGACATCGCCGCATCTGCGGGTCGTAGAGCGTCGGAGACGCGGCTGAATAGCCTCAGGCGTTGCCCGAAAATCGAAGGGAAACCGAGGCTCGTGGCGATCGGCTCGTCGACCATGGCCTCAGTGATCGGCCCGATGATGGAGCGCCTGCTGAAACCGAAGGATGTCTACTTCGCGCTCTGGGGCCGCGCGTCATCGTCGCTCGTAAGGCCGGACTTCTTCGACTGGCCCTCGAAGATGCCGCTCATCGTCAACAAGCACCGCCCTCATGTCTTCGTCATCTCGCTCGGCACGAACGACAATCAGGCGCTCAAGCTGCATCGCGGCGGCGCGATCCGGCCCGAAGATCCACGATGGGCTGTCTACTTCGCAAAACGCGTCGATGAGATGCTCGAGCTCGCCGTGGGCCCGGCTCGTGACCGCGGCGTCGTGTGGGTCGGCCCCTACGCGATCAAAGGCGAGGCCTCGCGCGTCATCGGCAGCCGGATCAACGCGATCATCAAGGAGCGCATCGAGGCCTTCCCTGGCCCGGCGTTCTATGTCGACGCCTACACCGCCACCCTCGACGTAGCAGGCAAGCCAATCACCACCTATACCCCCGTCGGTACGGAGAAGGTCGTCGAGGCGCGCGGCAACGATGGCATCCATCTGAAGACCGTAGTCGTCAAAGAGCTCCTGACCCTGCCGGCGCTCGACCTCGCTTGGGACTGCCTCGGGATCCCGAAGTCGTGACCACCGACCTCATGATCCGGCGCCTAGTCATGGCCCGGCGCCTAGTCATGGCCCGGCGCCTAGTCATGGTCCGGCGTCTAGTCATGGCCCGGCGTCTCGTCGTCCTCGTGACGATGGTCGTCAGTGCTACCACGACGGCGACGGCCCGCATGCTGGTCCGTCAGTCGGTCCCAGCCAGTAGTGATAACGCGGCCGGGGTCGCGTCCGTCTACCTGCCGCGCGAATACGACGGCTCGCAGACCCGCTACCCGGTCCTCGTGCTCCTGCATGGGCTTGGTGGCTCCGAAGAAGACTGGCGTCAGGTCGGCGCCATCGAAGCCCGTCTGGACCGAGCCATCGCCAGCGGCGTCTTGCCACCTCTCATCGCGGTCATGCCGGAAGGGAAGAATGGCTACTGGGTGGACTGGCCCGAGGTAGGCGGCCGTCAGAACGGTGCGACCGGTCGCGGTAAGCCCGACGGCCAGCGGCGTTTCGGCTCCCTCGTGGACCCGCTCGTGACGCAGTGGGCCGACAAACAGTTTCGAACCAACGGCGTTCGCGCCATCGCTGGAGTGAGTATGGGCGGCTTCGGCGCGCTCTCGGTGGCGCTCCGAAACCCGTCCATGTGGTCCGCGGCGCTCAGCTTCAGTGGTGCCCTGTTCACTGCCGCTCCGACGGGGAAGCTCGTCTACTGGGCCGCCTTTGGGACGCCCGGCCTCTCCCAGATCGGATTTCCTCTTCAGAACCCACTACATCTGGCGCGCTTCGGCCAAGCCGACACGCTCCCCATCTGGCTCGACTGCGGCGAAGACGACGCTCCGAAGTTCACGCGCGGACTGCACCGCCTCGCAGAGGTCCTCCGCAAGAGAGGCGCTCCCCACAGGGCGAAGTTGCGACCGGGCGGCCATTCGTGGACCGTCTGGAACAGCGCTTTTGACGAGGCGATGCCCTGGCTTGGAGAGCAACTCCGGATCGGCACGCTGAAGCGCACCGCGCCGTATTAGATTCCGAACCGGGTTCAGGGCTCTTTCACCAACGTCTCGATAAGCAGGTCGGAGAGCCGCATGGCGTCGGGGCCGAAGCCGGCGAAGAAGGCCCCTGCCCCACGGAAAGCATCACGAAAGGCCCCTCGGTCTCCGCTCGTGACGGTTCGGTCGAGCGCATTGACGGCGTCGACGAACGCGGAGCGAACGGGCGCGGAGTGGGGGTTTTGCATGGTGATCTCGGCGTAGAGATCGGGGTTCTGGGTGAAGAGGCGACCGATGAAGGAGAGCTCGAGCCGGTAGATGGGGCTGGTGAAGCGCAAGCTCTCCTCGATGGGGATGCCAACGCGACGAAGCGCATCACCCCGGGCGATGGTCGAGAAGTGAACGAGGACCTGAATGACCGCCATCATTTGATCGTGTGCGTCTGGCGCCGCTTCGATGAGCTCTGCGCCCATACGACCTAGCTCCGCTTGCAGACCGGCGCCAATTGGCCCCGGTCGCACGGGACAGACCACGACCTTCTGCCGGCGAATGCTAGAGACACTGGGCCCGAACATGGGGTGCAGACCAAGCACCTCGCCCGTGTGCGCGCTCGCCATCGCCTCGCACACCTCACGTTTCAAGCTGTTCACGTCGCAAAGGAGCGCGTCGGGCCGGAGGCGCCCCGCGAGCCCTGTAACCACGGCACGGACTTGCGCCATGGGGACGGCGATCATGACGATGTCGGCACTCGAGACCACATCGTCAGCGTCGCCTTGGTCAATCGCGGTGACTCGGTGGCCGCGCTCGGAGAGCCAGCGGCCGAGGACGATGCCCATCTGGCCGCGACCGCCGACGATGGCGACGTGGCGTGGCTCGGCTGCGGCGCTTGGCTCCCGAAGTGCGGCCTCCTGAAGTCGGTGCGACGCATCGACGAGGACGTTCATGAGCGCTCTGGCAGTGCCTCGATCGAGCCCAACCTCCAAGGCGATCTCTTCGGCTCGCTGGACGATGCGCCGCTCACGCTCACGGTCGTAGATGGGGCGCCCTTCAGCTCGCTTGAAGGCGGCAACTTCGGCCACGAGCCGAGCGCGGCTGGAGGCGAGTTCGAGGAGCTGCCGGTCGAGGCCGTCGAGTTCGGCTCGAATCTCGGCGAGGCGAGCGGGAGAACGTTCGGAGAGTGCCGAGGCAGGAGCGTTCGAGGTCGTCATCAGTCGCAGCTTAACCGCTGCTCTTCAGCATGTCATCGATCCCGTCGCCCCAGCCATGCTCGGAGGGTCGGACAAAACTCCGATAGGCGTCCACCGGCAATTTTCGGTCGTGTCCCCATCACGGGGCACCACCTCGCCGGAAGCTGCTACCAACGCTCGCCAATGTCGGCTTTGTGATGAACGCGGCTGCTCTGTGAGGCTCGGCTACCGCCGGGCCTCACAGAGAGAAGGCCGGCTCGGCCGGGCCTTCCTGAACGATGCGCGGGGCCGCCGCCCGGCTGCCAGTCGAGTGTGCCATGAGCGACCGGGAGGCCATCCCGATCCTGACCCTGAACATGTTCTGCGGATGCTGCTCGATCCAAGTCCCTCGTTCATCGCGGGGTCGGCGCGCGGGCGACGTCCTTGGCCTCTTTGTCTTAGTCTGCGTCGATCGCCGTATCCGTATTGGCAGTGATGAAAACGGTCCCATCGCCCTAGCAGCCTCCGAGGAGCAGTAGCCCCCTGAAAGGGACGCGACCCTTTCCGGTACCGATTGAGGAATTCGTGCCAACTCGGAAAGACGAGTGACGGGTTCGTCCGTTCAAGCCCCTGCGACGCCGCCGCCGAACACGCGTCGCAGGAGAGAGCCGATGAAGACCGTACTGTGGAGCGCCGCTGCATGCGTGGCCATTACCGCGAGTGCCCTCGTGCTGCGCACGCCAGCCGGGAGCGAGACCGATGCACCGCCGGCAGCAGCGCCAAATGAAAGCAAGCGCCCTCGAGCTCTCCGCATGGGCGCAACGCTACCCCCGCCACGCACCGCTCCCCCGGCTGAACCCATCCAAACGCCGCTTCGGCCACCGGCGGCGCTGTCGGTGGTCGACGAGCCCATTCTCGCGCAGCTGCCGGCCGACACCATCTTCGTCGCCGCCGTCGACCACGGCCTCGACTTCGCGAACGCCATCGACGCGAACCGACTCCTGGCCGAGTACGGGAGCGAGCTCGAAGACCTGGAGAAGTTGACCGCCGGGATCCCAGACTTCGACCTCTACGACACGGCTAAATGGGGGGTGACGGGGATCGACACGAACGGGGCGGTCGGGCTGGCCGTCATAGACGCCCGAAACCCCACGCTGGTCGGGTTCGCCGACATCGCAGACCTCGACAAGCTCAAGTCAACGCTCGAGATTCTGTTCGCGACGAAAGGCGGCAGGGAGCTCGCCATCGTCGAGCTCGAGGGCTGCCTCATCCTCGGTGAAGCCGATGAAGGTGGAGAACTGCTCGAGACCAGCCGTCCCCTCTTCGTGGTTCGCGGTAAGCGTGTGTTCGCGCTCGTCGCCGACCGCGCGGAGCCCCACGTCTACGCACGCGCCGAGGGCATCGTGTTTCAAGAGCAGGCCTCGGCCCTCATCTCAGACGCCGCACTCGTCGATCTCGTCGATGGCCTCTCGGTCGGTCGGGACGGCGTCGCCTACGTCAACATCCGGGCCATGGTCGCCGCCGGTGATCAGACCTTCGACGAAGACATCGAGCGCATCACGGGCGAACTCGAGACCATGCGAGCGGCTCAATCGACGGCCAATGCGACACCCATTCCTAGCGCGGCCGCTGCGGTAGACGCCGCTGCGGTAGACGCCGCTGCGGTAGACGCCGCTGCGGTAGACGCCGCTGCAGTAGACGCCGCTGCAGTAGACGCCGCTGCAGTAGACGCCGCTGCAGTAGACGCCGCTGCAGTAGACGCCGCTG
>CANMLD010000135.1 GCA_947498315.1 Pseudomonadota bacterium | reverse complement strand
CCAGCCCCGGCGCCCGCGCCGGTGCGTGCTGCACCCGCTCCTCGGCCCGTCCCGCCGACAGAAGACCGAACCCCGCCCGGTGGCGCTCCCATCGCAGCGCCTCCGCCGTCGCTGAACAAGGCCCGCTCGGCTCCTGCTCCTGCTCCCGCGCCGGCCCGGCGCAGCGCCATGGAGGAGTCGTCCGAGGAGGTCAGGGTAGGACCTCCCCCGCGGAAGGGCCTGCGTATCTTCTTGATGTTGCTCGGGGTCGTGGTCGGTCTCGCCGTCATGGGCGCGGGCGCGCTCATGGGCTACGCGTACCTCTTCCACAAGGGCGACGGCATGAACCTGAGCCGCTCGCAGCTCGTCGAGATGTACGGAACCGCGGCGAACGCGCAGGCCGCCGCCGCCGAAGACGAAGAGTGGAAGGCCTACCATCAGGCCGACGCGATGTTCTGGTCGAAGGTCAAGTCAGCTGACGTGAAGGCGGGCTGGGGCTCAATCGGCATCGCCGGTCTCAGCCTCTTCCTGCTGATCGCGACCTTCCTCCGCGGACCCGCGTTTGCCTGGTCAGTCGGGCTCCTCGCCGTCATCGGGGGCGGGGTCGCCATCTTCCTCACCTCTGGCTTTCAGCTCGGGACGAGCGGCGACACCTTCAAGGACCTCGTCGGGCAGCCGCAGACCGTCCTCATCGTCATGACGAGCGCCATCGCGCTTCAGATGTTCATCGCCGTGGGCGCCTCGGCGCTCGGCAAGCGCAAGTACGAGTTCTGAGCCTAGGCGGCCTCCCTGCGAGTCCGTCCAGATTGACTTCGATCCCTTCGTCCGATTCACTCGCCCCCCGCGGCGCGAACCCCGGCACGCTGGCACCTGACCGCCGCTCCTTCCGCCCTTGGAGGCCCCATGCGACTCTCCTTCAGCCGCTCCTCGGCCCTGTCTCTCGCCTTACTGCTCACGCCAGGCCTCGCGCTCGCGGAGCCACCGGCGGCAGGTGAAGCGGCCGAGACGCCGGAGCCAGAGCCAGAGCCGACCAAAGACGAGGCAAAGCCGACCGAGACCAAGCCGAAGGTGGACGACAAGCCCGACGCTGAGGACGAGGACGACGACGAGGCCTTCGGTGAAGACGAGGACGACGACGACGCCGGCGGTGGCTGGGACGACGAAGATCCTGCTCCCACCTATCCGCGCATCGAACACCACGGCTACTTGCGTTTCCGAGCCGACATGTTCGGAAACTTGCACCTCGGGACGGCCTTCGTCGATGCGTCGGGCGTGAAAAAAGGGACCAGCTCGGTGCTGCCTCCGCTCACCGAGAACGCCATCAACAACGACGAATCGGCCGACCCCAAGGTTGGTGAAGCCGAGAACGACGAGACCTTCCTCGCGAGCGCGAACATGCGCTTCCGCTATCAGCCGACCTTCCTCATCAGCGAGTCGATCAAGATCGCCGCCACTTTCGACGTCCTCGACAACCTCGTGCTCGGTTCGACGCCGGACTTCGATATCGCCCGGCCTGATGCGCCGCGAGCGGTGTTTGCTACGGGGCAAGCTCCCCCCGGCAGCAACTTCCAGATTCAAGACAGCATCCGGGTCAAGGAGCTCTACGGCGAGTGGAAGATCCTAGGCGCCATTCCCCTGCGCTTCGGCCGCATGAAGAGCCACTGGGGGCTCGGCATACTCGCCAACTCCGGTGAACACTGGGACGACGATTACGGCGATTACAACGACCGCGTCATGCTTGCCCTCCAGTTCTTCGGCATCTACTTCGTCGGTGGCTACGACATCGTGTCGTCGGGCCCGACCTACAAGCAGCAGTACCAGCCCTTTGGCCAGGCCTACGACCTGACCGAGACCGACGACGTGACTCAGGGCTTCTTCGGCATCTTCCAGCGCCCGCTGTCGAAGGCCGAGATCGACGCCCGCACGGTGCGACTCCAAAAGGACCGCAAGCCCGCCTTCGACTGGGGCGTCTACACCGTCTTCCGCCGGCAGAAGCTGGACGTTGACACCACGACGCTTCGGAGTACGCAAGACGGCAACATCACCCCAGACGAGCTCGCCTCCGCCCAGCTGATTCAGCGCGACGCGCTGGCCATCATCCCGGACGCTTGGTTCCGCTTCGAGTACCGCCCGAAGTACAGCCAGAAGCTCCGGCTCGAGCTCGAGTTTGCGATGATCTACGCGAACGTGACCAACATCGACGACGGCGAGACCGCCGTGAACAACGACAGTGAGCGCGACGTACTGTCGTTCGGTCTCGCGTTCGAGGGCGAGTTCACCCATGGCGGATTGACCACCGGTCTCTACGCCGGCATGGCTTCGGGCGACGACTCCGACTTCCTCGCGGTGAACGATCGGTCGAACTTCGCTGACCAGAACGGCAACCTCAACAAGGAGGTCACGAACTTCAAGTTCGACCGCAACTACCGAATCGACATGATCATGTTCCGCGAGGTCATGGGGACCATCACGAACGCGTGGTATGCCCGGCCCTTCGTGAGCTACGATCTGTTCTCGGACTCGCCCGACGAAGCGCTCGGCGGCGAGCTGGCGGTCATCTTCGGCGGCCCGATGGAAGGCGGGGCCTACCCCAGCGACGGCAGCTTCCTCGGAACCGAGATCGACCTTCGGCTCTTCTATGAGCAGACCGGTAAGTTTCTCGCCGACCTCGCCTTCGGGCTCTACATCCCGGGCGACACTTTCGATCTCGAGCCGGGCTACCTTCAGTACTCCGGCTCGAAGGTCGAAGCCGGCATCGCCTGGACCCTCCAGACCCACCTCGTGCTGCAGTTCTGATGGGAGCCCCCTCCTCTGGAAAGCTCTGGGGCGGCCGCTTCGCCGAAGGCACCGACGCCCTCGTCGAGCGCATCAACGCCTCGGTCGGCTTCGACAAGCGCCTCTACCGCGAAGATCTCGCGGGCTCGGTCGCCCATGTGCGTATGTTGGCAGAGGCCGAGATCATCACGGCTGACGACGCCCAGGCCATCGAAGCTGGCCTCCGGACCGTCCGCGCCGACATCGACGCCGGGCGCTTCGAATGGCGAATCGACCGTGAAGACGTGCACTTGAACGTCGAAGCGGCGCTCGCCGACCGCATCGGCAGCGTCGCCGGTCGCCTTCACACTGGGCGGTCGCGCAACGATCAGGTCGCGCTCGACCTGCGCCTCTACCTGCGCGAAGCCTTCTTGAACCGCGCAACCGAGGCCCTCGACCTCGCCTCGGCCTTGCTCGAACAGGCCAAAGACAAGTCGCACACAGTCCTCCCCGGCTACACGCACCTTCAGCGGGCCCAGCCGGTCAGCCTCGCGCATCATCTCCACGCCTATGTCGCGATGCTCCTGCGCGACACGGGGCGCCTCCTCGACGCCCACGACCGCGCCAATCGGCTCCCGCTGGGCTCCGGCGCCCTCGCCGGAACGCCCCACCCGATTCGGCGCGAGCGCGTCGCCACTGAGCTTGGTTTCCCTGAGCTCACTGAGAACAGCCTCGACGCCGTCAGCGACCGCGACGCGGCTGTCGAGTTCCTGAGCGCGGCAGCGCTCGCGTCGTCGCACCTCTCCCGCATGGGCGAGGAGCTCGTGCTCTGGATGAGCCAGGAGTTCCGCTTCGTGCAGCTCCCGGACGCCTTCTGTACGGGCTCGTCCATCATGCCGCAGAAGAAGAACCCGGACATCCCGGAGCTCGTCCGCAGCAAGACTGGCCGCATCACCGGCAGCCTCGTCTCGCTGCTCATGACGCTGAAGGGCCTGCCGCTCGCCTACAACAAGGACCTCCAAGAGGACAAAGAGCCGCTCTTCGACGCGGACGACACCCTCCGCGACATCCTCACTGTGATGGCACGCCTTCTCGCAGGCGCCCGCTTCGACGCCGAGCGCATGAAGGGCGCCTTGCGGGCAGGCTTCGTCATGGCGACCGATGTCGCCGACGGCCTAGTCGCCGCTGGAGTGCCCTTCCGCGACGCCCATCACCGCGTCGGTGCGTTGGTACAGACCTGCGCCCGACGTGGCACCGAGCTCGAAGCCCTCACCCCCACCGAGTGGCACGAGCTCATGCCCGAGCTCGACGCCGCCGCCATTGCGCGCGCCCGCGACCCCGTCGTGTCGCTCGAGCGACGCGACCAGCCTGGCTCGCCGGCGCCGAAGCGCGTGCAGGCCGCGCAGGTCGCCTTCGAAGCCCGTGTCCTGGAAGCCCGCGCCCGTGTTGACCGCACGCGTAGCCGTACGGAGCTCTGCGAGTGGATGCGCGGGCCCGCCGCGTGAGGTACTAGTGAACCACTTCGGCTATCGCGATGGCGAGCTCTGGTGCGAAGACGTGCCGCTTGCGCGCATCGCGGCCGAGGTTGGCACCCCCACCTACGTCTATTCCAGTGCCACGATCACTCGTCATTACAGGGTCTTCGACGACGCGCTCGCTGGAGCGCCGCATCAGATCCACTACAGCGTCAAGGCGAACTCGAACATCGCGATCCTGCGGCTGCTCGCGGACCTTGGGGCGGGCTTCGACGTCGTTAGCGCTGGCGAGATCCATCGCCTCGAGGTCGCCGGCGCGCCACTCGACCGGGTGGTCTTCAGCGGGGTAGGCAAGACGGCTGCGGAGATGCGCTATGCCCTCGAACGAGGCATACACGCCTTCAACGTCGAATCGGAGGCTGAGCTCGAGCTGCTCTCGAGTGTGGCGTCGGCGATGGGGCTGTGCGCACCGGTGAGCCTTCGCGTGAACCCCGACGTGGACCCGCAGACCCACCCTTACATCGCGACAGGCCTGCGCGAGAGCAAGTTTGGGATCCCGTGGCCGCGCGCTGAAGCCGCTTACGCTCGAGCCGCGGCGCTTCCCGGCATTCGAGTCGTTGGCGTTGATTGCCACATTGGCAGCCAGCTCACGAGCCTCGCGCCTTTCCTCGACGCGGTAGACCGCATGCTCGAGCTCGCCACGCGACTTCGGGCGTCCGGGTTCCCGATCGAGGACCTCGACCTCGGGGGCGGTCTCGGCATCACCTACCGCGACGAAGCGCCTCCTCACCCCGACGACCTCGCGCGCGCCATCATCGAGCGAACACGTGGCTGCGGGATGAAGCTCCTCTTCGAGCCGGGGCGTGTCATCGTCGGCAACGCTGGCGTCTTGCTCATGAGCGTTCTCTACGAAAAGGCGTCCGAGGCGCGGCGCTTCGTCATCGTGGACGCCGCGATGAACGACGCCATTCGGCCGGCGCTCTACGGCGCCTACCACGCCATCTGGCCAGTCAGCGCGAGTGACGGCTCCGAAGTCATTGTCGACGTCGTAGGCCCGGTCTGCGAGAGCGGCGACTTCTTCGCGAAGCAACGCGGCCTCGCGCCAGTCGTGTCCGGCGACTTACTCGCGCTCATGAGCGCAGGCGCCTACGGATTTTCGATGTCGTCGAACTACAACGCGCGCCCGCGAGCGGCCGAAGTGTTGGTGCGAGGCGACCGATACGACGTCGTCCGCGATCGCGAGTCCATGGCGGACCTCGTGCGAGGCGAGCGGCTCCCTGCACGATAGTCGTCCGAAAGTCTCTCTAGAACAGCGACTTGAACTTCATCTCGGTGCGACCGATGCGCAGCTTGTCGTTGTCGATTAGCTCGGTCTTCGATACGCGCTTGTCGTTGACGAAGGTCCCGTTTGTCGAGTCGAGGTCGACCAGCGTGAACCGGCCTTCTTCGTGACGGATGACCGAGTGTTTGGAGGACAGGTAGCCGTCGGTGAGCACGATGTCGCAGTCCGCCGCCGTGCCCATGACGTTCTTGCCCGTAACGAGGCGGAAATCCTTCCCGCGTAAGGCACCGTTCAAGCAAACGATCCAGCCGACCACGTCTTGAGCGCGGTCATCAACGAGCCCGCTGATGTCGATGGCCTGGGTCTTCATGCCCTGGTCATAGTCTTCAGGCGCTTCGCGTGACGGTCCACGCGCGCGCCCACCAGAGCTGGCCGGCTTCTTCTCCTTCCGCGAGAACCAACCCACGATCTCCCCCTCTCTGCGATGCGTGCACTACTACTATGGTTTCGGGCCAGCCCGTTCACGTAGTATAACCATCAACGTCGAACATGCGAAGCCGAGCGCCATCACTCTGAAATTACAGGGGAGGCGGCCGGGCTGCGCTCTCAGAACAGCGACTTGAACTTCAGCTCTGTGCGGCCGAGACGCACCTTGTCGTTGTCGATGAGCTCGATCTTGGACACACGCCGATCGTTGACGAAGGCGCCGTTGGTCGAGTCGAGATCGACCAGCGTAAAGCGGCCCTCTTCGTGCCGAATCACCGCGTGTTTCGACGATAGATAACCATCGGTGAGAACGATGTCGCAGTCGGCCGCCGTGCCCATCATGTTCTTCCCGGTGACGAGCCGAAAGTCCTTCCCGCGGAGAGTGCCGTTCAAGCAGACGACCCAGCCGACCACGTCTTGGGCACGATCATCGACGAGCCCTGAGATGTCGATGGCCTGAGTCTTCATGCCGGGGTCGAAGTCGGCCGGCGCCTCTCTGCTCGAGCGTGGCGAGCCACCTTGTTGGCGCGGTGCTCCCGACTGAGCTGGTGCCGCTTTCTTCGCGGAGAACCAGCCCCCACCGCTCTTCTGCTCGGGAGCCGCTTCCTGCCGGCCGCCACTGCCTCCGCTGCTGCCACTGCCTCCGCTGCTGCCACTGCCTCGGCTGCCGCCACTGCCTCCGCTGCCGCCACTGCCTCCGCTGCCGCCACTGCCTCCGCTGCCGCCACTTCCTCCGCTGCTGCCACCGCCTCCGCTGCTGCCACCGCCTCCACCGCCCCGCTGCGGCGCGTCTTCCCTCTTGGCGTCGTCCTTCTTCGGGAGCGGCTTGCCGTTGACTTTGGCTCTAGCGGCCTTCTCGGCGTCAGCGACCTTCGCGCGCGCCTTGTTGACCGGCGCATCGAGGACCTTGTTCACCTTGCTGGCGGCTTTGCCCTGAGCCTGAGCCTGGTAAGACTTCGCTTTGGACTTCACCTCCGCCTGTACGCCCGCTATTTTGTAGCGAACGAGGTTCTTGAAGAAGTCCGTGATGAACGACGACATGCGCGTTCTCCGATGGCCACAGGGCCGGGTCCAGGGGTCAGCATAGCCGTAGGCCGCCCTCGCGACCAGATGGGCGTGCGCGAATTGACCGTGCCTTCGCGTTACGGCTCAGTGCGGTTGGCGTAGTCGGCGCCGGAAGTCTAGGATCTCGCCGCCGATGCGCTTGATGCGACTCACGCTCACGACCTTCGACGTCCCGTGTTCGCGCCTGCGTACGATCATGGGCCGCACGGTCAATGTGTGTCCGCGCTGCAGGGCCCTCGCGATGAGCTCGAAGCTGAAGAAGAAGGTGTCTGGCGGAACGTTCTCGAGGCCGATCTCGTCGACCGCCACCCGGCGTGGGAACAGGTAGATGCCTTCGAGGGTGAAGTCGATGCCGCAGGCCCACTTCATGGCCCGGCGGAAGCCCCACGACAGCACGCGGCGGTGCAGTTCACGCGCGTTCGAGTGGTAAGTGGTCACGATCTCCGCTTCGTCGAGGCCTGGGATGAGGACAGCCAACTCCGGTGTCGGGTGCTGCCCGTCACCCGCGATGATGGTGAAGTAGTCGCTCGTGGCCAACGTGATCCCAGTCTTCATGCCGGCGCCCATGCCGCGGTTCGTCTCGTGCGAGATGACCTTGATACGCGCGTCCTCCGTCGCGAAGGAGTCAGCGACCGCCCGGGTGCCGTCCTTGGAGCCATCGTCCACCACGACGATCTCCCAGACGGGCACGTGATCACGCAGCCAATCCACCGACTCCCGCAACATCTTGGGCAGGTTCTCTTCTTCGTTGAACGCCAGCACGATGACCGTGATCGACGGGCACTCGAACATCTTCTCCGCCTTGGGCGGCCGGCGATTGATGGCGCTCATGTCGACCATGGATGGAGCTCCCGTTGGGTAGAACGCACCGACACTAACGCGCTTTCCGTGGGGTGACCACACGCGGCGGCGATCGGGGCGCATTGCCCCGCAGCGCGTTCACCGCCAGACTCGGCCCATGCGCCTCCGAACCCTCGCCTTCGTTCTCGCCATCTCCGCCTGCAAAGGGCCTGAAAGCCCACCGAAAGCCCCTGAGCCGGCACCGGTCGCCGCTGCGCCCGCTCCGACTCCCGCACCGTCACTCGCGCCCAGCGACGTGCCTCCCGCACTCACTGCCGACTTCACGGTGATTTTATCGAAGTATCAGGGGCTTGCCCTCGAGGCGTGCACTTGCAAGGGCTCCGCTTGCTATGAGCGCTTGCGCGCGAAATCCGAAGCGGAGTTGGTCTTCGACCGGCCCAAGGTGGCCGCAGGGGCCGACGAGGCGGCACTCAAGGCGGTCCTCGAGAAGCTCTACGGCTGTGAACCAAAGACGCCCCCCATCGCGGCGCCCGTCGTCCGGCCGGATTCTCGAGAGCCCGCTGAGGAGATCGCTCGACCCGAGACGCGGCCTGAACTACCAAAGCGAGAGCTTTCAAAGCCCGAGGCGGTGGGTGCTGAGGCGGTCAAACCCGAAGCGGCTAAACCGGAGCTCCCGAAGCCGCCCCCGGGCGACCCGCTCGCTGTACTGCCGTCCGTGCCAGGTGGGGACGTCATCCTCGACGTCGCGACGCGGCTCGGGGACCTCCGCATGGCTCAGGTCTTCGGGACGACCATGGCCGAGCTCCGCAAGGTGGTGCCGGAGTGTCGGCGAGACGATGACAGCGACCTGCGTCCTTACGTCACCTCATGCTCGTGGAAGACTGGGAAGAAGGATCCGAAGAGCCGAGCCGTTCGCGCCGTCATGAGCTTCTACGACGGCAAGCTGCATCAGCTCGCCGTGCAGCACGGGCAGGACCACGCCGACCTCCTACGACGCGTCGACGCCGAGTTCGGCGTGAGGGCGCCCACTCAGCCGAAGCCGGGCGAGGATGGCCTGGGCACGACCGCGACCCTGTGGCGGCCTAGCTCGTCTATCGTCATCAAGGTGCGCGAGAAGCGAGGACACCGCACTTTGGTCGTGGCTGACGGCACTCGCTACGACGACTTCCGTCAACACGACGACGCCGCATCTCGCGCGGAGCGCCTGAACGGCGAGGCGGTGGCGCTGAACTTTCAGTACCCAAGAGCGGTGCACGTCGCCACCGCTGAGAAGAAGCTCCGCGCCGCCATTGCGCTCGTCCCGGAATACCGCTTGGCGCACTTACACCTCTGCCAGCTCTTGTGGCTTGGGCGCGGGGACATCGCTGGGGCCACCGCGGCCTGTAGCCAAGCTCAGAAGTCCAAGATCGGGACCCTCGTCGCCGACGCGCTCCTGAACCAAGGGCTCATGGCGATGGGCCAAGCGCGGCACGCAGAGGGGCGCGAGCTCCTCGGCAAGGCCGTCAAGACGGACGCCCGAGACGACCAACCGAAGAAGCGAGCTCAGCGTGTGCTCGCGCTTCACGAAGGAAACGCGACCAAAAAGCAGGTCGAGGCGCTCATCGCTGAGATCGCATGTGCAAGGGCTGACAGCGACAAGGCACGGGCCGAGCGGCTCGTGAAAGCGACCGGGATCTCAGAGCGACAGCTCAGCCGTATCGCGTCGTCGCTCGGCGTCGGCGAACAGGCGCTTACGGCGCGCGATCTCGGACTCTGCCCGAAGCCGCCAGAGTAGGGATCTACCTCGTCAGCGCAGGGTCGGGTGTGCTGGGCCCATCCGTCCGCTACTTCGGGCAGCGCGGATCGCTGTCCTGGATGATCTGAATCAAGTCGTCCGTCAGCGGTAGCGGGTCACAGCCATGGGTGTCTTCGCAAATGAAGTCCCACTGCGCTCCCGCTTTGGCGTGACATTCGGCGCAGTTGCCGCCGAATTGGTTCTTGGTGTCCTCAGCGCCCCGAGCGACGATGATGGTCGAGCCGTCCTCCCGGATATCGAGGGCGAAAAACTCCCAGTCCTTCGTCGCGGCGCTGAACCCCGCCTTGCGCTTCACCATTGCCTCGGTGGGTACCAGCTGAATCAGCGTGCCCACCGGATAGGTCCCGCCGGTCTCGGAGCTGGCGACGGCGAGCGTCTCGTCCAAGCGGCCAGTCAGGTTCCAGATGAAGAAGCCTCGTACCTTCGTGCCGGTGGTGAGGCAGGGGAAGTCAGTGGCGGTCATCTCGAAGTCGTCTGGGAGGAGCGGGCCGACCGCGTCTCCGGTGTCTACGCTGCCCCCGACGTCCCCGGCGCCCTCGACGTCCTCGTCGGAGGTGTCGTCGCCCGTGGCGACAGCGACGTCACTCTGCCCGATGACCGAATCTTCTCCAGCGCTTACGTCTCTCGATTCAGAGGCGTCCGTCGCAGCGGTCTTCGTCGGTGTCGTCGTGTCGCCACAACCAGCGAGGCCGATCGCGGCAAGAAGGGGAAACAATCTCGAGTAGTACTGCGAATTCAAGGAGTCCCTCCCAAGATGGGTAGATGAGCCGGGACAACGTAGACGGAGCCCTGGTCGAGTCCGGCGCCTTGGCCTTCGTATCCCGTGATGATGGCGTAAGGGACACCGGCGAGGACCCCCGCCGCGACCCATTCGCCCAGGCGTCCTTCGGTTCGGCCGGTCTCACCGCCAAAGGCCCATGTCGAGGTCGCGCGCAGGCCGTCGGTAGCGCCAGTGCCATCGCCTTCGAAACGGTACATTCGTGCGCCGCCGGCGAGCGCGGTCCCGGTGGACGCTGAGAGGGGCGAGCCGACCAGAACACCGGCGCGGCCGTCGGTGTACGCATTCGGGACGAGCGCGACCGAACGGCCGAACTGCTCGTTGAGCGTCGTGCCGTCGACTCGGAGGGGCAGGGTGGTGCCGACGGAAGTGAAAGGCACCGTCGGGGGAACGAGCGTCGCGAGCGGGACGGCGTTGCCGGCCTGGCCGGCCATCCAGCTCCCACGGAGGAGCCAGGCAGCGCCTACGGCGTTTCCCCCCACCGTGAGGTTGAACGCGCCTGTGACGAGGTCCGGGATGGCGTCGCCGTCGACATCGGGTCCGGCGTCGATCGAGAAGCCCGACTGCGCGTTGGCGATGCCGGGGGCGAAGACCGAGACACGTGCGTCGGCTCGGTCGCACCCGGCGCCGTAACCCCAGAGGATACGGACAGTGCCTTGGTTGCTCTGACCGAGATCTTCGGCGTTGGCGCCGATCGCGACCTCATCACAACCGTCGCCGTCGAGGTCGGGCACGCCGGCCACGCTGCGGCCGAGCGCGTCGTTGGTGGCGAGGCCCGGGACCACCACCAGGGGATCGCAGATGACGCCGAGCTTGTCTGCCGCGAGCAGGGGGCGGCCACGGATGATGAGCGCGGCGCCGCCGTTCGCGGCGCCTGCAGGGTCCCACGCCACCGCACCGAGCGCGAGATCGTCATAGCCGTCGCCATCGATATCAAAGCCGCCGTCGAGGCTGTCCGGCGTAGAGCTGTCCTGTGACGGGAAGAAGACGAAGGCAGGCTTGGTCTCCAAGGTGCCGTCGGACCTCCCGCGGAACACGAAGACCGCGCCCGTGTTGGTCGTCGCACTCGTGCAGGTGCCGTCGCGGAGGTAGGCCGTGTTGGTGGCGACGTTGCCCGGTCGATCGTCGCTGCGTGCTAGGACGGCGAGATCGCTGTTGCCGTCGCCGTCGAAGTCACCGGCGGTCGAGACGGCCCAGCCGAACTGATCGGAGTCAGAGTGGCCCGTGAAGCCCTTCAGTGTCACGCTGGGCTCCACCGCGAAACCCGTCGCGCTGCCGCGGTGAATGAAGACGAAGCCTGCGTTCTGGTTCTGGTCGAGCTCGACGTTCGGCGCGCCGTAGACGAGGTCCGAGTACCCGTCACCATCGAGATCGGGGACGATCGCGGCGCCTCGGCCGACGTTGGAGCCAGCGCCGACGCCCGGCAGATCCAGGGGCACGATCGCCGGCAGAGGTCCGGACTCACTCGAGACGGGGCCGCCGCGGACGTAGAAGGCTCGTCCCACGTTGGCTCCGAGCTCGTCGTTACGTCCGGCGAAGACGAAAAGGTCACTCGTGCCATCGCCGTCGAGGTCGGGCAGGACCGCGGCGGCCTGGCCGAATCGATCGCCAGACACGCCGTGGGCGACGAAGCGTAGCGGCGTGGGCGCGGGCGGGCCGCCTTGAACGCCGGCGAAGACCCGTACGGCGCCGGTGTTCGCGATCCCGCCAGGGACTTCGAGTTGGAAGTCGCCGACGACGAGATCGATGGGCGCCACGCCATTGGCGTCACCGACCTCGACCCACCAGCCCGTTTGGTCCGACGCCACGGTTCCTTCGATGGTCCAAGTGGCGCTCTCCGCACCTTCGGTTACGGTCGCAACGGTGCCGGCGGCAACCACGCCACCCCCGCTGGTACCGCCAGCGACCAGGTCGCCGCCTCGCCAGATCCTGACGGCGCCAACCTGGGTCTTCCCTGTGATCCCATGAAGATACTGCGACGCAATGAGCTCGTCTATGCCGTCGCCGTCCAGGTCTCCGGAGGCGAGGCTACGACCGAGGTTCGTGCCAGCGTCGCCGGCCGCGATGCCGCCGATGATGCGATAGGGCTTCGTCTCTAGCCCTCCGACGGTCCCGTCGTCGGCTAGGATCCCCTGATAGAGCGCGATGAAGCCGTCGTTGCTGCGACCCGTCGCCGAGCCCCACTTGAGCGACTCGATGGCGACGTCATCGCCGCCATCGCCGTCGTAGTCGCCACACGTCAGCTGGAAGCCGAGCTGTAGGTCGTTCTCATAGGCGATCCCGTTCGCCTGGAGCGTCGACCCGTACGCGAGGGCGTCGGGGGCCTCTTGGAAGCCGATGTCGCGACCCAAGTAGACGTGCAGCGCGCCCTGATTGGTCGCTTGCGGCGTCGACTTTCGGTCTTCACCGAGGCGTGCAGCGGCGACGAGATCGCTACGGCCATCCCCGTTCACGTCACAAACGTCGAACCAGAAGCCGAACTCATCGGACGCGAAAGGTCCAGCGAAGGTGTAGTAGGGCTCGGCTTCGTAGAACTGGCCCTGCACCCCGCGATAGACGCGGATGGCGCCGTTGTCGGTGAGGCCTGCGTCGAGCTGATAGCCGCTGATGAGCAGGTCGTCCCTGCCGTCGCCATCCATGTCTGCGACTCGAACGGACTGCCCGAGGAAGTCGCGGCGGCGGTTGCCCGCGAAGACCCGGGCTGGGGTCGGGTCGAGGCCGCCGGGTTGACCTCGGTAGATGAAGACGGCGCCGCCATCGAGCGCCTGGAAGTCGATCTCTCGGAGTCCGAGGATGGCATCCGCATAGCCATCGCCGTCGATATCGCCGGGCGAGACGACGACCGAATGGGCAGAGCTGTCGCCGGTTCGCGGGAGTGCCGGGAGCTCGGGGACCACGACGGTCACGGGGATCTCGATGGCGAGATCGGCGTAGCGGTCTTCCGCGAGGATCACCGCCGTGCCGGGCAGCTCTCCGCTGATGACCCCGCCAATGACAGACACCGTGGGGGCTATCGAGAGACGCGAGTAGTCGAAGGTGCCGCTGCCGCCGTAGACCTTCGGTACGTAGGAGGCGCCAACCGGGACGGCGATGTGACCCGGGTCGGCGACGAGGCCACCGGCCTTCACGGTCACCGTCACGGGGAGCGCCAGTCCGAGCTCCACGTCGGTCGCGATGACCGTCACGTTGCCCGTGCCGGCCACGAAGACGCCGTCTTCGTTAATGGTTGCTCCCGCTGCGTTCGAGCCGAGAGCCCAGTTGACGCTGCCGGAACCGCCGTAGACCTCGAACGCGATCGAGGTCCCGGCTGGGACGGTCGCCCCGCCCGGGAGGACGTGCGGCGGCGAGACGACCTTCACGAGCGCTGTGGCCGACCCGACGCACCCGAGGCTCGTCACCTCGATGACGTCGGCGCTCCCGGCGGTTCCACCGGAGAGGTAGGCCCCGGTGAGTTGGTTCACGAGGCCGCCGCTCATATTGGTGAGGAGGGTGAACCGACGCGCCGACCCGCCCGTGGCTGAGAAGGTCACGAGCTCGTATGGCAGCACGGTGATCGCTTCAGGGGCAAGCGTCAGGGGCGGGTCACA
>CANMLD010000134.1 GCA_947498315.1 Pseudomonadota bacterium | reverse complement strand
CTGGTCTGCGCAGTACTGCCAAGCCTCGACCTTGAGGGATTCCGGCGCCGCGCAGACGTTCTGGTCAGCGGTCACGGAGGACACACAAGAAGGGGCGGGCGGGACCGGCGTTGGGGCGCCAGATCCACAGCACTGGAACTTGGCGATGGTGGACGAACCTTGGCCGCAGTCATTGGCAGGGTAGAACATCGTCATGACCTGACCACTCGCGCCGCAGTACTCATGGACCCATTGTTCGAGCTGACCGTTGTCGGCGCACTCATCGCCAACGCCAACGGCGTCTTCGAAGCACTGGGTCGCGTCTGGGGGCCAGGTTGGGTCGGTCGGGCCTGTGTTTCCTTGCGTGCAGCAGAGGGCTTCAGCGAAGACGGCACCGCCACCGTCACACTGCTCGTGGAGCTTCAAGTCCTGGAGCGTGAGGCCGAGCTCGGCGCACTGTTTCCAGGCCATGTCCTTGAGGTAGCCAGGGTCCATACACTCGCCGCTGCCAGCTACCGGGAACGGGATGCAGGCGTCCGGGACCGGCGGCGGCGGTTCGCTCACCGCACCACAGCACTTGATCTCCGCGCCGTGGGCGGTGCCATCATCACAGTAGTCGATGTAGGAGAGCCCCTGGAACTGAGCACCGGCGTTCGCACAGCGCTCAAAGCCATACTTCTCGAGCACTTGCAGAGGCATACAGGTCCCCTCGTACCCCACCTTCTCGGGGAAGCACGTCTCTCCTTCGGAGGGTGGCCAGGTCGGATCGGTCGGAGTCGAGGCGCCGCAGCAGGTGACGAAGCCGTCAAGGATGCCGCCATTGTCGCAATAGGCCAGCGGCTCGACGTTCGAGAGCGTCAGCCCCTGGGACTCACACAACTTCCAGGCGTGCTCCTTGAAGGCGCCTGGATCTTGGCAATCCCCCGCAGGCCCCACCGGCATGGTCACACACGCATCGGGCGGTGGCGGCGGTTCGGTGGACCCGTCGCCGTAGCAGCACTGGATCTCCGCGCCCTGAGCGTACCCTCCTTCGCACTCGGCGATGGCCGTGAGACCAGCGAACGTCGCCCCCTGCATGGCGCAACGCTCCGCGCCGTACTTCTCGAGGTAATCGAAGGGGAGGCACTGACCATCGAAGCCGATCTTGTCGGCGTAGCAGGACGCCGGTTCCGGCGGAGGCGGCTGGTCGGGACCGCCGTCGTCACAGCACTCGATCTCGGCGCCAAGGCTCCCACCATCGGGACAGAACTCGATGGCGGTGAAGGACGTGAGCCTCCCGCCCTTCTCTTCGCAATGGAGCCACGCGCGCTTCTCGAGCGAAGCCGGGTCGATGCAGGAGCCATCGAAGCCGATCTTCTCGTGGGTGCAGACGCCGCCAGCGTCGCCATCCGGGACACAGGCGGCGGTGCCGTCCGGCTGGACCTGGCAGACGGGGCGATCCGAGCCGCACTTGACGACCGCGCACGCATCGGGCCAGGGTGCGGGATAGCCGCCCGTGCCGCAACAGGTGACGACCATGCTGTCCACAGTGCCGTCGGCACACTCACTGACGACCTCGACGCTGCTGACCTCCTGCCCGCGATCGTGGCAGGTGGCGACGGCGCGGTCGCGCAGGAGCTCCGCCGGGAGACACTTGCCACCCTCGTGGACCTCGACGCGCTCACAAGCGGCCGGCTCGCCACACTCGCCCCGACAACCGTTGGCGTCGCAGACGCAACCGGGCTCGTTCGGGCAGTCGGCGTCGTTCGGGCAGCGAGGATCGTTCGGACGGTCGGGGTCGTCCGGCTGACCTCGATGGCCGTTCGCTCCGCAACACGTGACGCGGGTGCGTTCGAAGAGCCCGGCGCCGCACTCCTCGAAGGGCGCGAAGTCAGCGAGGAAGAGGCCCTGCTCCTTACACAACTGCCAGGCTTCGAGGGCCCACATGCCGGTGTCGAGACAGAGGCCCGCACCGCCGAGTGTGTCTTCGACGCACTGCTCGCCCGGGTCGACGGTAGCGCCGCCAGAGCCCTCGCCTTCAGAGGATTGGCCCTTCGGTATGTCGACGGCCTCGCAACCCAGCGCAAACAGGCTGAACCCGACCGCCAGCGCCTTCGCCGCGCCTGTTGACGCCAAAAGACTCTTGCTTGCCGGAAACGTCAGCATGTTCTCACTCCTCTGCGAGCCTGTCGGGGAGCGTCGCACGTCGCGCTAGCCTGATACCACCACTATTTCAATTACTTCGGGACCTTCTCCCAGTCCTTCATGAACTTGGCGAGGCCGATGTCGGTGAGCGGGTGGGAGAAGAGCTTGTCGAGGACGTCGAAGGGCACCGTGCACACGTCGGCGCCGAGGCGGGCCGACTCGACGATATGAATCGGGTGGCGCACGCTCGCGACCAAGACCTCGGTGGCGAAGTCGTAGTTGCGGTAGATGGCGGTGATGTCTTCGATGATCTGCATGCCTTCGTTGCCGCAGTCGTCGAGCCGACCGATGAAGGGCGAGATGTAGGACGCGCCGGCTTTGGCGGCGATGAGCGCCTGAGCGGCCGAGAAGCACAGCGTGACGTTGGTCGCGATCCCAGAGTCAGAGCAGGCCTTGGTTGCCTGAATGCCCGCTTTGGTCAGCGGGATCTTCACGACGATGTTGTCCTTGATCGCCGCCAGCTTTCGGGCTTCCTTCATCATGCCTTCGAAGTCGAGCGAGGTGACCTCGACTGAGATTGGGCCCTGAACGACGGCACAGATCTCTTCGACGACTTGCGCGAGCGGCTTGCCGGTCTTGGCGATGAGCGATGGGTTGGTGGTAACGCCGTCGCAGATGCCCCAGCTAACGACTTCCTTGATTTGGGCGATGTCCGCCGTGTCGACGAAGAACTTCATCGGAGCTCCTGATGATGCGTGGGGATGAGGGTTTTAGCCGGCGCAAACCGCATGCGCGGCCGGATGTGGCGATCAGAGCGGGCAGGGACTTGGCGACTCGGCCATCGGCTGGGCCTTGAAGGTGGCCTTGATGCAGGCCGCGGACTCGCCGTCGGCAGTCTTGCAGTCGTAGGTGATGTCGTTGCCGTCGTTCAGCAGCAGAAGGAGATCGTAGAGCGGGCTGAACGACTTGGAGCAACCTTTGCAGACGCCGGACGGCGTCGTGTGGGCCGCATCCGGCGAGACGCAGTCGAGGCTGGAGTCCTTGGTGCAGGTGCAGAGGCCGCGCAGGAGCGTCTCGGAGAGAGAGCCCACGAGCTCGCCTTCGAGGTAGTCGTCTGCGGTGCCGTCGCAGATGCCAGAGTGTGCGGTACCGAGGCGCACTTCCGTGACGGGGAGCACGTGGAAGCTCTCGCCCACGACGCAGTTCTTCGGGTTCGTGGTCGTGCCAGCGTAGACATCGAGCTTCACCTTCTCAGCGGGTCCGTACACGCAAGTGCTCACGGGGAGCGCGAACTCGAACTTCGTGCTCTCGATGACGCAGGTGCCAAGGATGGGCTCGCCGAGCTCGTCATTGCCGAGGCGGGGATCCCGACCGCCGCTGTAGGCCTCGAGGGCCATCTGCCCGTCGGCCTGTATCCCCTTGATCTGGAACAGGATGTTGAGCTCGAAGGTGTTGACGTCCTTCTGCCAGAGCTGGTTGAGCGACTCGGCGACCAGGGGCATGGCGGCCGCGAGTTCCTTCACCGAGAGCGTCGTGAAGCGGTACCAGGTGCCCGTCGCCGGGTAGCAGGCGCAGGGGTCAGCGGCTAGGGCGTCGTCATCTTTGACTGCGTCAGGGTCGCCGAGGAGGTTCGCGTCGGAGAGGCTCTTCTTCGGGAACACGTTCTGCGTCGACTCGGGATCGGTGAAACAGCCCGAAGCGGTGAGGGCAACAAGCAGCGGTAGAAGTAGACGCATGGATCCTCCGAAGCGTTCGCACGCGGGGCGGTGACATGCTGGGAGAGGGTGGCCGGTCATGTCAAATCGTAAGAGGCGCGAAGAGCCGGCAATCACGGTGAAACGATGATGACAGTCTCGTGTTCTGGTCGGAGGAGGCGCTGAGCCACCCGGAGCACGTCGGCGGCCGTGACGGTGGCGACGGCGTCCGGGTAGTCGGAGAGGCGTCGAAATGGTGAGTTCAGGACGATCTGCGCGGCGAGCGTCGACGCGCGCGCGCTGCGCCGTTCGTGGCCGACGTCCCACGAGCCGATGAGGTAGCGCCGTGCCCGGTCGAGCTCGGCCTCGCTGATGGCGTCGCCGGCGATGCGACCGAGCTCGCGGCGCATGCCCTCGAGCGCGGTGTCGACCTTCTCGGGGCTGGTCCCGATGTAGGCCGTGATCCAACCGACGTCGCGCCCTTCTGCGGAGGAGCAACTGACGGAGTAGGCGAGGCTCAGCTTGTCCCGGAGCTCGAGGAAGAGCCTCCCGCCCTGCCCCGAGAGGACGGCCGTCAGGACGTCGAGCGCAGGCCGGTCCGAATCGCCGAACACGAGGCCGGGGTAGTGGAACGCGAGGTGCGCTTGGGCGCCGCGAATGGTCTCGCGCCTCAGCGACGCGGCTTTCGGTTCTGGGGCCGAGGGCGGGATCATCGGGGCGGCGGGCGCCGAGCCATGCTGCGCCATCGCGTCGGCGAACCGCCTTTGGATGGCGTCTGGATCGACGTCGCCAACGACGCCAAACACGAGGCGGCTCGGGTGCAAGATCGCGTTACGCAAGGCGAGGAGCGACTCCCGTGACAGCGCGGCCACCGACGACGCCGTGCCGAGGTAGGACGCGCCGTAGGGGTGCCCTCCGTAGGCGGTCTCCATGAGGAGACGCATGGCATAGCCGGCGGGCCGGTCGGCTTCGCTGCGGATGGCTTCGAGCTGCAGGCTACGTTCGCGCTCGAGTTCGCTCGTGGGTAGCGACGCGGAAGTAAGCACGTCGAAGAAGACGTCGAGGCCAGGCTGGAGGTGTTCGGCGAGGAGGACGCTTCGCAAACCGAAGGAGTGACGGCCCCCGCCGGCCTCGAGGACGCCGGCCATGCCGTCCATGAGCGCCGCGATCTCGGCGCCGGTGCGCGTCCCCGTGCCACAACAGAGGCTCTCGGCAAGGAGGCGTGTGGCGCCATTGCCGGGAACTTCGTAGCCGAGACCGGCGACCGTGAGCGCCCGAATCGACACGAGTGGGACGCTGGTATCTCGCGCCACGACCAGGCGGCCGCCACCCGGGAGGTCGAGGACGTCGACGTCGTCACCTTGTTCGTGGTTCTTGAAGGCAGTCGCGGCTTGGCGAGGTCTCTCGTGGCGGGCGATGACGCGCGCGGCGTCTGCGAACACGGTCTCGTCGAGACCATCGGGGGCGCTGTCGGCTTCAGGCACGAGCGCCGTGGCGACGAACGCGTCAGGATCGAACCAGCGGCGTGCGACCTCTCGGAGTCCTTCGGGGGTGACCGCGAGAGCGGCGCGCAGGTACTCGTCCTCGGACTCCGGTGGGCGACCGTGGAGTGGCCAGGTCAGGAGTCGGCGGGCGCGACCACCGACGGACTCCTGCTCGTAGACGCGTTGACTGCGGAAGATGGCACGGGCCTTGTCGAGCTCGGCGGCGTCGACGAGCGTCTCGGTGAAGCGGGCTAGCTGGGTGAAGATCGCGGCTACCGCACGGCGGGCGTCACCTGCCGGCAGGTTTGCGGAGACCGTGAACAGGCCGGGGTCGAGAGGCGTGTAGGCTGACGCCGAGATGCCGTTGACGAGGCCGGCGTCGCGGTGGAGCGTCCGGTAGAGGCGCGAAGACTCGCCTTGCCCGAGCACGAGCGCGATGACGTCGAGGGCTGGCACGTCTGGGTGGGTGAGAGCCGGCGCAGTAAAGCCGATGTTGACGAGCCCCTGAGTGAAGCGGGAGGTCTGTCGGGCGAAGCGGATGCCGCGCCAAGAGGGCTCGACCGCGCGCGCCGGGCGAGTCGTGCTGCCGCTCGGCGTCTTCTCGAAGGCGCGCAGGATCGCGTCAGTCGCCGCGGCTTCGTCGAGGGCTCCGACTGCGGAGACGATGAGGTTCTCTGGGCGATACCAGCGATTGAAGAAGCGCAAGACGGCAGCACGGTCCTGAGCGCGGACCGACGCTTCGCTCCCGATGACGGGCCGGCCATACGGGTGCTCATGGTAGGCAGTTCGGAAGTAGAGCTTCGAAGCGACGCGACCCGGCGTGTCATCGCTGCGGCGGATCTCTTCGATGATGACCTCGAGCTCGCGGCCGAGCTCGCCCTCATCGAAGGCTGAGTTCTGAACGGCGTCGGAGAGAATATCGAGGCCAAGGTCGAAGAATCGGCCGGAGAGGGTCGCGTGGTAGACCGTCGCGTCGTAGCTCGTGTAGGCGTTGATGTCGCCGCCGGCCGCTTCGATCTCGGCCGCGATCTCGCCGACGCCTCGGCGCCCTGTGCCTTTGAAGAGCATGTGCTCGTGGATGTGCGCGAGGCCGAGTTGAGAGAGCTCTTCGTCGGCACTTCCGACGCGCACGCCGACCTGCAACGCTACGGCTCTCGAAGCGGGGTTCTTCTCGACGAGGACGGTGAGTCCGTTCGGCGCGTGGGTCAGTCGCATGGCTTGCCTCGGTTCGGGACGTCGCGGATCGGCTTGGCGCCGGAGATGAACTGCTGCGGACCGGAAGAGGTCCTCGAAACAACGACGGTCAGCCTATCTCATGGCGCACCGAAGGTCTGGAGAGATTCACCGGTCGATCGACGGAACCCCTTGAACAAAGCAGTACGGGTCCTAAATCGTCGGCGTCCGGCGCGCGAAATCGCTTCGCCTCGCGCGTCCACGACGCTTCCGGTGCCTCCCCGCGCAATGAGCCCGCTTTCGCCACCGGAAAGGCCGTGGCGATGGCGAGGCGAGGGCGATTTCGCGGCACCTCCCGCCGACGATTTAGGAAGAGGGGGGCGTTTCCAAGTGTGAAAAGGCTGTGGTAGGGTTTACCCTGGGAGGGCACAGGATGGCTTTCGTTCGTAGCGATCGTAACCTGTGGAAAATCGGCCTGGGCGGCGACCAGCCGACTCGGGTCATCCGTAAGCAGATCAGCCCCAACGAGGTCTTGACCGACCCGCGGTTGGGCTGCCCAGACCGTGAAGGTGCGCGTTGAGTTCGAGCGGAGAGTATATCTGCATCTCTTGTTGGACCTCCTTCGAAGGGGACACCGACCCGGGCGGGCTCGTCACTTGCCCGCACTGCGGCTTCATCCAACCCGTCAGTGACGGTGGAGACGCCACGCTGCTGACGGCCGCGCCGAGCGCAGCGAAGGCAGCCGCGCCAAAACCGCCTCCGAGGCCGGCGCCACCTCCACCCCGTTCAGCCCCCGAGGCCCGCGCCGCCACACCGCCGCAAGTACCGATTGCCGCGCCGGCAGCCGCGTCACTCGAGCCGCTGTCCATGGACGACATGTCGCTGGGCCCCGAAGGCACCCTCCCGCCGCCGCCGGCCCGCTCCGTCTCGCTCCCGGGCGCACAGAGCAACGAAGGCACCCAACTCACGAGCGTGAGCGAAGCCCGCATCTGGCGTATCAAGAGTGACTCCGGCCTCACTTATTGCTTCTTCTCCGCCGAGAAGCTCATTGGGTGGGTGGATGGGCTCAGCCCCCAGAAGCATGCGATGGTCTCGGTCGATGGGTTGAATTGGAAGTCGTACGGCGACTTCAAGACGAAGTACGCCGGCGAGACCGAAGCCATGGCAGCGCTCGAGGCGGCGTCCGAAGGCAAGCCCGCCACTCAGTCAGCACCGGCGGGCGGCAGTGGCCCAAGCGTGGCGGCGCTCTCCACGATAGCCAAACGTGACCCGAAGGCCACAGCGCGTACGGCTCCGGGGCTGCAAGCCGTCACCCGCGTGGCGGCACCCACAACGCGAGCGGGCGTTCGTCCGGCGAAGCCACAAACCACGGGAGAGCGCCGCGCTCTGTCGGTTACCGACGAGCGAGCGCGGCCCTCGGACTCGACGACCGTGCCACGGCGCGCAGGCGAAGCAACCGCTCACGCCGCCGGGGGCTGGGGAGCGCGGATCGGCTTCATGGCTGCGGGCATGCTCGTCGGCGGCTCAGGCGTGTACTTCGGTATGTATTTGCTCGGTTTCTACGACCTCAGCTTCAGCTTCTAGACGATGCTCGAGCTTCGCTGCCCACGCTGCAAGGCACCACAGACCCTGGCCGAGGCCCCGTCGGCAGGGGACGCCGTTCGCGTGGCGTGCCTCACTTGTGGCGCCGTCTTCCGCGTGAGGGGCCGCGCCAAGACGCCGTCAGAACTACTCGATGTACGAGCGCCACCGCCGCTTCCGGACGACGACGACGCCAGCGCCGCGGGAGAGAGGGGACGAGAAAGCTCTCCGCGATGGCAAGTTCGAAAGGCGGACGGAACCGCGCTCCAGTTCCCAAACCTCCGGGTATTCCAGAGGTGGGTGGTCGACGGGGTGGTGAGCCTCGATGACGCGATCTCTCACAACGGGCGCACGTGGCGTCCCATCACGACCATCCCTGAGCTAGTGGCTCTCTTCGAGCGCGTCGAGCAGATGAAGGGCGCGGGAGGCGGTGGCTCGACCCCATCGACGTACGACGAACCACAGATACGCGCCGAGGTGACGTCTTCAGACCCGCCTGAGCTGCCACCGGCAGAGTTGCCGGTCCAGGACCGCCCGCCCGCAGAGCTACCACCAGAGGAGCCGTTGCTCTCGAAAGAGGCGCCGGTGCCAGAGAGCGACATCTCGAGGCCGGTCGAGCTCGAGAGGGCCGACGCTGATGAGCTCCCCGATAGCGGCATCGACTCGACGCTGCTGGACATCTCGCTGGCCGATATTCGAGCCGGGCTCGCCATGGACTTCGGCGACTTCAAGGCCGCAGCGGTGGGTCTGGCCGCGCCAACATCGGCGCCGGAGCCGGAGCCCATCCAACCATCGGTGGCTGACAAACCGGGTGGTACTGCCGCTGCCGAGGCGCTCGGCCCAAGCATGAATGAGCTGAGCGACTACCTTGCCGGCGCCCACGACGATCCACCCGCTGTGGTGACCCCACCCCTCGCAGCGGGAGAGCCCTCATCAGAACCAGTACGCGGCCCCTGGACCGCGGGCGACGACGCCACTCCAGCCGGAAGTGCGTCTGATATCGAGAAACTACGCGAGACGATGCCGGACGAGTCCGAGCTCATCGGCTCGACGCTTCAAATGCGGCTGCCCGACATGCGCGTGGCCCGAACGGCGACGCCGGTGCCCTACTTGCCGCCAGACGTCGTCATGGTGCCAGTGGCTCCGCCAGCCAAACGGCTATGGCTACTCATCGTGACGGTGCTCGCGCTCGGAGGCGCTGGTATCGCGACGTGGTGGTTCGTCGCCCGAGAGAGCCCGTCGCACGCAGAGCCCGTGACACAGGTCGCGGCCAAGAACAGCGGGAGCCCTCCAGCCCCGACGGCCGCATCGGCTGCTCACGACGGCGGCGTCGCTGGGCCGGATGCGGCAAAGGTGGCGAAGACGGCGAAGCCCGCGCCCGTACCGACGACCCGAACGGAGGGCCAACCGAACGAAGCCGAAACTCGGCGGGGCGCGATGGCCGCGATCGACATGGCGAGGCCGGTCGTGGTGAAGGCCGAGCCCAAGGCCGCCGAGCCCAAGGCCGCCGAGCCCAAGGCCGTCGAGCCCAAGGCCGTCGAGCCCAAGGCCGTCGAGCCCAAGGTCGCCGAGCCCAGGGCCGTCGAGCCCAAGGCCGTCGAGCCCAAGGCCGTCGAGCCCAAGGCCGTCGAGCCCAAGGTGACTGAGGCAGAAGGGGTCGATCCTTACGATGCGGCCATCAGCGAGGCCAGCGCGGCCCAAAAGAGCGGGAACCTCTCCGGTGCGCTCGCGGCGCTCGAACGGGCCGCCTCACTGAACCCAAAGACCGTGGAGCCCATCGCGAAGATGGGGTGGATCCACTTGAACATGGGCAACGCGAGCCAAGCGATCGTCCGCTTTCAAGAGGCGAAGCGGCGTAACCCGGGCTACCGCGACACCTATCTCGGGCTCGCTAAGGCGTACGAAGCGGATGGACGCCGAGACGAAGCCATCGACGTCTATCGCAACTACTTGCGACTGTGTGCGACATCGAAGTGTCGACAGGCCGACGCCGTAAAGGCCACTTTGACGCGCCTTGGTGCGGTACCCTAAACCACCCGGGTTAGGCGGCCTCACGACATCGGCAGGGGTATCACGGCGTCTCGGATGTGCTGATAGACGACCTCGAGAGCGAAGCGTGCGACCGCTGACAACTCACGGCTCGCGAGGTGAACGGCAGCGATACGGCCCGTCGGCCTGGCGACACCCGGGAGGAGTTCGACCAGACGCTCGGCGGCGACGTCGTCGCGGACGAGCCAGTACGGCAACACTGAGATCCCAACGCCGTCGCGAGTGGCCCGCCAGGCTAGCTCCAAGTCGTCGGCCATGAGGCGTTTCTCGAGCCCGGCGCTCTCTAAGAGCCCAGCGGTGCGGCGGTCGCTGAAGACCCCCTCGTGGCCGTCGAGGCGGTTCATGCTGGTCGGGAGGGATCGACCGGCCAGGTAGCTGGGGCTAGCCACGACACAGTGCCGCGACTCGACGATGGGCAGCACACGAAGGGCTCTGGGACCTGAGAGGGTCAGACAAAACTCCATTTTGTCCGACCCACTCCGTGAGCCCGACCCTTCGGGTGGTTCGCTTGAACAGCCGCACGCCGAGCTCCTTCACGAGCTCAGCGATCGCACGGCTGATCGACGGTTGTGGCACGCCGGACTCGCGCGCGACGGCGCTGAAGCTGCCGAACGTGGCGACCTGCCGAAAGAGATGGAGGCTGCAAAGACGACCCAAGTGAGAGATCCACTGATGGCTCAGATGAATCAACCCTACAAGTCTCACTCCGATCCGGACAGATTATCGCGACTCCGGCACCGACTCGGACCGCCAAAGCATCAATTGGTCACGATTAATGACCATACCGGATTTATTGTGGGTGGCTGCGACGCGGAGTAAGCGTCAGTCGGGCTCTATCTCGAGACACCGTCGGAAGCCATCCGCGTAGGCGGCCCCGAGGCCTTCGACACACACGAGCAGCGCCGCTGTCCGCGGGCAGAGCTGCTTCCAGTTCGATCCGAGCGACTTCTTCACGCGAGAGAACCAGGGGCCGGTCGCGAGCCTTACGGGCTTCGGCCGCAACCCGCCGAGATGGGCGTGACCGTAGGCCTCGAGCGCGGGTGCGATAGCGTCAGAGCAAGGTGGCACGCCGTCATCTAGCCTCGGAGCCGGGGCACGCTGTAGACGCGAGAGCGACTCGGCGAGGGCCTTCTCGTGAGAGGCCTTGCCACGCTTGGGGTCGGGCGCGAAGCCGCCTTGCCCATCTCCGAACGCGACGAGGGACCAGGTGACGTCGCCCCACTCAGCGCGAAGCTGGGCGTCAAGGTGCCCGTCGTGGTCGATGTCGCCGAACCGTGCGGCGTCTCTGTAGAGCGCCTTGCCGAATCCTTCTTCGTCGAAGCGGACGACGTCGTAGCGCTCCGGAGCGCCGTCGCCCCGAGAGTACCCTCGAATCAGGCCGATTGACCGCGCATCCCCAATAGGTACAAGGACTTGGCCATCTACTCCGATCCCGGAAGGCGTCCCCATCTCGACCGTGACGAGGTACTCCACTCCGGCGGGGAGAGCGCCCAGCGACGACGGCTCCGGGCACGGCCCTGAGTCCGCATAGCACTGCAGATCGCCGCTCGGGAGGATGACGGCCAGGACGTCCTCGGTCATGGACCAGACGAAGCCCGTCGCGCCCCAGGGCGCAATGACGAATGTCATGGAAGGAGGGCCCTCGAGCTTCGCGGTCACGTAGCGGGCGAGCTGCATCGCGGGAGAGTTCGCACCATGGAGAGCGCCGAGCCGGTCGAGGAACAACGCGGGCGTGGTGACTGGCTCGACCTTGAAGCGCTCGTTTGGACCGGTCGCCAACGCGGCGCTGTACAGAAGGCTGAGGGCGATCGACGCGGGGATCATGGGAAGCTCCAGAACTCCAGGAGGGTGCTGTTTTCCGGACCGAGCAGGCCGAAGCGATTCCCTGCCGGAGCAAGGTGGATGTCGAGAGACGCCCAGAGGGTACCAACTGGGTACGTGAGGACGTATCGCAGACATCTGACGCTGCTCTCGTAAGGAAGCGCGAAGGCATGCGACGGGAGAAAAGAAGCACCCTCCTCGGTGAGGTCGGGAGGATACGCGCCTTCTGGGCTTCGGATAGTCGTTTCGGCCAAGGTCTTCGCCGCGCCCCTTCTCACACTTCAGGTCGTAGTACTCGCGTACCGGCGAAGACCCGGCGAGCTCGGCGCAGAAGGCTTTTTCATTCACCGCCTGCGCGGCGAGGGGATTCCACGGCGCGTCGGCGCGGGCGGCTGGGGTGAGGAGCGCGGCGGACGCTGCCGCAGACGCGATGGCTCGGGTGATCGACTTTGAAGAAGGGAAGAGCTTCGAGAGGGCAGCGGCGGCGTTCATTGAGATCCTCGTTCGTGGAATCGTCGGTTGCTCTCTGACCGTAGCCCACGCTGCCTCGGACGACGCCCGTCAATTCTGTGGGGGGTCGCTTCGAGGGCGGCTACGCCTTGACAAGCGGTCGCCTGCGCGCGAGACCGCAGCATCCCCTCGCACTCGCGGAGCACGACCATGGACGATTTCTGCTACGAGAAGCCCCTTCAGTTCAGCGGCGATCCCACGCCCTATCGCTTCTTGGGTTCGGACGGCGTGCGCGTTGAGTTGCTCGGTGAGCACCGCTTCTTGCGCGTCGAGCCACACGTCCTCACGTCGCTCGCACGGGAGGCGCTGCACGACACGTCGTTCTACCTGCGTACGTCGCACCAAGAGTCAGTGGCCGCGATCCTCCTCGATCCCGATGCCAGCGACAACGACCGCTTCGTCGCCCGGACCCTGCTGAAGAACTCCGTCGTCGCGGCGGCAGGGCAACTGCCGATCTGCCAGGACACCGGGACGGCCATCGTCATGGGCAAGAAAGGGCAGTTCGTGCTGACGGACGGCCACGACGAAGAGCACCTGTCGCGCGGGATCTGGGAGACGTACCAGCGCGATAACCTCCGGTATTCTCAAGTAGTTCCGCTCACGATGTACGAAGAGAAGAACTCGGGGAACAACTTGCCGGCCCAGATCGATCTCTACACCTCTTATGGCGACACCTACGAGCTGCTGTTCCTGGCGAAGGGCGGCGGCTCCGCCAACAAGACGTACCTATTCCAGCAGACCAAAGCGCTGCTGAACCCAACGAAGCTCGAGGCGTTCCTGGTCGAGAAGATGAAGACGCTCGGCACCGCGGCGTGTCCGCCTTATCACGTGGCTTTCGTCATTGGCGGGACCAGCGCCGAAGCGACGCTCAAGACCGTGAAGCTCGCGAGTGCGAAAGAGCTAGACCAACTGCCGACGACCGGATCGATGGGGGGCCGCGCCTTCCGCGATGTCGAGCTCGAGAAGCGACTGCTCACCGCCGCCTGGGGCTCTGGGGTTGGGGCTCAGTTTGGCGGCAAGTACTACGCCCACGACGTGCGTGTGATTCGCCTCCCACGTCACGGCGCGTCGTGTCCGGTTGGTATGGGCGTCTCCTGTTCGGCGGACCGCAACATCAAAGCCCGCATCGACGAGAGCGGCGTCTGGCTCGAAGAGATGGAGCGGCACCCCGAGCGCTTCTTGCTCGAAGCCGACACATCGGTCGACAACAGCGCGCGGATCAACCTCGATCAGCCTATGGCCGCGATCCGCGCTGAGCTGTCTCGCCACCCGGTCAAGACGCGCCTTCTGCTCACAGGCACCCTGGTGGTCGCGCGCGACATGGCGCACGCGCGCCTCAAGGACATGGTTGACCGTGGCGAGCCGATGCCGCAGTGGTTCAAGGACCATCCGGTCTACTACGCCGGCCCGGCCAAGACGCCGACCGGCATGGCCTCGGGCTCGTTCGGTCCCACGACCGCAGAACGGATGGACCCTTACGTCGACCTGTTCCAGTCACTCGGCGGGTCCATGGTCATGCTGGCGAAGGGCAACCGCTCACAAGCCGTCACGGACGCCTGTCATCAACACGGTGGCTTCTATCTGGGGAGCATCGGCGGGCCCGCCGCGATCCTGGCTTCGGAGAG
>CANMLD010000133.1 GCA_947498315.1 Pseudomonadota bacterium | reverse complement strand
GAGCAGTCCGGCGAACAGACGGTCCAGGACATCGGGACCCGAGCCGCAGTAGAGGTGGATGCGCCAGGTCGGCCGGATGGCGGCGAGGGCCGCGAGTGATGGCGCGAGCCACGTGGCGGCCAACTCGAAGCGGGATCCCAGTGTGAAGGTCAACGCTGGCGCTTCGCCGCGGCTGGCCTTCAGGCACTCCGCCATCCCGCTGACCGCCAATCGCGCTGCGGGCATGAGCGCGAGCCCCGCCTCGGTGAGGTGCATCTTCCGCGTGGTGCGCTCGAAGAGCTTCACCCCAAGGTGCTCCTCGAGCTGCATGATACGTTGCGAGAACGCCGTGGCCGTGAGCCCGACTTCGGCAGCGGCGCTCCGGAAGTGGCCATGGCTGCATGCCGTCAGGAAACACTGGAGGTTCTCGATGCTGGGGAGGCTACCGAAACGATGAATCACCCGCGTAGGGTGACGTGGCGGCCTTCATTCGGCAAGGGGTGGGTGACGAGTGGGCGCCTGGGTATCGCTGCGTCATTGAGTTGGGCTATGGTGAGCCATGACCAACTCGCACGTGCGTCATGTCCTCGTCACGGGTGCTTCTTCCGGGATTGGTGAAGCGCTCGCTCGCGACTACGCCCGGGCTGGCCATCGGGTCACGGTCGTGGCTAGGCGCCTCGACCGGCTCGAGGCGCTCGCGGCAAGCGTTACGGGGACGATGAAATGCATTAGCGCTGACCTCTCCGATCCAGCCAACGCCGAAGGAGTCGTGGCTCAGGCCGTCGCCACCTTCGGGCCCGTCGACGTGCTGCTCAACAACGCAGGGGCGCAGATCGTCAGCCCTTTCGAAGGCGTATCTCCGGATGACGGAGAGATGACGCTGCGGTTGAACCTCCTCACGCCACTGCGACTCATGCACGCCGTTCTGCCCTCGATGCAGGCGCGTCGCGAAGGGGCCATCGTGAACATCGCGTCGGTGGCGGGGCTCGTCCCGACGCCTGGGATGGCCCACTATTGCGCGTCCAAAGCTGGCTTGGCCTTCGCTTCCGAGTCGCTGAGAGGAGAACTTCGTGGGACTGGGGTCGTCGTGGTGACGGTTTATCCAGGGCCCGTCGACACTGCGATGATGAGGGCTGCGGTTGCGAAGATGAAGGCCGAGACGACGCTCGCGGATCGCATGCCGGCGGGCGACGTCGACACGCTGTCCAAGCTTATACGAAGCGCCATCACTCGAAAGCAGTCGCGGGTCATATATCCCCATGTTTATGGGGCTACTCGGTGGTTTGCGCCGATGGCGGCGGCCATCACGGGGCGTCTCACGCCGGTGCCGAAGGCATGACGAGAGCACCCGGGCGCCGATACATGGCGCCCGAGCGACTCTGATCAATAGCGGTAGTATTCCGGCTTGAACGGACCTTCCGACTTGACGCCAATGTAGCTCGCTTGCGAGTCCGTGAGCGTAGTGAGCTTGGCCCCGAACTTCTCCAGGTGGAGGCGTGCCACGTGCTCGTCGAGGTGCTTCGGGAGCGTCGTCACGGTCTTCCCGTAAGCCTCCGCGTTTGCGTGAAGCTCCAACTGCGCGAGCACCTGATTCGTGAACGACGCGCTCATGACGAAGCTAGGGTGTCCGGTGGCGCAGCCTAGGTTCACGAGGCGGCCTTCCGCCAGCACGATGATGGAGTGTCCCTTGCCATCCGGTCCGTGCGTCGTGCGGAGGAAGCGCCACTCGTGGACCTGCGGCTTGACCTCGATCTTTTCGACGTCGCCGGTCGCCTGGAGAGCTTCCAGCCCCGCGATGTCGATCTCGTTGTCGAAGTGTCCGATGTTGCTCACGATCGCGTTGTGCTTCATGCGCATCATGTGCTCGACCGTGATCACGGAGTGGTTGCCGGTCGCCGTCACGAACATGTCCATGTCGCCGACCACGTCGTCGATCGTGACGACGTCGAGGCCCTGCATGCAGGCCTGAAGTGCGCAGATCGGGTCGATCTCCGTGATGTAGACTTTGGCGCACTGGCCCTTCAGGGACTGTACCGAGCCCTTACCCACGTCGCCGTATCCGAGGACGAGGCACCGTTTGCCAGCGATGAGGACATCGGTCGCTCGCATGAGCGCATCGGTCAGTGAGTGGCGGCACCCGTAGACGTTGTCGAACTTGCTCTTGGTGACCGAGTCGTTGACGTTGATCGCGGGGAAGCGGAGGGTGCCCGCCGTCTGCCGCTCGTAGAGGCGGTGAACGCCTGTGGTCGTCTCTTCCGAGACGCCGCGGATCTTCGAGATCAGCGGTCGCCACACGTTGTTACCGCGCTCGCGCCGAACGTCGTGGAGGAGCTGCAGGACGATGCTGAACTCTTCCGACGAGGCCGACTCCGGCGACGGAATGACGCCACTCGCTTCGTACTCAGAGCCGAGGTGGACCAGCATGGTCGCGTCGCCGCCGTCATCGAGCAGCAGATTCGGGCCTGACCCGTCGGGCCAGAAAATGGCTTGGAGGGTGCACCACCAGTACTCCGCCAACGTCTCGCCCTTCCAGGCATAGACAGGGGTACCACGGGGGTTGGTCGGTGTCCCTGTCGGGCCGACCACGACCGCAGCCGCCGCATGGTCCTGTGTCGAGAAGATGTTGCATGAGACCCAGCGAACGTCGGCGCCAAGCTCGACGAGCGTCTCGATGAGGACGCCGGTCTGAATCGTCATGTGGAGAGAGCCCATGATTTGGGCACCCGCTAAGGGCTTCTTGCCGCGGTACTGTTCGCGGAGCGAGAGAAGTCCTGGCATCTCATGAAGAGCGAGTTCGAGCTCCTTGCGGCCGAATCGGACCGTGTCCGACTTCATGTCGGCGACTTTGTAAGGGAGTGTCGAGAACAGAGCGAGCCTCGTCTGCATGAACGTTGGCTCGATGATAAGGTGGGCTACTGACATGGTTCCCTCATGATGCTCGGTATCCGGTGTTAGGTTCGTGGCCAGCGCGCTGTTCGTGGCACCGGCGGCGGCGTGTCGGCCGTTCGCAGGGGCGCCTTGAGCACTTTGCGACGCGGCGACAGCGTTCTAAAGCACCCTGAGGGCGCATGCAAACACTGGCTTCGGATTCGCTGGGGGAGATTTCTGGACCGTTCTGCACGGCCTTTCGTGGGCGGGGGCTTCAGGGCGGCGACGTTCGGGCGGCGAATTTCGGGCGGCGAATTTCGGGCGGCGAATTTCGGGCGGCGACGTTCGGGCGGCGACGTTCCCGGGAGTGGGTCAAGCCGCAACCAGCTCCGGAGCGACGACCGGTGCTGCGGGGGGAGCTTTCGATGCTCGAGCGGGCGCCGCCGCTTTCTTTGCGCGATCACGCGCTTCCCGCTCGGTGCCGACGTAGGGCTCGCGTGTTCCGAGGAGGTGGTCCATCCAGGGCTTCGTGACGCACCAGTTGGCGTGTTGGTTCGGGCCCATGTGGTGATCGTAGTGCCAAGGTAGGTGCTCGCGCGCCCACTCGGGCTCCATGTGGGAGCGCTTGTGAGTGCGGTAGTAGTTGACTGCGGCGTAGGCCACTGTAGCGGTGAAGAAGGGCGCCACAGGGAGCAGCGGAAGGTGGGCAGCGACCCCAACGATCAGGGCGAGCGCCTCCTTCGATTGCGGGTTCCATGAGGCGAGGGGCCGTTCGTACGCGTCGTCGATGTGCTCTCTCTTACGAGAGGCCTTGTGGTGCTCATACCAGTGGAATGACCACACGCTCTCCTTGCGGGCGCCGAGGCCATGGAGGACGTGCTTGTGAATGAGCCACTCGACACCGTTGGCGTAGAGTAGTCCGAGTGGGATTCCGATCATGGCGTGGTCCTCCTGCTCGCGTTAGCCTGTACCGGTTGCGGAGGCCAGACTCCGCTGGGGTTTCTTTTTCGTGACCATCTGGTCATGTTTTACGGGTCCAGGTACGGCTTGTCGAGTCCCCTTGAAGAAGATTCGTTTGAAATTGCGGCGCTCTGAAGGGCCATCTGTTGCGACCACCGAGGATGGTCATCAGACCCTCGACTCCGACTGGGCCATGAAGCCCGGTCCGTCAGGTCACGAGGTCGGCCGCGCCGAGAAGCGACCGGAGAAGCGCCCTGGGCCGATCGGTGGCAAACGCGACGAGAACCGCCGTTTGCGGGCGGCCGAGCTTCAAGACGCCGCGCTCGGACTGATGCTCGAGCGAGGGCTCCTCGTCGTCACGGTCGATGACATCACGTCGCGTGCCGGCGTCGCTAAAGGCAGCTTCTACAGGTACTTCGACTCCAAGGAGCACCTCATCGAGCGGCTCTTTGCGCCACTACACGAACGTCTCGACGAGGTCCTCGCCGCCGCGCAGCTCGAGGTCGGTGGCGCCCGCCAGGAGTTTGAGCTCCTCGAGGCGTACCGGCAGCTCGCGGCTCGATTGCAGGACGCCTTCGTCGCTCACCCGCGTGAAGTCCTGCTCTACCTCCAGGAGGCACGCGGCCCCGCTCAGGGCGATCGCCGACCCGTTGGATTGCTCGAGCATCGGGTCAGCCGTGCGGCTATCGACCTGACCCGCCGGGCTCACGAACACGGGCTGCTGCGCGCCGTCGACCCACTCGTGAGCGCCCTCGCGGTCGTGGGCGCTGCTGAGCGTCTGCTCTATGAATTTTTGACCCGCGGCACCGGCGCTGCGGCGTCCGACGTCGCGCAAGCGCTCGTGACCCTCATCATGGATGGGCTGTGGAAGTCGAAGTGAATGCCACTGCCCGGGTGCGAGGGCCGATAGGCATGGCGATGGCCCACGAACATCGGGTCATCTCAGAGCTCGTCGAGGCCTCCAGTCACGCACTCCTCGCTTCGGGCGCGCTCTCCGAAGGGGTGACACGCGCGAGGTCTGTCGCAGCGCGTCTACGTCGACACATCGGGGTTGAGGAGCGGCAGCTCTTCGGGCGTGCTGTCGCGTCAACTGCCTCTTATGCTGACCACCAGCTCTCTCGCGACCACACGCTCATTCTGAAGCTCCTGCAGATCATCGACAAGCCCGGCCCTCACTCGCTCGTGACCCCGAGCTCGAGCACCGGAGCGCTCAGCACGCTCGCCGCCTTGCGTCGGCTGCACCACCTGCTCGAACACCACGATGACCGCGAACTCGAGGGGATCTGTGCGGCGCTCGATGTATCGCTGTCTGCCGTGGACGCCGCAGAGCTCGCGAGTGGGCTCATCCATCAATGGTCCCAGGACGGAGAGGATATCGAGCTGAGTCGCCAGATGGACGAAGACGACCACTCGGCCGCGACAGCGCTCGAGTTGGCGTCCCCAGGTCCTTACGCCGACGCTCTTTGGCGAGCCGCCGTCGAGGGAGAGCCTCTCCATCTACCGAGCTTCGCCTCCGGAAGCCTGCCTACGCAGCGCGCTCTCGACGCGTCGTGCGCGGCGCTAGCCGCCATGCTGGGCGACGGGGGAGAGCTCATCACGGTCGCGGCGTTCGACCACGCACTCCGAGTCGACAGACTCCTGTCTCGGACTCGACCGAGCTCTTAGGGCTCGGTCGAAGATAAGTGGTTCGATTTGCCTCGCGCCGCATCCCCGCCCAGTCCAGTGGGTCAGACAAAACTCCGATTGGCGTCCGCCGGCAATTTTCGAGCATCGAGTTGTTCTCGCTCCTCGACGGGCGATGCAGCCCGCCTTCGTCACTCGAGTACGCGCCTAGCGGCGCCCAGTCGAAGCGAGAGGGCGGCTGTGTCGGCAGTGCGTGCGCTTGCGGTTGGGGGACGACCCCCACACCCCCGGCGTGCGCGGCGATCGCTCAATCTCCATTTTGTCCGACCCACTCAGTCCAAGTAGAGAAGTTCTGCCTCGAAATACGGGGAGTATGTCTTCGGACTTGGAAGGCGCCGGGCGGGGCGCGGCGCGGCGCGGTCAGCTCTCCCACTTGCTTTCGACCGAGCCCTCAGGCTCACGGGTTGCACGTGCTTCCAGCCACGAGCACTTTGAGCGCCCCTTCGAGCGGAGTCGTCTCGGCTAGGACGCCGTCGAAGACCACCCTCGCCACGAACTCCGGCTGACCTGGCCCGTCGGGCTCCCAGCGTGCCTCCCATTCGGCGCAAGTGAGCTCTCGGCCGGTCCCGGGGACGTAGTCCTCAGGGGCGACCCGAAGGTCGATCCACCCGGCGGGATCGACGTCGTGCTGGTCGATTTCCAAGATCGTCACGCGCCCCCGCTGTCCCACGAGGCCAACGCTCTCGAAACAGACCATCACGGGTTCGGAGTCGACGGCGCAAAGTGGGCCGTCCCAGAAGGGCGGCGACAGGACACTCTCGTCGTCGAAGCCGCCATAGATCGCCATCATCCCGGCGCGGTCGTCGACCGAGAGCGAACGGCGTGTCCCCGAGTATTGGCTCCACATCACGGCCGAGGGGTCAGACGAGTGACCGAGGCCAAGCGCGTGTCCGATCTCGTGGAGGAGTACGCTCTCGAGGTCATACGGGCGCCGCCGGTTTGGCCGCGCGTCCAGCGTGAAGGGCTGAGCGTCGTTCAGGTGGATGGCGCCGGCAGGACACACCGGATCCGCGACGCCGGGGAAGAAGGCGTGCGCGAGCGTCGTGGCGTCGAAGGGGCACACGTCGCCGTGATCTCCTGGCGCCATGGTCGAGATCACGATGTCTACCGGCTGCGGGTCTGTGCCGCTTTCGTCGTCATCGAGCCCATCGCTCTCGATGCTCTCGACGAACTCTAGGCCCGATACAGCGGCCCAGGTCGCAAACGAGAGACGGGCAGCGTCTCGCAGCCCGTTGAGGTCGACGGACGCAGGCGCAGAGTCTACGCGCCAAGTGATGACCGTCTTGTCCCACGACCCGAATGCGGCGAAGTCCCATGGTGACGCCTCGGGGTGGAAGTCGTATGAGACGGGCGCTTCGTCGCCACCCTCAGACGGCGACTCGCCTTCGACTTCGGGCGTGGACCCCTCGTCGCCCCTGGGGCGTGTCTGGCCATCGTCGGCACGTCCGTCGGGCATCGACAGCGGCCTCAAGGGAAACCCTTGGGCGCTCGGCAGAGGTGCGGCGTCGCAGCCCGAGGCTGTCGGCAATACTCCGAGCAGCAGGAGCATGCTCACTTTGGCCAGTGAGACTGTGGACAGAGAGAGAGAGAGACAAAGATGGGTCGGCAAAAGGGAACGTCTAGGCACGGGGACACCTCCTGCCGTTCGACAGAGCACGGGGTGTGCCGTGACAAATCACCATTGATTTCAAAGAGTGGTGTCCGAATCCGTGTCCCATTTTCGGACAAGGGTGTCCGGTTTCGGGACTGCGGCGTACGGTGAATTGGGCGGCACGGCCCAACGCCTCCGAGAAACGGTTGCATGGGCGACAAGGCTGACCGATCCTCCGCGTGGTGCCGAGACCTGAACGCCAACCACTGATCCTCTTTGTGCTCGGCCTCGCGTTTGGCCTTGTCGGGCTCGCTGACTACGCCGACGGGATCGTCGAGTACGTGGTCGGAATCGTCGATGGCATCGCTTGGTCCGACCTATGGCGCCCGATCTTCGATCCTCCGCCAATGAACACCTACACCTACCGGCCGCTCACGGCGCTGTCGGTGAAGGTGCTCCTCGCCGTCTCGGGCGGCGATACCCAAACCATGACCGCCATCCACGTGCTGACTCTGCCATGGTTCGGACTCGCATCGTGGCGCTTCCTTCGGGCAGTGGGTCTAGAGGCGGCAGCGTTCCCGGCCGCCATCGGCGTCATGGCGCTGCCGTCGATGCTCTTTTCGGCGTGGATCCCGGTGGAGTCGGACGTCATGGGCGCGGCGTTCCTGTGCGAGGCGGGGGCGGTATGGCCCCGCCTGAGCACCGGACGACAGCGGCGAGACGTCACCCTCTACGCGCTTTGGCTCCTTGGAGCGGCCACCACGAAAGAGACGTCCGCTGCGGCCGGCGCTGTCCTCGTGGTCGCACACGCGCTCATCGCCCTTCGCAGTCGCCGGTCCGTTGGCCTCGCCATGGGCTGGGCCTGTGGCTACATCGCCGTGCTCGCGGTGTTCGTCATGCCCTTGCTGCTGGCGAAGGGGCAAGCGCCCCACGACTTTCACATCAAGGCCGATGGCTTCAGCTGGCGTCGGGCGGCGTTCTTCGCGCTCCACAACGCCACGCAACTCTTCTACTTACTTAGCTCCGGCGGCGCTGCTCTCATCGCACTCCACGCCGCGCCGGGGTCACCACGACGCCTGGGGGGCGCGGCGCTGGCGCTCGCCGTCTTTCTACTCGCCGCTCCCCCGCTGCGAGTCTACAACCACTATGAATCCGTAATCATCGATCATGTCGGCTATGTCGCCGCGTCGGTGGCGCTACTCGTCGTCGGCCTCGCCGCCGCACTGTGGCGGCGGCGGCGAGACCCAGACCGGCCTGGAACTGTCGCGACAGGCCCGTTCGCGCTCCCGATGCCGGCCGAGGTGCTGATCTGGCTTCCCATCGGCCTCTTCGTAGTCCTGGCCGTCGCGCCCGTCGTCGCTCTCCAGAGCCGGCCAGACGTCTCGGCCCGCCTTTACGCTCCCGCAGTTCCGGCGCTTCACGGGCTCGCGTGGCACGTGCTCCTGGGCCTCTGGGCTCGGCGTAGAGAGCATCGCCTCCTTCGTGTAGCTGCTCCGGTTCTCCTCTTCTCCTTCGCCTTGTTCCCCATTGGCGCAGGGCTCGGGACCACGCTGGCCTATCGGGCGCGGATGAGCGCGGAGGCAATGGCCAAGCCGGTCCTCGCAGAGCTTTTGCGCCGGCCTAAGATGCGCTGCCCGTTCATCGTCGCAACGAATCGGAACCACGAGCTCGCGTCTGAGGAGTTGGTCGCCCTCGGCGCCCCTTGGGACGCTTGCTCCGAACTCTTCGTCCCGAACAAACTTGGTCTCGATACCTCTGACGCAGACCTCACTACCTGGAAGGTCCAAGGATACTCCTACTCCCTCGTGGAGACCGGGACTCGAAACGACGTGCGTGACGCCCTGATCGCCGGCAAGGTCCCGGAACGTTGCGTCATCTTGTATGAGCAGTCCCCAAAGACCACGCTCGAGACCTTTGGGCGCTTTCAGGACTTCGCGGGCGACTTCGAGTGGGCCTTCGACAAGCTCCCTGAGTTCGGGAAGGAAATGCATCAACAGCAGCTCGAGGTGCAGTTCCGAGAGCACACCTCCTATCAGAAGATCATGCGCCGGGCTGGCGCTCCAATGCGGCTCGTCGCGGCGCCTTACTTCACTTTGCCGCTCAACCCCAATGAGGTCTTGTCCCGACTTTGGTATGCCATCGGGCCCATCGAGACCTACCAGTACGAGGTTCGAATCCTCCATCTAGATGGGTGCTTGAGTGGGTCGGACAAAATGGAGATTGGCGTCCACCGCGCAATTTTCGACGCAGCGAGGTGGCGCCGATAGGCGCGTACTCGAGCGACGAAGGCGGGCTGCATCGCCCGTCGAGGAGCGAGAGCAACTCGATGCTAGAAAATTGCCGGTCCACGCCAATCGGAGTTTGGACCGACCCACTGAGTGGCCCCTGAGCTCCAGTGACGCCTTGGAGCGGCGCCAGGGAGGCTGTTAGCCTTACGGACCACGCCCTCAGCCGAAGAGCCTCGAGAGGCCTGCTCCGCGGCGCTGGCCTTTGCGCTCGTGGTGCCAGCGGTCGACCTCGGCGAGGGTGCTCACATAGTCGATGGGGAGAGCTTCCCGAGCGCGTGCGGGCACTTCGGGTCCGACCCTCAGCCCGAGCTCATCAGCGAGCGGCATCGCAGCCGCCCGGGGGAAGAGCCCCCGCCGAACGACATCAGCGAGAGACGCCGACAGTCGCTCCGGGGTGTAGCCGTAGCGTTCCACCATCTCGTCATGCACTGCCAAGACGGTCTGACGCGAGATGCGTTCATCTCCAAACAGCACGAGGCTGGTCTGAAACGTGTTGAACGTCGGCGCCACTTTGGGGCCAAGCGACTCGAATCGAGCGGTGGGCGAGCCCGCGTCGAGGTGGATGCAGATCCGTTCGACGACGGTCCCGACGGGCAAGCGCTCCGCGGCGGTAGTGATGCGCCGGATCTGGTCGGGATAGAGGCGAGCGCTGCTTCCGATGCGTTCGATCTCTTTCGAGTCGACGACGCCCTCACAGATGTCGCCGTAGAGCCGGTAGATTACGGCGTCCATCTCCGCGTCGTCACCGAAGCAGGTCTCGAGCACACCGGGCTCGGCGGTGAGTCGGGCTTCGAGCAACACCGGGAGCTTAAAGCCGAGCTGATCGCGAAGTGCTCGAAAGCGAAAAGTGAGCAGATTCTGAAGGTTGGGCTTCAAAACTAGACCGTCGATCTCGACTCCATCGAGCCGCAACTTCTCGGTTAGAACCGACCTCATCTCTCGCGGGCTCCCGCTCACGACGAAGATCCGGTTCTCTGTGCCATCAGGAGCGCGTCGCAGACCCCTCATCAGGGCCGCTGTCCCCGGGATGTTCTCCTTCTCGTGGGCGCCCTGCATCGCCGTGCGGAAGAGCTCCGCGGCAGTCCCGAAGCGGGTCTTCAAGTAGGTCTTGTCGAGGTCCCAACGAAAGATGTGCACTGTGTCATCTCACGACGGAGGTCGTGGCGAGCGCCTCTGCCATGGCGCGATGGAGGTCGGCTCGTGACGCTCGTGCGGCGAGTCGAACGGCGCTCGCCAGCGCAGCGGGACTGGAGCTTGGCAGCGCGAGGACCGCTACCCGATCGAGCCCTAACAACGGGGCACCACCATACGCGTTCTGCTCGACGATCTCGTGAAAACGGACCACGGCGCCCTCGAGAAGCTTCAGACCGACCCTCCACGTCGTCCGTGTGCGGTATGCCCCGCGGGCCATGTTGAGGAGCGCGTCGCCGACCCCACCGAGAAGCCCGACCACGACCTGACCGGTGAAGCCATCGCACACGATTACATCTGCGACGCCTCGAGGGATGGCGATGCCTTCGACGGTGCCCACGTACCGAAGTGAGGAATCTGCTTCCAAACGACGGTGGGCTTCGAGATGTTCAGGTGGACCGACACGCGGGTCTTTCCCGATGGACAGGAGTCCGACCGTCGGGGCATCGATCTTCCATACGCGCTGCGCGTAGATGGTGCCCATGCGCGCCCAGGTGACGAGATCGTCCGCGGTCGGCCGTAATGTGGCTCCTACGTCCAAGATGAGCGCGAATGGCTCGGTGCTGCCCGGACGCGGGAGCGCCGGATAAGCAGCGCAGAGTGGCGCACGCCGGACGCCATCGATGAGGGCGAACGCGCTCAAGCACGAGCGCAGTGCCCCCGGCGCATCAGCCGCCGTGACCAGGGCATCGGCGACACCCGCCTTTACGAGCTCCACCGCTCGTTCGACCGAGGTGCCGAAGGCGGCCGGCCGCACCCGAATACGTTCCGCGTTGTGGGATTGGCGTGCCAGCTCGCGGTCAATCGCGGCGGCGTCACCGATGACGATGAGGTCGATTGGTGCCTCGGTCGCTTCGTCCATGGACACGATGGCGGCTGCGGCAACTGCGGCGGTGGGAGCGTGAAGCCCCCCTTCGGCATCGAGGACGATTGTCGCCATGGCGGGAGCCTACAACTCATCGGTGGGTCGGTCCACCGATGTTCCGAGACACGTTCACGGATAGAGACCTCCGATTCGCTGTTCACCCGCGTCACATCATGGGAACCTCTCGACTGTGACGTCGCCTCGCTCCAAGCGCATCGAAGACGCGTTCCTCGCCCAGTACGCCGACATGGACGACGAGACGCTCCGCCAGATCGCTGAAGGGCAGGTTCCCTGGGTGGCAGATGGCACCTACCTCTTTCCAGCACGTCGAGCGGCGCTCGAACTTCTGAAGCAGCGAGGCGCTTTACCTCTACCTTCTGTGCCTTCGTGGGACCCCGACTCCGATACGGCGCCGACCGCCGTTCGATTCGTCACCTGGGTCGGCACCATCCTCCTCGTCTCTGGGGCTGCCATGGCGTTCTGGTCAACGAGCCCACCGGGCATTGCGTCTGACGAAGAGGCCTGCGCAGAGGCTCGAACGGCCTTCCTTCAGAGCGACTTTCAAACCCGTTACCGTGGCGAGCTGCTCGACTGTCGCCGTGAGGGCGAGGAGGTCACCCTTGAAGGCTGCATCGAACTGACCGAAGCCGGACTCACGGCGCTTGCTGCCGCGCATAACCCCGTGCAACTCGCGGAGGTGCGTCGATTCGCGCTCACGCCCGCCAATGGCCGTCACTGCGCGCTAGTCGACTATGCTCGCGTTCGTGCTGACGCGCAGCGCCCATGGCGTCTCGTCGTTCGTCACCCTCTCGAGGCGCCGTGACATGACCTCTGCAACCCGAGGGCGCTTGCGTAGCAAGTGGACGCCGGCGATCCTATGTCCGTAATGAAACCATCCTCCGCCTCGAGAGCCCCTTTGGGGGGCGCCTCGCTGTCCTACGAACCGGCCCGCGTCGCCATCGCCGTCGGGCTCGCGCTTGCGTCCGTCGTCGGCTGTTCCAAGGATCGCGCATCGGCGACCTTCGGGCTGGGTGGCGGTGCCGACGTTCGGGACGGCGACGCGTCTGTGGCAGACCCGGAGTCGCTCACGCCGATCCTTACTCTGCGCAGCGTCGTCCTCCAGTGCGGCGACACCTGTTCGGGCGACTTCGACGCGCGATGCGACGGGGGGGTGGCCGTGTATTGCCAGGACGGCGACGTCGTCTGCGAGGACTGCGCTTCCACCTCGCGGACTTGCATCGAGGGCGACGCCACTCCCGCGTGCCTCCGGGACGGCGAGGGAGAGGAGATCTGCACCGGCGACGGCTGCTTCACACGCATTTGCGAGCCCTACGCCACCTGGTGCGAACGGGGCGCCGTGCATCGCTGTGACGACACCGGTCAATTCGAGGAGGTGAACGAGTGCTTGCTCGGCCTCGATTGCCGCGACGCCCAATGTCTCCCAGCGCAGCCCTACGTCCTCGTCCTGTTCGACACGTCGGACTCGATGAACTGGATGCCCAATGATGAGGACCCGCCTTCCGAGATCGTGAACTACCCCGCTTGCGACCAGCCAGATGCTCCCCAGACTCGAATCGGTATCGCAAAAGCAGCGTTCAAGAAGCTCTTCTCGGACCCACGTTACCAGGGCTTCGCGTTCGCGCTCATGCGTTTCCCTCAGACGCTTGATGCTGGAGCCAAGGCGCGATGCATGGCCGGCGCGTACCTGCCCGAGAACACCGTCTCCGGGCACTCCGGCGTGTTCACGACAGGCCCTTGGTTCGACGCGGCACTTCACGAAGTGCTCGTAGTTCCCTTCCCTGGCGACGCAACGGGAAATCAAAAGGTCCTCTCGTCATGGCTCGACTTTAAGGAGGAGATCGTCTTCGACGACTCAGTGTGCACCGCCCATTCCGACTGCCCCGGGGGGCTCTGCACCGACCCAGGAGATGAGGGAGAGTGTCGCTATCTCCCTGACCCTGAGCTACGCGCCGCCCTCGGTGCCACTCCCCTCGGGACGACGCTGTTCTATGCTGGAGAGTACTTTCGAAAGTTCGTTGTTCGTGAAGGACAAGCGTGTCAGCTCGATGCTGACTGCCTTACTACAACGCAATTCTGCGAGGAAGGTCGGTGCCACGACCCGAACCGATTCTGCCGTCGCCGGTCGGTCGTGGTGTTCTCGGATGGCGTGGACACGGCGTCCCTTCAGCCTTTCTACGAACCTGTCGTTCAAGCCCGACGTCTGAGATCCGGGATCGCCTGCGCTAAAGATGCCGATTGTGGTCGCGGCTTTGGTTGCGACGACGGCACTTGCCAGAAGCTCGACGGTGGCTGCGGCGTGGGCGCATCGTGCGAACGCTCGACGTCCTCGTTCCCGAAGGCGACCGAGCTTGGCTCCGACCGGCTCCGCGACGCCAATGGGGACCCCTTCGAGGTGACCGTCCACGTCGTCGATGTCTCGGGCAGCTTCGGCGCTTGGGGCGCCAACCGCGCCATGAGCGAGTATGGCGGTGGCCTCTTCGTTTCTCCTGAGCTGGCCTCTCCCGACACGCTCTTCGAGGGGCTGAGAGGCGTCATCGACTGGAAGGAAGCGGACTTTTGCGACGATTGATCCCACTGGTGATCCCACTGGTGATC
>CANMLD010000132.1 GCA_947498315.1 Pseudomonadota bacterium | reverse complement strand
CGGCGGCGGTCGCTGGTAAGCAGCACGGGGTCCTGCTCACTTACGCGAGAGGCTCCCTAAGCTGACCAGACTCCCACCGGTCGTCCTTTCGAGGCCCACCGGTGCGGAGCGCAACAACACCCGGTTCGCCGGCTCTAAGGAGCACGGAGACCCGGGTGCTTTCATTTAAGGCCTCCGGCATTGGGTCCCATGGTCGAAGCAGACGCACCTTGGGAGCGCCGGCAGCGCAATTGAAGTTCTCAGGGCGCGGGCTACACTGCGTCGCGATGCAGAGCCCCTTCAAACTCGCGGCCTCCTTTGAACCTAGTGGCGATCAGCCCGCCGCCATCGAGCAGCTCACAGAAGGTCTGCTACGCGGCGACCTGCACCAGGTCCTCCTCGGCGCCACCGGCACCGGCAAGACCTTCACGATGGCGAACGTCATCGCACGCACGGGCCTCCCCACGCTGGTGATGGCGCCAAACAAGATCCTTGCTGCCCAGCTCTTCTCGGATCTGAAGGAGTTCTTCCCAGAGGCGGCAGTTCAGTACTTCGTCAGTTATTACGACTACTACCAGCCGGAGGCCTTCGTCCCCTCGACCAACACCTACATCGAGAAGGACGCCATCATCAACGACGAGATCGATCGCATGCGCCACGCGGCGACGGCGTCTCTCATGTCTCGGCAAGACGTCATCATCGTCGCGTCGGTCTCATGCATCTACGGCATCGGCTCGCGAGAGTCGTACTCCGGCATGCTCGTGACTATCGACGTCGGCCAGCAGCTCGATCGCGACATGCTGCTCGAACGGCTCGTCGAGATTCAGTACGAGCGCAACGACTTCGACTTCCACCGAGGCACGTTCCGTGTGCGCGGGGACACGGTCGAGATCTTCCCAGCGGCCGAGCAAAACACTGCGATTCGCGTGAGCTTCTTCGGCGACGAGATCGACGAGATCGCCGAGGTCGACCCTCTCCGAGGCCGGGTGCTGAAGCGCATCGACCACGCCGCCATCTTCCCCGCAAGCCATTACGTCACCTTCGAAGCCGACCGGAAGCGGGCCATCGGTCAGATACGCGAGGAGCTGACGGCGCGGCTGATGGTGCTTCGGGCGAACGAGAAGCTCGTCGAGGCACAGCGTCTAGAGGAGCGCACGCTCTACGACCTCGAGATGCTCGAGCAGATGGGGCACTGCAATGGTATCGAGAACTACTCGCGCCACTTCACGCATGCAAACGAAGGCGACCCCCCGCCAACGCTCATCGACTACTTCCCTAAGCCCTTCCTGTGCATCCTCGACGAGTCGCACGTGACCATCCCGCAGATCGGTGCCATGTACCGTGGCGACCGCAGCCGCAAAGAGACGCTGGTCGACTTCGGCTTCCGGCTGCCGAGCGCGCTCGACAACCGGCCGCTCAAGTTCTCCGAGTGGCTCGATCGCATGGTGCATTGCGTGCACGTCAGCGCCACGCCCGGACCGTGGGAGATCGAACAGACGGCCGGCGTTTTCTCCGAGCAGATCATCCGCCCGACTGGGCTCCTCGATCCCATCATCGAGGTGAGGCCCGTCGGATCACAGGTGGACGACCTGTTGGGCGAGATCCGGCTGCGCATCGAGAGCGACGAGAGAGTCCTCGTTACAACCCTCACCAAACGTATGGCAGAGGACCTGACCGAGTACTATTCGAGCCTCGGCATCAAGGTCCGTTACCTCCACAGCGACGTCGACACGCTCGAGCGCATCGCCATCATCCGCGATCTCCGCAAAGGCAGCTTCGATGTCCTCGTTGGCATCAACCTTCTCCGCGAGGGTCTCGACATCCCCGAGGTCAGCCTCGTGGCTATCCTCGACGCTGACAAGGAGGGCTTCCTACGCGGTCGAACGAGCCTCATCCAGACCATCGGCCGCGCCGCCCGTAACGAGCAGGGTCGCGTCTTTCTGTACGCCGACCGCATGACCGATTCGATGAAGGCGGCTATCGAGGAGACTGAACGCCGACGCGAGAAGCAGGCAGCACACAACGTCGCGCACGGCATTACGCCGAAGACCATCCGCAAGGCCATCCTCGAGCTCGACATGCCGGATGACGACCGCAAGGGTCGGCGCAAGAAGGGCCGAGAGGCCGACGTGTCGCGCTCTGTCTCCATCCTGGAGATCCGCGAGACCATAGCCCGTCTCAAGAAGGAGATGTGGCAGTTCGCCAAGGATGAGCGCTTCGAAGAAGCCGCCGAAGTGCGCGACAACCTGAAGAAGTGGGAAGAGCTGGAGGTGAGAGCGGGATGAGCGATCAAGTCAAAGACGTGGGCATCGCGGTCGTCGGCAACGGCTACTGGGGCAAGAACCACACCCGTAACTTCCACGCCCTTGGCGCATTGCGCGTCGTCTGCGACCGTGACGAGGAGCGCCTGCGAGCCGCCGTCACCGCGTTTCCCGGCGTCGACGTCGAGCGCAACCTCGCGAGTGTCCTGGCCCGCAACGACGTCTCCGGCGTCGTGCTCGCGACGCCTGCCGAGACGCACTTCCGGCTCGCCTACGAGTGCCTTGCCGCCGGTAAGGACGTGATGGTGGAGAAGCCGCTCGCGCTCCGGGTCGAGGACGGCGAGACCCTGGTCGCGCTCGCCCGCCGGGAAGGCCGCATCCTGATGGTGGGCCACATCCTCGAGTACCACCCGGCCGTCCGCGCTCTATCGGGGCTCGTTGCGTCCGGCGCCCTCGGCAACCTGCGGTACGTCTACTCGAACCGGCTGAACCTGGGGAAGGTGCGCCGCGAAGAGAACATCCTCTGGAGCTTCGCCCCGCACGACGTCGCCATCCTCTTGCGCCTCCTCGGAGAGCTGCCGGAGCGCGTCTCCGCGATGGGCGGCAACTACCTCCACCCATCCATCGCCGACGTGACGGTCTCGACGTTCTCCTTCCCAAGTGGCGTCAAGGCTCACATCCACGTGAGCTGGCTCCACCCCTTCAAGGAGCAGAAGCTGGTCGTGGTAGGCGAGAAGGCCATGGCGGTCTTCGACGATGGCAAGAAGGAGCTACTGCTCTATGAGCACGGCATGGACTGGGTCGATCGCATTCCCGTCCCACGCAAAGCCGACGCTCGGCCCGTGGCTTTCGGCGACGAGGAACCCCTCCGGACCGAGTGCGAGGCCTTCATTACCGCCATCAGGACGCGCACTCCGCCGCTCACCGACGGCGAGTCTGGGCTTGCTGTGCTCAGGGTGCTCTCACGCTGCCAAGACAGCCTCGAGCGGGGCGGAGAAGCCCTCGAGCTGACCAGCACATCAGTACAAACCGCGCCGTCCGCAGCCCGACACGGTGTCACGATCCACCCCACCGCCACGGTCGCTGATGGTGCCCACATCGGCTTGGGTACCAAGGTCTGGCACTACAGCCACGTCATGGCGGGCGCCCGTGTCGGCGAGGGCTGCATCCTCGGTCAAAACACGTTCGTCGCCGATGGTGTAACCATAGGGGATCGCTGCAAGATTCAGAACAACGTCTCTCTGTACCGCGGTGTGACCTTGGACGCCGAGGTCTTCTGCGGACCATCCGTGGTCTTCACCAACGTGACGAACCCGCGCGCTCACGTGGAGCGCAAAGACGCGTTCGCCGCCACTCCGGTCGGCCGAGGGGCCACCTTTGGCGCCAACTGCACCGTGGTCTGTGGTCACCGCATTGGCCGTTACGCCATGGTGGCTGCCGGCGCGGTCGTCACCGCCGACGTGCCTGACCACGCGCTCGTCATGGGCGTACCGGCCCGCATCGTCGGCTGGGTTTGCGTCTGTGGCGAGCGGCTCCCGGCCGGAGCGGAGCGGCCTTCATCGATGGTAGTGTGTGAGCACTGTGGCCACGAGAACGCGTTCACCCGCGGGTGAACCGCTCTCAATTCGTCGCGTCGCTCCCATGGAAGTGGGGCCAACGCTTGACGATCGCTCATTGGCAAGGGACAACCCGTCTCCCGTGATCGCGCTCCTCCCGCCCATCCCCACGATAGCACTACGCCCTGACTCGCTCCCGAGGAGCGCTTCATGAACGTGATCAACCCAACTCCGGCTCAGGACGAGGTCCTTGCCCGCATCGGATCGCGGCGCTTCATCGTCGTGGCTGGCAAAGGCGGCGTCGGCAAGTCCACCGTATCAGCGGCCCTCGCCTTGCGGCTCGCGCGTTCTGGGAAGCGCGTCCTCATCGTCGAGCTCGCCGCGCAGCCTCGGGTCGCCCGCCTCCTCGGCTATCAAGGCGACCCCGCGACCTACGACATCGTGACCATCGAGCCCCGGGTGCAGGTCATCAACGTCACCCCCGGGCCTGCGCTCCATGAATACGGGCTCATGAAGCTCAAGTTCGAGCGTCTTTACCGGCTCGTCTTCGAGAACCCGGTCATGAAGTCGCTGACGCGCATGATCCCGGGTATGAACGAGCTCGTGCTCATCGGCAAGGCGTGGCATCTCGAGCAAGAGCGGCTGCCCGACGGCCAGCCGCGCTGGGACTCACTCATCATCGACTCGCCAGCCACGGGACACGGCGTCTCTCTACTCGCGCTGCCCCACGTGATCACCGAGACCGTGAAGAGCGGCCCGATGGCGGACGAGGTCGGGCAGATCAAAGAGATGCTCATCGACCCGGCGCGCTCGTGCATGAACATCGTGACGCTCGCCGAAGAGATGCCGGTCCGCGAATCGATGGAGCTCGAGGCCCGCATGCACGACACCTTGCGGGTCGCGCCTGGCGCGCTCTTCATCAACGGCCTCTTCCCGCCGTTGCCCTCGGCGGCAGTCGAACGTGAACTCGAACAGGTCGGGATGAAGTCGGAGGCCGGCTCGGCCGCGCTCGCCGCCGCCCGGTTCCTCATCGACCGCCGCCGCTCACAGGACGCCCACCTCGCTTGGCTCGCGTCTCGCTCGGCGCTGCCGCGTATCGAGCTCCCCTACCTCTTCGTGCCCGACTTCGATAGGTCCTCGGTGGACCACTTGGTTCGCGCCATGGACACCGTCGCTACCCCGACCCCTAGGACAACCCCTTGATCCCAATCAGCTCTACGAGCTCCGGGGCGCCGTCGCTCACGGCGACCGTCGTGCTCGGACGAAGCGCCCCACAGGTGGCGCGTCGTTTCGAGCCGCTCCCCGACATTTCGTTCGGCGAACGGACCATCACCTCTTTCGTCCATCGAAACGGGCTGCGGGTTATCATACTCCCCGATCCCCGATCCACCGTCTTCGCATATCACACGTGGTACCGCGTCGGCTCCCGCCACGAACGCGCCGGTAAGACCGGCATTGCGCACCTCTTCGAACACATGATGTTCAAGGCCACGAAGACCTTCGGGGATGGCGTCTTCGACCGATCGATGGAGGAGCGCGGCGCCCAAACCAACGCGGCGACATGGCTCGACTGGACCTACTACCACGAGGTCCTGCCCGCCTCGAAGGGCAACCTCGAGTTCGTGGCCTCGGTCGAAGCCGACCGAATGGTCAACCTCATCCTGAACGACACCCAGCTCTCGAGCGAGCGAGAGGTCGTCATCAACGAGAGGCGCTACCGAGTCGAAGACGACCCCGACGGGCAACTCTCCGAGCGTCTCTGGGCCAACGCTTTGGACGGCCACCCTTACGGCTGGCCGACGATCGGCTGGATGGCGGACATCGAGGGCATCACGGTTGCCGACTGCGAGGAGTTTTACCGGACCTATTACGCGCCCAACAACGCGACTCTGGTCGTCGTCGGTGCCGTGGATTCGGTCCACGTGCTCGAGACTATCGACCGCTGCTACGGCCACCTCCCATCGTCGGTGTTGCCTCCGCAGGTCGAACCGCCGCACCCCATCATCCCCGGCGCCAGCCGCGAGACCCTGTCTCTTCCGCTCTCGGCCGACCGCCTTTACCTCGGCTATATCGGCCCCGGCATTGGCCATTCGGATGCGCCCGCCCTCGAGGTCGCGGTCGAGCTGCTGCTCGGCGGCGATTCGTCGCGCCTCGAACGTCGCCTCATCGACCAACTCGAATTGGCGGTCTCGATAGATGGCTTCTCGCCGCAGTTCCGCTACCCCGGCCTCGTCGAGATCGCGGCCACAGCCCGCGTCCCGGGGTCGAGCGCCGCCATCGAGGCCGAGCTCCTGAGCGAGATCGCGCGCCTCGCCAAGTACGGCCCAACTCCCGCCGAAGTCATCAAAGCCCGACGCCAGGTCGTGTCGACCTTGTACCGGACGAGCTACGCTGCCAACGCGATGGCCGGCAAGTTCGGCTTCTATGACGCGACTCTCGGCGATGTCGGGGCTTTCCCTCGCGCCATTGACGCGCTCAAGCTCGTCGGCGCTGACGACATTCAGCGCGCCGTGAGCACCTATCTATCTCCCGATCGGCGAGCCACGGTGATCGGACTCCCGAACGGGGAAGCTCCGGCGGTCAGCGATGCGGCTGACGAGGACGACGACGACGACGACCATGAGCGCCAAGGGGGTGAAGCGTGATCGCAGTCACCGAACGTGAATTCCCCTTTGCTTTCGTGCATCTCGCCTTTCCACGAGGCGCTCGCCTCGATCCTCCCGGCAAGGAAGGCCTGCATTACCTCGCTGGCCAAATGATCCTCAGGGGCGCCCGCGGCCGCAGCCACGAAGCCTTCGTCGACGCACTCGAGGGCCTCGGCGCGTCGCTCGAGATCCACGTCGGCCGCGATCATACGACCCTCGCTGGCGACACGCTCACCGAGAGCTCGACCGAATTCTACGCGCTGCTACGCGACTCGCTGCTCGCGCCCAACCTCGAGCCGGTCGAACTCGATCGACTTCGACGCCAGACGCTGGCCGAGCTCGAGGAACGCCGCGACAACGACGAGGAGCTCGCCCAGCACCTCTTCAATCAAGCGCTGTTGCGGCCCGATCCGGGCGCCCGTCCGATCAGCGGCACGCCGGAGAGCCTCGCGCGCATCACCACGGCTGACATCATCGAGGTGCTGCCGTCCATCTTCGCCCGTGACGGCCTCGTCATCGGCGGGGCCGGAGACATCGACGAAGCCCTCATGGAGGCCGAGCTTGGTCCCGCAGTCCTCCCGCTTCGGTCCACCGCGGTGTGCACGCCACCGTGGGCCCGATCGCTCCCAGACGGGTTGCAAGTTTGGCTCATCGACAAACCCGAGCGGTCCCAGACCCAGATCTTCGCGGGTCACCCCGCCCCCTCTATCCATCACCCGGATTACGACGCGCTCGTCGTCGCCAATGCGATCTTCGGCGGCACCTTCACGGCGCGCCTCAGCCACGAGATCCGAGAGAAGCGCGGCTGGTCTTACGGCGCGTACTCGAGCTACACCACCTCCAAGGAGTCGGGTTCCTTTTGGTTGCGCTACTACCCGGCGAAGAAGGACGCGGTCGCCGCGCTGGCGCTCGGGCTCGAGCTGCTCGAGACCTTCGTCAATGAAGGGCCCACCGACGCCGAGGTTGCGTTTGCCAAGAGCTACCTCGGTAACCAGCTCGCTTTCCGCTCAGAGACCCCGTCGAAGCGGCTCGGTGAACGGATCCAGAACGCGCTGCTGGGCCTGCCCGAAGACGCGATGGAGCGGCACCTCGACGCCGTTGCGCGGCTCACGCGCGAGGAGATCCACCGCGCGATTGTGGAGCACCTCCGCCCGAAGAACCTCGTCGTGGTCATCGTCTGCACCGCCGACGAGCTCCGGGAGCCCATCGAGGCGCTGCCCGCCGTGACGCGCGTCACGGTGGTCCCGTACACCGCTGACTTCCTCCCGCCCTAACGACTCGGCTTCGGCCCCCCGCACTCCAGAGCAGCCCCGATGAGCTCGCTTCTCTCTCGCATCGTGCAGGCCGTGCGCTCCCCGAAGAACGGGGGGGCGCGGCCGAGCGCGTTGCTCGTCTCGGGGGAAGCCGGGCCCCGCGCCTATGCGCTCGCGTCGTTGCTCCCGCGTGTGGGGCGGCCCGTCGTCATCGTCACGCCGTCGGACGAGAGCGCCGAGGCCCTGGCGCAAACGCTCGCCTCTTTTCTGCCTGACCCCGACGTGTTGATTCGGCTGTCGGCCACTGATGTCTCGCCCTTCAAGGCCGCGTCGCCGAGTCGCGCGACCGAGCAGGACCGGGTCAGCGCCCTTTGGCGGCTCACGGGGCCCTGGACGCTCGTCGTTACCAGTGTCCCGGCGCTGTGCCGTAGAGCGGTGCCGCCATCGTTCCTGGTCGAACGCACCGTGCGGCTCACGCCGGGCCTGGAGGTCGAACGCGAAGCCCTCGAGATCGCTCTCGACTCCGCAGGTTATGCTCGAAATCCCGTCGTCGACGACCCGGGCAGCTATGCCGTTCGCGGCAGCCTGCTCGACGTCTTCCCCATCGGCGCCGCCGCGCCCGTGCGGCTCGACTTCTTCGGCGACGTCATCGAGACCATTCGGGCTTTCGAGGTCGAGTCCCAGCGCAGCTTACCCGGCAGCCTCGCGGAGGTGCTCGTTCCACCGTGCCGTGAGGTGCTGCTGTCGCCCGAAGCTTGGCGTCAGGCGAAGGACCGAATTCGAGTGCAGGGCGGCGAGTGCGGCGTCCCGGCCGTGCGGTTGCGGGCCATCCTCGGCGAGCTGGAGTCCGGCGTTCGGCCCCTCGGTCATGAAGGCTGGGCGCCCGCGTTCTCGGACCTCGTCCCGGTCGCGAGCGCCTACCTCGCCGGGCGCGTGGGGGAGCCGCCGCTCTGGGTGGTGGTGGATCCCGCTACGGTGACGCGGGCCACCACCGAGTTGTTGGCCCTAGCGGAGGTCGAGCACCGTGAGGCGGTCGCCGCCGGACGCCTCGCGTTCCCTGTGGAGTCGCTCTATGCGCCGCTAACGCTCTCGCCCGAGCTCGTCATCGACTCCATCGTGATGGACGACTCGCCCATCCCCGTTCAGGTGCCTTTCTCGGCGCCGGGCCACGAGGAGCTCCGTAGGGCGGTGGCGGCGCGGCGGGGCGACGACCACGCCTTTGAGCCGGTCGCGAGCCACATCGCGCGCTGGCGGCGGGCGGGCAAGGCGGTCGTGGCGGTCGCCTCCACGCGAGGACACGCTTCGCGCCTCGAAGGGGTGCTCAGCCACTACGCCTTGAAGGTCAAGGCCTTGGACGGGCCGATCCCACTGCACGCGCTCGACGGCCTTGTGGCCGACGACGCGGATCTCTTCATCTTCGAAGGCGAGCTCCCGCACGGCTTCGAAGCCCCCGGGGCGCCGCTCGTCGTCCTCGGGACCGAAGACATCCTCCCGCACCAGCGTCGCCTCGAACGGCGCGTGAAGCCCCCGAAGGTCAAAGAGCAGCTCCTTCAGGGCTTCCGCGAGCTCTCGACGGGCTCACTCGTCGTCCACGCCGACTACGGCATCGGGCGCTACGAAGGCCTCGTGCACCTTGTCCTCGAAGGGGTGGCGCAGGACTTCCTCAAGCTCATCTACAAAGACGAGCACGTCCTCTACGTGCCCGTCTACAAGCTCGACCGCGTCCAGCGTTACTCGGCGGGCGACGATGCCCCCCCGCCCCTCGACAAGCTCGGCGCGAAGACCTGGGAGAAGACCAAGGCCCGCGCCAAGAAGTCGGCCGAGGACATGGCCGCCGAGCTGGTGGCGGTGCAGGCCGAGCGCAAGGCGCGCCCGCGTCCGCCGTACAGTGGGCGCGACGACTACCTCAGTGAGTTCGAGGCCGCCTTCCCCTACGACGAGACCCCCGATCAGCTCCGGGCCATCGAGGAGGTCATGGCGGACATGGACGCCGCATGCCCGATGGACCGCCTCGTCTGCGGCGACGTGGGCTTCGGCAAGACCGAGGTCGCGATCCGGGCGGCTTTCCGCGCGGCCTACGACCAGAAGCAGGTCGCCGTGCTCGTGCCGACCACGGTCCTGGCCGAGCAACACGGTCGCTCGTTCATCACGCGTTTTGCGGGCTACCCCCTCACCGTCGCCGTGCTCTCGCGCTTCCGCTCGGGGACCGAGGAGGCGGCCATCCTCGAGAAGCTGGCGAAGGGGCAGATCGACATCGTCATCGGGACGCATCGGCTCCTCTCCAAAGACGTCGTCTTCAAGGACCTCGGGCTCCTCATCATCGACGAAGAGCACCGCTTCGGGGTCAAGCACAAGGAGCGCCTAAAGCAGATGAAGGCGCTCGTGGACGTGCTCACGCTGACCGCCACGCCCATCCCGCGCACTCTCAACATGGCCATCTCGGGACTACGCGACATGAGCGTCATCTCGACGCCCCCGTCGGACCGCCTCGCCGTACGCACCCTGGTGACGCGTATCTCGGACGACGTCATCCAAGAAGCCATCGAACTCGAGCTCGGGCGAGGTGGCCAAGTCTATGTCGTCCACAACCAGGTCGAGACCATCGGCGCCCTCGCGGACCGGGTCCAGCGCCTCGTTCCGACCGCGCGAATCCTCGTCGGCCACGGCCAGATGCCCGAAGCGACGCTCGAGAAGGTCATGCTCGCCTTCATCGCGGGCGAAGCCGACATCTTGGTCAGCACGACCATCATCGAGTCGGGCCTCGACATCTCGAACGCCAACACCATGATCATTCACCGCGCCGACCGCCTCGGCCTGGCCCAGCTCTACCAGCTCCGCGGCCGCGTCGGGCGCTCTTCGCGAAGGGCCTATTGCCACCTCCTCGTCGCCGAACCCGAAGCGCTAGACGTCACGGCAAAGAAGCGCATCGAAGCGATGCAGCGCTACTCCGAGCTCGGAAGCGGCTTCGCCATCGCCACGATGGACATGGAGATCCGCGGCGCCGGCAACCTCATCGGCGCCTCCCAATCCGGCCACGTCCGCGACGTCGGCCTCGACCTCTTCACCGAGCTCCTCTTCGAGGCCGTCCAGAAGCTCTCCACCGTCGAGTACGTGCCGCCCCCACCCAAGTGCGAGATGAAGGTCGCCGTCTCGGCCTTCCTCCCCGAAGGCTACGTCCCCGACGAAAACCAACGCCTGGTCTTCTACAAACGCGTCGCCTCCGCCATGAGCAGTGCCGAGCTCGAGGATGTCTTCGCCGACCTCGCTGACCGGGCGGGCCGGCTCCCGCCCGAAGCGGTCTTACTCCGCGAGCTCACCGCCCTCAAACTCGAGTGCGAGAAGGTGGCCATCAAGAGCTTTGCCTTTACCGAGGCCGCCATCTCCGTTCAGTTGGCTCCCGAGAGTCCCCTTGCAGGAGCGCCGGCGCTTCGGCTGGCTCAGCGGCGGGATTCTCGTTGGCGGCTTACGCCTACTGAGCTCGTTCGAGGGGTCTCGGCAGCGGAGTGGGCGCGGGGGTTGCCAGCGGCTTTCGAGGCGGTGCGGGAGCTCCTGCGCTTTGCGGAGAAGTTTGGGGCGACGGCGGGTTAGCTGCAATGCCGCTTACTTAAGCCCAATGCTGGCGCCAACGGGCCCCCCAAACGTCGCGAAACGTGTGCCGTGGTGGGGTCTGCGCCGGATTGCCCACGGCGTCGAGCCGGTCACGAGCCACATCGCCTGCTGGTTTACTAGCGTCCTTTGCGCTACAGGCTCCCCTATGACGCAGACTTTCGCCGACTTCGAGCTCATCCCCTCCCTGCACGCGACCCTCACTGAGCGTGGCCTCATAACCACGACCGAGATTCAGGCCCGGGTCATCCCCGCGCTCCTCGATGGACGCTCCGTCGTCGGGGTGTCCCCGACAGGCAGCGGTAAGACCCTCGCTTACGTTCTACCCATGCTCGACGCGCTCAAACGCCTCGAAGAGGCTGGAGATGCCGTGGCCCACTCCGGCCGCCCGCGCGCCGTCGTGGTAGTGCCGGGGCGCGATCTCGGTGAGCAAGTAGCGCGCGTCTTCAAACTGTTCACGCACACCACGCGCCTGCGGGTTCGGCCGATCCTCGGTGGTACGAAGCTCGAGGTCGCTCGCAACAACGCCAGCGGCCCTTTCGAGGTCCTCGTCGCGACGCCGGGGCGCCTCATCAAGCTGCTCGACGAGAGCCTCGTCTATCTTGGCGACGTTCGACTGCTCGTCTTCGACGAGACCGATCAGATGTTCGACGAGGGCTTCCTCCCAGCGGCCAAACGCATCGTGGCCGCGTGCCCTCCGAAACGTCAGCTGGCATTGTTTTCGGCCACGGTCCCTCCCGCCGTCGCGGGGCTCATCGCGCAGCTCTTCAAAGGGGCTGAGGTCATCCGCTCCGGCGGGGCTCATCAGGTCGTCCCGACCCTCCTCACGTCCAATCGCGTCGTCGGCGGCGGCGACCGGCGCCCCCAGCTCGGCCGCGTACTCCTAGAGAAGGTCGAGGGCAGCACCATCTTCTTCACGAACACGCGCGAGCAATGCGACGCGCTCGCCGCCGACTTGACTGAGCGCGGCTACCCTTGCGCCGTCTACCGCGGGGAGATGGAGAAACAAGATCGCCGGGCCAACCTGACCGCGTTTCGAGCCGGCGAGGTGAAGTTCCTCGTGGCGACCGACCTCGGTGCGAGAGGTCTCGACATCGAGGTCGTCGACCGGGTGGTGAACTACCATCTGCCGAGCCAGACCGAGAACTACCTCCATCGCGTCGGTCGAACCGCACGCGCCGGGCGCGCGGGCCTCGTGGTCAACTTCGTGACGGAGCGCGACAAGTCGCTGATCGCCCTAGTGACGAGCGGCGGCGTCGTCAAGACAGGCGCCGGGAGCACCCCCTCGCCGCGTAGGCAGAAGAAGGAGGTGGGCGCCGCGTCTCCACCCGACAAGACCAAGAACAGGCGAGCTGCAGCGACGTCAGTTGCCGAACGGCCGCGAGTCCGGCCAGACGGGCCCGCAGTGGCCAAAGGGATATCCCGGACAAAGTCTGCCGATGAGCCACAAAAGGCTCGGGCCAAACAACCACCCGAACAGAAGACGGAGCCGAAGGTGAGGAAGGCGCCCCGCAAGGCCAAGCCGACCCGCGCGGCGGGTCCCTCCGGACGCAAGCCTCGGTCCCGCTGAGCCCGAGCTCAACGGCGAGGCGCGTCGAGAGCGGAATTGCGGGAGGAACCTCCGGGTCCGGAAAGGCAAGGGCTCCGGCACGTTGCGGGTCCTGCAGTGTTCCAAGTGCCGTTCGGAGTTCTCGGAGCGAAAGGGCACGCCCTGGTGGGGCACGAAGATGCGGCCAGAGTTTGCAGCGGCCATTGCGATCGCCCATTGATTCCGGTGCTCAGGCAAGCGAGTTGCTGCGTTGAAGCATATCCACGCCGAGCGCGCTCAGAAGTTGGCCAAGCTAAACGCCCCGTCGGCACCCTTGCTGCCGCTGTTCTTGAGGCTCAACCCGCCTTGGCCGCTCGTCCCCCCGGCGCCGCCAGGAAGTAGCTGATTGCTGCTCTTGATCGCGGCGAGGCTCAGCGAGCCTTGGCCGGACGCGTAGCGGGCCTAACTCGACCCACCGCAGCCACCACCACCCCCGCCGCCGTGGCCGCCATCGCCGCCCTTGCCACCTGCCTCGCCAGAGCCGGAGCACCAGGTCAGGTTCCCCGTGTCCCCTTCACTCCCGCCGAGCCTAGACTTACCGCCGATTCCGCCAACGCCGGCGTTGCCGCCGACTCCACCGCGGCCGCCGTTGGCGCGCTGTATCGCGTTCTGCGCCACCTCGGGCACGGAGCTTGGCACCGAGTCCCAGACGAGGAACACGCCGAAGGAGCCGCCTCCACCAGAGCCCGCCTTGCCCAACTCGGCGCCGCCGCCACCCGCACCGCCACCGCCACCGGTACCGCCCGCGTCGGAGCCACCGTTCGCACTCGCGCACCCGCAGGCATCGCCGCCGCCGCCCGCGCCGCCGCCGCCGCCGCCGCCCGGGACGCCAGTACCGCCATCGCTCCCAGAGCCCGCGACCCATTCGCCACCAACGACCGACCCAGCCGTCTGGGTGCAGCCTACGCCAAGGGCCCCGTGCGCACCGGCGGCCCCTTCAGCCCCGACCGCGCCGTCGGACGACTTGGATGAGGGTCACGGGCCGATGGCGCCTATGGGCTTCGGCGCGTACCGCCTTCTCCAAGTCTGGATCGCCGTCTACCAGGACGTACCACGTTTTGGTCCGAAGCGGGTCGCGGCGCTCAGCCTCGTCGAACCCAGTGCCGATGACCTCCTTGAGCGTACGCTCAAGAGACGCCCAGACTCGCTTTTCTTCGGGGCGCGGGCGTTTCTGGCGCTCACCTCGACGGCGCAGGCC
>CANMLD010000131.1 GCA_947498315.1 Pseudomonadota bacterium | reverse complement strand
ATGTTGCTGCTCGGCGATCGTGGCGTCGGCACGACCTCCTTCGTTACCCGCTTCCGTGAGCTCGCGCATGACGTCGACCACAAGCTCCTGACCGCGGAAGCCTACTGCCGTGAGGAGCCCAGCCGACCCTACGCCGCGATGGCGGCAGTCCTTCGTGAGCTGCTCGAACTCCCAGACGATCTCGACGAGGCGAGTCTCGGCGAGCGCTGCGTCGAACTGGTCACCTCGCTCTATCTCCCAGAGCAGCGAGGGGAGGCCATCGAGCTCGCCCAGCTCGTCGGCTTCCTCGTCGGGTTCAAGATCGCCGGTACGCAATTCCAAGACGCGAGAGAGGAAGACACGGCGGCGACCCTGGTGCCACGTGCATCTCAAGCGCTGATGCGGCTGCTGGTTCGCCTGAGCAAGACGAGCCCGGTGGTCATCGTCCTCGATGAGGCCCACCGAGCCGGCGCGCCGCTACTCGGGCTCATCGACCTCCTAATGACGGGCCTCGCCAACTCGCCGGTCCTCTTCCTCCTCGTGGGCCGGCCCAAGCTCGTCAGCGCCGCGCCGGGCTGGGAGCGTAAACAGCGTATCGAGATGGGTCCGATGAGCCGGCCCGACAGCGAGACGATGCTGAAGGCGCTCCTTGCGGGCCTTCCCAAGGCGGCGTCGTCGAAGATCGTCGTCGACACGATCCTCGAGTGGGCAGGCGGCAACCCGTATGCGATGCGGTCCGTCGTGCGCTACCTGCACCAGTCCGGGATCATCGCCCTCGAGCCCGGCGGTCGAGGGTGGGAGCTTCACGTCGACATGCTGCAAGGCCTCGAGATCCCTCGAGACCTCGAGGGCGTCGCCAGCGCGCGGCTCATGCAGTTCGAACCGTCGGACCGAGAGGTGCTCCAGCAGGCCGCCATCGCAGGTCCCCAGTTCTGGCTGGGCATTCTGGTCGCCTGTCAGCGGCAGGGCGAGCAAGGCGCCACCTCAATACACGGCGTCGGGAAGGACGGGACGGTTGACCGGCTGCGAACGCTCCTCGCGTCGCTGGTCGACCGAGAGGTCCTAGAGCCCGCTCGGGACCGTTCGGTGCCCGGCGACGACGCGTACCGATTCCGCCTCGACGTCGACCGCGAGCTCCTTGCGGCCGAGATGGCCTCGCCCTTGCGGAGCCGCGCGCATCGAGTGGTTGCGCACTGGATCGAACTTCAAGGCGTGCGATTCTGCGAAGATCACCAGAGCCTCCTCGCACGCCACTACGAGCTCGCCGGCGACTCGAGCCGCGCGGCGCAAGTCTATGCGGCGGCCGCGCGACGAGCGCGTGCTGGCTTTGCCACCGACGACGCCGTTCGGCTCTACGAAGATGCGCTGCGGCTGATGGCGCGCGACGACGTCACCGAGCGGCTCACGACGCTGCAGGCTCTCGGCGAGCTTCACCTCCTCATGGGACAGAACGGTAAGGCTCTCGAGCGGCTCGCCGAGATGCTCGACCTCTCCTGGTCGATGCGTAGCCGGGGGCGTGGCGCCGCGGCGCTGAATCGCATGGGGCGCGCCTATCGCGCGATGGGCCAGTACGATGAGGCTCGCGCACACTTGAGCGGCGCGCTGCAGATGTACCGCGCCGTGACGGACGAACGCGGGGGCGGCGATTGTCTCGAAGACCTCGGTCAGCTCGAGTGGCTACGCGGCGACCATGACCGCGCGCAGAAGTCCTTCGAGATCGTCAAAGCCATCCGCACGCGTCAGCGCGATCCGCGAGGGCTGGCGCTGTCGCTTCACGACCTCGGCTGCATCTTTCTCGAGCGCTTCGACCTCGACTCGGCCGAGAAGCACCTCACCGACGCGCTCGCGCTTCGGCGCAAGCTCGACGACCGCGTCGGGGTGTCGATGACGCTCAACAACATCGGCGTCGTCGCATGGACCCGCGGCGATGTGCCGCGCGCGGAAGGTGCGTGGCGCGAGAGCCTCGACATCTCGCGGGAGATCGGGAGCCGGCCCGTGACGGCGATGCTGTTATCGAACCTCGCGGAGTCCTGCCTTCAAGACGGGCGCTACGACGAATCCGACGCTCTGCTGCAAGAAGCGCACACCATTACGCTCGAGACAGGCGACCGGCGCACGCTGAGCTCGATCTTGATGAACGTCGCCGCGCTGGAGATGACGCGAGGCCTTACCGAGTCGGCAGTCGCGACAGCGGGCAGGGCGGTCGCCGAGGCAGAGGTCCTCGGGAGCCAACGCCTGCTCGGGCTCGCGCTGGTCGCGCTCGGCGACATCGAAGTTGGACTTGCCTTCATATCTCCTTCTGGCACGTCACCCGAGGGAGAGGCGCGACGGGGCGCGATCGAAGGTGGGCTCTCGCGGATTCGAGACGGCATTCATGCTCTCGCCGGCTCGAACTACGCCCTCGACCACGCGCTGGCGCTCGAGCAGAGCGCCGACGTCCTCCGTCGCCTCGGGAGAGCAGCCGAAGCCGACGTTCACGCCGGCGAAGCGGCCGAGGCGTTCGCGGCTCGTGACGTGCGCCCAAGGGCGAGACGCGCGATCTCCTGGGGGACAGCACGCGACTTCGGAGCGGAGATGGAGCACGCAAGCGGCTTGTCACTCGAGACCTTTGGTGATCCGCCGCCGGTGGCCGCTGCCGACGCCGCCGCGCTAGGCGACGTTGACACCGCCAAGAGCGCTTCAGAGCCCGCTCTCGAGCCGACACCGGCTGTAGATGCGCCCGTGTTGGCGACGGAGACCGCAAAGCCGCCGAAGAAGAAGAGCGGCAAAGGCAAGTCAGCCAAACGCCGGTGATCAGCACCACCCTGGCGTGGATCGCGGGCTCGGGACCAAACCGTAAAGGTCAATTGTTGGACCCTCAGTCGCCGCCTCGATAGGGTGCGACCGCGACGCCATCGGGGCGCACGCTGACGTATCGGGAGAGAGTTCACACGATGGAAACCGCACCCACGGCACTCGGTCTCGAAGTGGTCGCAGCGCCCCACACGGCGGGCGTTCGCAAGAACTTCGTACTCGACACGAATGTGCTGCTGCACGACGCTGGTTCGATCTTTGCGTTCGCCGACAACTGCGTCGTGGTGCCGATCTACTGCATCGAGGAGCTCGACCAATTCAAGAAGGATCTCTCGGAGCTCGGCCGTAACGCCCGTCAGGTATCGCGGGAGCTCGACCAACTGCGCGGGCTCGGCAGCATCATCGACGGTGTGCCCCTGCCGAATGGCGGCTTGCTCCGGGTCGGCTTCACGGACCTCGAGCTCCCGAAGCGATACGCCAACTCGCACATGACCGACAACAGCATCCTCGCGACGGCGCTCGCCGTGCAGAAGGCTGACCCCGGCTCACCGCTCATCTTCGTGACGATGGACACGAACCTCCGGATTCGTGCGGAGGCCGTGGGGATCAAGGCCGTCGACTACGACCGCGAGCGCGTCGACATCAGCGAGATGTACACCGGCATGGTGGACTTCGTCGTGCCGGACGCCGTCGTCGAAGGGATCTACGCGTCGGGCGCCGCCGAGATCAAGGACACCCTCGCGGCCTCCGATCGGCCCGACTACAGCCTCTCTGAGAACGAATACGCCCTCCTGCGTGGTCAGGTACAGACGAGCTCGACGGCGCTGGTGCGTACGGACGTCACTGGCGGGAAGTTCATCCACCTCCCGCGCATGAAGGACGGTATCTGGGGTATTCGGCCGCGCAACAAGGAGCAGCACTTCGCGCTCGAGGCGCTACTTCGAGACGAAGTGCGGCTGGTCACGCTCGTCGGCAAGGCCGGTACAGGCAAGACGTTGCTCGCGCTCGCAGCAGGTCTGCACCGCACGACCGACGCGCAGGCTTACCAGCGTATGCTCATCTCTCGCCCCATCTTCCCGCTCGGTCGCGACATCGGCTATCTACCCGGAAGTGTGGAAGAAAAGCTCACGCCCTGGATGCAGCCCATCTACGACAACCTCGACCTGCTCACGAATATGTCGAAGGGCGAGCGCCGTGACAGCCGCGGCTACCAGGAGCTGCTCCACCAGGGTTTCGTGCAGATCGAGCCGCTCACCTACATCCGTGGTCGCTCGATCCCGAATCAATACCTGATCGTGGATGAGGCCCAGAACCTCACGCCGCATGAGGTCAAGACCATCATCACGCGTGCCGGCGACGGCACGAAGATCGTCCTGACAGGCGACCCCTACCAGATCGACAACCCCTACGTGGACATGGTGAACAACGGCCTCACCTACGTCGCCAACAAGTTCCGGAACGAGAAGATCGCGGCTCACATCACGCTGAGCAAGGGCGAGCGCTCCGAGCTCGCCGAACGCGCTTCCAACCTGCTGTGAGCCCGGCGCGCTGATACCGAAGCGCGCGCGATCGATGGAGTACGTCGTGAGCCTGTCCCTCCTCGTTAGCCTCGCCGTGGGTATCGCGTCGGCGGCGACCGCAACAGCCCCCGCCCACGATGAAGCGCAGATGCTGTATTCGACCCAGCTCCTCTTTGGCGCAGGGGGCGAGCCCGTCATCACGGTCGGGCTGATGGAGGACCGGCCCGAGGCCAAGGTCACCTCCAAGGGCCCCATGCGAATCGTGCTCTCGGGCCCGGCGCAGGCGTCGATCTTGGTCGCCGCCGGGACGGTGCTCGAAGCGAGCGTCGAAGGCGGTATCGCCGGCTCGACGCGATACCGGGTTGTCCTCGAGGCCTTCCCGGGCGCCGCCGTCGACCTGATCCGCCAATCGCGCGCCCGCTGGACGACCCTCGGAACGGCGACCGAGCTGCTCGAGCTCGGCGGGATCGTGTCATTCAACGGGCGCACCATCGACAGTCGCCGTGCCCTCGTCGTGGAGAAGCCGATCTATGCGACCAAGGAGGCCGCGGCAGCGCGTGCGCGTGAGTTTGCTGAGAAGACCACTCTCGAGAAGCCGCCGTGGCCTTTTGCGGATCCGGTGACTCGAGCCAAAGGCACGGTCGTCATCAGCGACGTCGAAAGCGGGATTCAGCTCTCACAGCAGGACCTCGTGACCATCGTCCCGGCCGGGAAGGAGCCGCTCGAGGTGCTCGGTGTCGAGATCGACAAGGGCTACGAGCGCCACCGCTTCGAAGACCGCAAGTACCGCGGCGACATCATCGTGGCCATCGACAAGAAGGGGAAGCTCGCGGTCATCAACCGGGTCTCGTTCGAGGAGATGCTGCAGGGCGTCGTGCCCGCCGAGATATTCCCGAACGCGCCACCGGCGGCGCTCGACGCCCAGGCGATCTCGGCTCGCGGCGAGCTGCTCGCGCAGATCGGCGTGCGCAACATCGCCGATCCCTACCTGACCTGCGCGTGGACCGAGTGTCAGGTGTACGGCGGGCTCAGCAAAGAGCAGCCGACGACCAACGCGGCCGTTCAGCGAACCCGTGGGCAGATGCTCTTCAGCGGCGAAGACCGCATCGTGGACAGCGTCTACCACGCCTGCAGCGGTGGACACACCGAGCACAACGAGAACGTCTGGACCGGCGCGCCCAACGCTGTGCTACGCGGCCAGCTCGACGCCCCGGCGGACGTGAAAGCGCCATGGCCAGCAGGCACCGTCCCGACCGAAGAGCAGCTCTTCGCGTTCGTGTCGACGAGCCCGAAGCGCTACTACCCGGGCTCCACGCCAAAGACGAGCCAGGTGTTCCGGTGGACTCAGCCCATCACACGCGCGCAGCTCGACGAGATGGTCAATGCCAAGTTCCAAATCGGCTCCGTCATCGAGCTGAAGGTCCTCGCACGCGGCGTCAGTGGGCGCGCCAAGTCACTGTCCATCGTCGGCCAAAGTGGCAAGGCTCAGGTCGATGGCGAGCTGACCATACGCCGCCTCTTCGGCAACCTGCGCAGCTCGATGTTCATCATCGAAGAGACCCCGTCCACCTGGCGCTTCGTGGGCGGCGGCTACGGCCACGGCGTTGGCATGTCGCAGTACGGCGCCATGGGGATGGCCGAGATGGGCAAGAGCGCGGTGCAGATCCTCGGGCACTACTACTTGGGTGCGCGGGTGGACAAGCTCTACTAGAGATTACCGGTATCCGTGAGCCGCTTCTTCGCAGCCTTACGCAGTGCCTCTCGGACCTTGGTCGACTTCATGATGCGGTGAAGCTCCGAGATGGGGAGCACCGAGATGAGACGGAGCGCGATCTCCTGTGGTGTCGACGGGTTCTGGACCAGGTTCATCTGGAAGTTCAGGCGGGACATGAGCCGCTTCTGATTCGAGATCCAGCGCAGCGCCTCCGCCGACACGGCGGGCATCGCCGACCACTCCTCGAGCTCGGCATCGGACGTCTTCGGGTTGGTCATCACGACGAGGTGCAGTTGCTTCTCGACGTCGCGGATGAGCACCTTGCGGACGGGCCGCGTCGCGACCCGCGCGAGACGGATTCGCTCACCCACCGTGAGCGCTCCGATCTGCCGATGGAGCGGGACGGTGCTCGCGGGGTCGAGGAGGTTGAAGACCGACTTCAGGCGCTCGCGGGCTTCGGTGCCGTGGGCGCTTTCGGCGCTGTCCATGGCGGCAGCGAGATCGGCCTCAACGAGAGTGCTGCCTGCGGCGACTTCGAGATCCGCGACTTCGAGGGCCGCGACTTCGAGCGGGAGGTCGCTGGCGGGTTCTGAAGGCACGTCGGGCAGTGGCGCCTGAACCAGCGGCACCGCCTCAATCGCCGCCCGCACGGCCGCACGAAGAGCGACCTCGGCTGGGCCCGGATCGAAGTGCACGAAGAAGCCGCCCGCGATGACGTTCACCGCCGTGCCGGCCACCACGCCGCTCTCGCCAGACGGCAGGACGACGCGGACGTTCACGCGCGATAGCGGCCGCGGCGGCGAGTCTGTGGGGACAAAAGCGCCACCGTGCGCTAGCTCACGGTCGAGGACCTGCTGGGCGGTGGTCTTGTCGGGGAGGAGTCGCTGGTAGTCGGCCACGTTACCGGTAGTCCATGAGACGCGGGCGTCTGTCAACGGACAATGTATGCCAACCTCACACCCTTCGGGGTCAGGGAACGGCACACTCCTCGGGCTTCACGCCCGCGGCCTTGCAAGCGGCGATACAGACGTCCTTGCCCTTCGTCTTGTCGGCCTTCTGCCGGTAGAGCTGGCAGAGCGGTTGGAGCAGCTCTTGGGCCTGCGGGGCCTGTTTACGCACGGCTTCGAACTCGGTGATGGCCTCGTCGAGACGGCCGGTCTCGGCGAGCACGCTGGCGAGGGCGAGCTTCAGGTCCGGGCGCTTCGGCTCGGCAGCGAGGGCCTTCCGAAACGACGCCTCCGCGCCCTTCATGTCGCCCTTGGCGCCGGCGATGGCACCAAGGATACGGTGTGGTTCTGCGGACTTGGGGGCGAGCGTCTGAGCGGCGGTCGCGTGCTTCAGCGCGACGTCGGGCTGGTTTTTGAGCAGGTAGAGCGTCCCGAGCGCGAGCTGAACGACCGGGTTTTTGGGGTCCTTCTCGACGAGCTTCTTGTAGAGCCGGAGCGCGTCCTCACCGGCGCCAAGAGTCGCGTAGGCCGCGGCGACGTTTTCGAGCGTGGCGAGGCTGCCCGCCCCGCGCTTCTCGATGTCCGCGAGCGTCTTCTTCGACTTCTTCATATCGCCCTTCTCGGCGTAGAGCGCAGCGACCTGCAGCTCGGTCGCGAGATCGTTCTTGTTCGCCTTGAGCACCGCCTGCGCCTGCGCGATCGCCTGATCGTACTTCTTCTGCAGCCGGTAGATGACCATGAGACCACGCATCGCTTCGACGTTGCCCTTGTCGAGCGCGAGCACCGCCTGCTCGGCCGCGACGGCCTTGTCGTAAGCGCCGGCCGCGAGCTGTACCTCGGCGAGGAGGTGGTGCGACTCCCAATCCCGGGGGTTGAGCGCGATAGCCTTCTGCGTGTAGTCCAGCGCTTTCGTCGAGTTGCCGCGTCGCAGGTAGGTGAGCGCCAGGAAGCGATGACCGGACAGCGACTTCGGGACCTTGACGAGCAGGTCGAGGAAGGTCTTCTCAGCGCTGTCGTAGTCCTGCTTGACGCCGTACGCGCGGCCGAGCGCCACGAGGGCGCCTTCGTGCCGCGGGTCGAGGCTGACGGCCGTCTTCAAAGTCGAGATGGCGACGTCGATCTTGCCGACCTTCTTCGCCTCGTTGGCGCTCTCTACGAGGGCGTCGACCTGCGGATTGGACGCCTCGGCTGAAGGCACTGAGCCTACGAGCGCGAGGAGGAGCACGAAGGACGCCCTCTGAAGGAAAGAGGGCATACAGCGAATGGCGAATCGAAACGAGGACATGGGTTGCGTTGTGCTCACGGGCGTTCCCTTGACGGGTCAGTCGTCTCGGTCGAGGTGGTGGGCTCGCCGTTCGATGGCGATTCCGTACATGGCGATCTTGTTGTAGAGCGTCCGCCGGTCGATGCCGAGCTCTTCGGCGGCGCGCTTCTTGTTGCCAGCGTAGAGCTCGAGGGCGTGCGTGATGGCGTCGCGTTCGAGCTGTGCAAGCGGTCTCACGGCTCCTTCCGTCACCGGCGCGACGGCCGGGAGCGGCCCCACTCCGACGATGCCTGGGAAGTTCGAGAGGTCGGCTGGGATCAGGGTGTCGGTCTCGCAGAAGATGGAGGCGTTCTTGATGACGGTCTCGAGCTCGCGGACGTTGCCCGGCCAGCGGTAACGCCCGAGCAAGCGCATGGCTTCCGGGCTGATGTGGTTGACCTTGCCGAGGCCGTCGCGCTTGTTCTTCTCGATGAAGTGCGACACGAGGATCGGCAGGTCTTCGATGCGGTCCCGGAGGCTAGGGAGCTCGAGGGTCACGACGGCGAGTCGGTAGAAGAGGTCCTCGCGGAACGTCTTCTGGCTGACCATGTCACGGAGGGTGCGGTTGGTGGCGGCGACGATACGCACGTCGACTTTGACGGGGCGAGGGCTGCCGACCTTCTGGATCTCTCCTTCCTGCAGCGCGCGCAGCATCTTGGCCTGCATCTCGAGCGGCATCTCGCCGATCTCGTCGAGGAAGAGCGTCCCCTTGTCGGCGGCCTCGAAGACGCCCTTCTTGTCTGAGGTCGCGCCGGTGAACGCGCCGCGAACGTGACCGAAGAGCTCGGATTCGATGAGGGTCTCGGGGATCGAGCTGCAGTTGATGGCGATGAACGTGCGGTCCTTCCGAGGGCTCGTGCCGTGGATGGCGCGGGCGACGAGCTCCTTGCCCGTGCCGGACTCGCCGGTCACGAGGACCGGGATGTCGGACTCGCGCACACGGTCGAGGATGTGGAAGACGGCGCGGATGGCGTTGCTCTCGCCGATGATGGCTTCGTAGCCCTGGCTGCGTACCTGCTGGGCGCGCCTCTGGACGACGAGCAGCTCCTTCTCGGTCTCGGCGAGGACGCGCTCCTTCTCGGCGAGGCGTTCGGTGAGCTTCTGGTTGAGCGCTTGGACCTGGGCCTGACTGCGCGCCAGCTCGTCGAGGGCGCGCCGGCGTTCGTCGAGGAGGCGGGCGTTGCCGAGAGCGATGGCGGCCTGGTCGCCGAAGGCCTGCATGAACGAGAGGTCCTCGGCCGAGAACGCGTTGGTTTGAAAGCGGTTGTCGACGTAGAGGGCGCCGATCACGTCGCGCGTGGGGCGGTCTGCTTCGCCGAACGCGGTGCGGTGCAGGGGCACGCAGAGGACGCTGCGCAGCTTCAAGTGGTGGATGGACAGGTACTGCGAGTAGCGATCGTCGCCCATCGCGTCGGTCGTCAGCACCGGGTCGCCACTCTCGACCACGCGCTGGGCGATCGAGTAGCTGACCTTGTACTTCTTGTTCTTGATGTTCTCCTGGTCGATGTTTCGCGCGACGGCGACCTCGAGCGCGGCGGCGGCGCCACGGCCCTCTTTGAGCAGCAGGAAGCCGCGCTCCGCTCCCGTGAGAAGGATCGCGGAGTCGATGATGTACTCGATGAGCGCATCCGGATCGCGCTCGGCGCTGAGGCGCTGGTTCACGTCGAGGAGGCGCTGGAGGCGGCTCGATGGGCTCTCACGGCCGGTCGTGATGCCGCGCAGCCAAGTGAGCTCGGCCAAGGCGCGGCGGCGCGGGCGAACGGCGAGGAACTTGGCGCGACGCGAATCCGGGATCGCTTCGGCGAGCCCTTCGAGCGCCGCTAGCGCCCGCAAGCCAGCGTCGAGGGCTGCACCGGAGTCGCCGCGGTCGCGCAGCACGCGATGGAGCTCGGTCAAGCTCCGGGCTCGCGCGTCGGGACGGCTCGTGAGTCCGTCGGCGAGCGTCTCGGCGGCGCGGACGTGTTCGAGGGCCGCGTCCAGGTCAGGCGGCTCTGCGACGCGCGCGATCTCGGCGAGCTGAAGCCGGGCGGCGAGCTGTATGGGCGGTACGGGAGGCTCGGCCGTGGCGGCGAGCGATGCGGCGGCGTGTTCGCGCGCGCCCGTGAAGTCACCTCGTTCCAGCAGCGTCGCCGCGAGGTGGACGCGAACGTCGGCAGCTTCCGCGACACTTCCGACCGAGAGGAACCCGGCGAGCGAGCGTTCGAGGAGGTCTTGCCCCGTGGCGAGCGCGCCTTGGAGCCCGGCAACTTCGCCGAGGACACCGAGCGTGTAAGCGCTCATGTAGAGGTTCTCGTCGGCGTCCGAGATGGCGAGAGAGGCCTCGAGCTCGCGTTTGGCGGCGTCGAGATCGCCGAGCGAGAGATAGAGGTTGCCGAGGTTCTGGAGCACCTTCATGGCGCCGGAGCGGTGCCCGACGCTGCGCGCTTCGGTGAGCGCTTCTTTGTAGCGCGCTTCCGCCCGGGTCGCGTGCCCGCGAGACTGTTCGATCGTCGCGAGGTTCATGAGCGTCAAGACGGTGCGCTCGGAGTCGCCGGACCGCGTGGCGAGTGCGAGCGCCTCGTCGTAATGGCGGACGGCCTCGTCGAGCTCGGCGCGGCGATGGTGGACGAGGCCCATCGCGTTCTTCACGTTCGCGCGTTCGACGAGCTCGCCCTGCCGCGCGAGCTCGGTGTCCGCTTGACTGAAGGCCTCCGCGGCGACCGTGTGGTTACCGCGATAGAAGGCGATGAGCCCGCGCGCGAAGAGGACCCGCGGGTCACCCGTGTCGCCGAGGCGCTCGGCCCGCTCGCACCACGCGAGAGCGGCGTCGTGTTGGCTCTGGAGGAGTGTGGCCCTTACGAGGCCGCGTACAGCCACGATGTCGCTTGGGTCTCTAGCTACCGCCGCCTCGAGCAGCGGCACGGCTTCCGCATAACGGCCGCGACGAACGAGGAGCGATCCACGGGCGCGCTCCGACGTTGGGAGCCGCGCGTAAGCCGCGAGGGCGCCGTCGATGTCACCGGCGCTCGCGAGTGCGTCGCCGAGGAGCTCCGGGTCGGAGAGCGGCGAGACGCGCTCGACATGGCGGAGGATGGCGACGACGGCGGCGCCGCGGCCCTGCGCGAGGAGCCCGCGAGCGGCGGCGACGGCCCGGCGGGCTTCGCTGTCGTCGACGTGGAGCGCGGCGTCAGCGAGCGTGGCGCGGGCGAGATGTGAGCGGGCCGACGGGTCATCTTCGTCGATGTCCGCGAGGCGCTTCCAAAGATCAGTGGGCGGAGGCAGGTCACGCGCGACCGAGCCGACGAGCGCGTTGGCGACGACGAGGCAGGCGTCGAACCCGTCGATGACCTGGCGAAGAAGCCCGAAGGCGACGGCCCGACCGGCGTCGGCGAGGGCGGTGTTGGACGTCAGGGCGATGACCGCCTCGGGGACGGGGGCAGGCGCGTTCGCGATGACGGCCACCCACGCGCGCGACGCGGCGGGTAGCGCGAGGAGGGCGCGCGCGAGTCCGGCTTCGAAGGTCGCCGGGAGCGGCAGCGGGTTGGGCGCGTTTGGGGCGACGATGAGCGCGTCGTCGTCTGTCGTCACGAGACCGTCGGCGTGGGCCGCCGCCAGCGCGTCGACGGCGAGGCCCGGGAGTCCGCCGGTAGCCTCGCCAAGCCGAGCGACGAGGACCTGCGAGGGACGCCGCCCCGCCAAGCCGCCCGTGATGAGCGCCTCGAGCTCGTGGGACGTAAAGGGAGTGAGAGCGATCTCAGCCGGGGGAGGGCCGTCCACGAACTGCACGGGACCGGTCGCGGCGAAGATGACGGTAATGGGGAGCCGTGACGCGCGGGCCCGAACCAGGAGCGCCGACAGGACGCGACGGTCGAAGTCGCCAAGTCGGTCGGCGTCGTCAATCAAGAGCACGCAAGGAACGAGGCTGCTCGCCGGCCCGAGGAGGCGGCGCGCAGCGAGCGTTACGGCCATTCGGAGGGTGCGTTCAGCGTCATCGAAGGCGGCGCGACCGTCGACGCTGCCGTCGGGCTCTGCCGCGCGGTCGACCCACAGCAGCTCGGCGAGCCGGTCCGCGACCCCGCCCTGCTGGCCGTCCCCCGGGAGCGCCGACACGCGAGCGATGCGAACGTCCGAGTTGGCCGGAAGTCGGCGAAGTCGGAGCTCGAGTTCGAAGAGGAGGCGTGACTTCCCAGAGCCGGCGGGCCCTCGGAAGACCGTGAGCGCGGCACCTTCGGTGCCCGTGAGCGCGGCACCTTCGGTGCCCGTGAGCGTGGCTCCCTCCGTGGCCAATTCGAGTCGGGAGACGCCGGAACGAATCGCGGCGGCGACGACCGGCGTCTCCACGAAGGGCGCCGACCGAAGCCCAAGCGCGACGACCTCAGTCGAGAAAGGGCCTGACGTGGCGCCACCGGCGACCCGAGCGAGCGTCGTGAACAGGCGGTCGGCGCGGTTCGGGCGATGGCTGCTCGGGCCGAGAAGGGAGAGCACGAGGTCGTGGAGGGCGCCGAGGCGGCCTTCGCCCACGATGGGGCCGAGTACCGGGTAGTTCGGGTAAGGGAGTACGCCCGTCGCGAGGCGATGCAGGATGACGCCGAGCGAATAGAGATCGCTGGCGGGTGTGGCAGGCCCACCTTCGAGGCGCTCAGGGGCGACGAAGGGGAGCGCTCCGAAGGCGCCGGAGTCCCCCGGAGTGAGGTCGAGGAGCCGGACCAGGCTCGCGACGGCGTCGAGCGGATCGGGTGACGCGAGCGCCAGCTTCGCCGCGGCGATACCGCCGTCAACCAGGAGATTGGAGGGGTGCAGGTCGCCGTGAATGAGGCCGCGACCATGGAGCGTCGCGAGGGCGCGTAGGAGGCCGAGCCCGACGCCCACGACGGCGTTGAGCTTGCCGTCGAGTGCGTCGGCGACGACGTCAACGGTTTCCCCGAGGACACGTTCAAGGGTGTAAGCGGGGCGGCGGGGGCCGGCCGAATCAGTCGATGTGGACGCCAGAAAGTCGTGTACTTGCGGCAGGTTCGGATGCCGGAGGCCGGCGAGGCAGAGGTACTCGTCGAGCAGCGCCAGCCGTCTCGAGTCGGCCCCACGTTCGGCCCCGGCCCGGAGGCGCTTAAGCGCCACGACCTGACCACCACGGGCACGGTCACGTACCGCGAGCACGTCCGCAGTGCCGCCCGAGCCGAGCGAACCCACCACTTCGTATCGATCGAGAATCGTCTCCAAGCGCCGCCTTGGCCCGTCGAGCAGCTCGCTGCCCTCGGGAACTGCGACCGTGACCCGGGTCGCGCGGGCGGAGGGTAACGATAATCGCCGAAAAGTCACAGAGCATCGTGCGCACCAACCTGTGTTGATTCGCCCTGATCGTCGGCGATAAATCGCCTCCGCTCAGGTGACAATGCCGCCCTCGCCGAGCAGAACGCGTGCTTAGCCGTGGTGGCGTGCTGTTCCCTGCTGGGTGAACTCTTGGACCGGTTCGACGTTCATAACTACGAAATCGGCATCTGGATGATCTTATTTCAAGAGAATAGGGGCGACTTGGGTTTCAATACCATGGAAGCAACTTATAATCGTTATTACTTAGGCCACAATCTGAGGTGCAGCAAGAGCGTAGAGCAGGGCGTCCTTCCGTTCAAGATCGAATCCGCGAAAGCAGGTCATCTCAAGTCGTTCAGCGGCGTGCCGTTGGTCGTGGAACTCTGCCGCCGGGTCTTCGGCCGAAAGGTGTACCGATCGCTCGCGAGCCGGCTCGGCATGAAGTCGAACGTCGTCCGCCGATACGTCGAGAGCCTCATGTGCTTGTTCGCCTCCGGCGGCGACTGCATCGAGGACATCGAACGCCTGCGACTCGACCCAAGGGTCTGCGTTTTCA
>CANMLD010000130.1 GCA_947498315.1 Pseudomonadota bacterium | reverse complement strand
GGGCTGCCCCAGCCGATCGTCGGCCAGACTGAGCTCGGCTTCGACATCACTGGACGGCGGCTCATCGTCGTCGACGACGTGCTGTACACAGGACGCACCATCCGCGCGGCCCTCGATGCGCTCATCGACTTCGGCCGCCCGTGTTGCATCGAGCTGGCCGTCCTCGTCGACCGTGGGCATCGAGAGCTGCCAATACAGCCAGACCACGTCGCGCTGCGCGTCTCTTCCTCTCGTAACGAGTCGGTTCGCGTCTGCCTCGTGGAGCTCGGCGACTCCGAAGACGAAGTCATCCTGGAGGAACGGCGGCCATGACGAGCGCCTTCGAGCTTCGCCACCTTCTGGGCCTGCAAGGCATGGCGGCGGGCACCATCACCGAGCTCCTCGACCTCGCTACGCGAATGAAGGAGATCGGAGAACGGCCGATCAAGAAGGTCCCTTCGCTTCGTGGCAAGACCGTCTGCACGCTCTTCGTAGAGGCCTCCACACGGACGCGGACGAGCTTCGAGGTGGCGGCCAAGCGGCTCTCGGCCGACACCATGAGCCTGACGGCCACGGCGAGCTCGCTCACGAAAGGAGAGACACTCCTCGATACGGCCAAAAACCTCGAAGCGATGGGGCCGGACATCATCATCTTGCGCCACAGCGCCGCAGGCGCGCCGCACTTTCTCTCACGCCATGTACGCGCCGCCGTCGTGAACGCAGGGGACGGCCGCCACGAACACCCTACCCAAGCGCTGCTCGATCTCTTCACCATCCGAGAACGGCTCGGACGCCTCGCTGGGCTTAAAGTCGCCATTGTGGGTGACATCGCCAACAGCCGCGTCGCCCGATCGAACATCTTCGCCCTTGGCGCGATGGGCGCCCGCGTGCAAGTGTCCGGCCCCGGGACCATGTTGCCGCCGGGGCTCGAGCAGCTTGGCGTCACCGTCCATCGACAGATCGAGTCCGCCATAGCCGGAGCCGACGTGGTGATGATGCTGCGCATCCAGAAGGAGCGCATGGGCAGTGACCTCTTCCCAAGTGATCGTGAGTACTTTCGGCGCTTCGGCCTGACGCGCGAGCGGCTGCGGCTGGCCAAACCGAACGTCCTCGTCATGCACCCGGGCCCGATCAACCGGGGCGTCGAGATCACCGCCGACGTCGCCGACGGACCTGAGTCCGTCATCCTCGATCAGGTGAAAAATGGCGTGGCCGTGCGCATGGCGGTGCTGTACGTGTTGGCGCAAAGGACCACCAGCGACCTCCAACCAGCGGCCGGTGATGCGCCATGACCATCTTGAAGCGCCTCCCCCGTTCAGCCCCATCACGTGAGACGAGCAGCGGCCGCCTCGTCGTAACGGACGCACTCCTCCTCGATTCCGGTGACGGATCGGCACCCGAGCGACGTGCTTTCATCGCCATCGAAGCCGGCATGATCGCCTTTGTGTCATCGGAGCTCCCGAGCGAGTGGAAGGGCGCCCCGCGCGTGGACGCCGCGGGCGCGTGGGTGCTGCCCGGCTTCATCTGCCTACGTACCCACGTCGGCGAGCCTGGCTATGAGTGGCGTGAAGACGTCGCGACGGCGAGCCTCGCCGCAGCGGCCGGCGGCTTTACGACCATCTGTGCCACGCCCGACACGAACCCGGTCAACGACGTGCGCGCCGTCACCGAACAGCTCATGACGCGCGCCGCGGGCGCAGAGGGAGCGACGGTGCTCCCCGTCGGCGCGGCGACCCGTGGGCTCGAAGGACGCCACCTCTCCGAGATGGGCGACCTCGAGAGCGCCGGTTGCGTCGCGGTGTCGACGGGCGACGTGTCGGTCGAGAGCGGCCAGATGATGCGCCGTATCCTCGAGTACGCCCGCTCCATCAACCTCCGCGTCTTCACATCCCCCGCTGAGGTCTCAATGACGCGAGGCGGGCTGATGAACGAAGGGCTGGCCTCCTTGCGCCTCGGCCTGCCTGGCGTCCCCGCGGAAGCCGAGAGCGTCGCGATTCTGCGCGACGGGATCCTCTCACGGCTCGCCGAGTGGCCCCTCCACTTTCAGCGCGTCTCCACAGCGGCCGGCGTCAGAGCGCTCGAACACCTCGCCGAGCTCGGGATCGCGTTCACCGCCGACTGCACGCCCCACCATCTCTGGTTCGACGAGACCGCCGTCGCAGGCTTCGACGCCGTGACGCGCGTCATGCCACCGCTCCGCAGCGATCGCGACGTCGCGGCGTTGCGCGGCGCTGTTGCGTCTGGACTCATCTCGGTCATCGCCACGGACCACTCACCTCGGACCCGTCTCGAGAAGTGGGTGGAGTACAGTGAGGCGAGCCCGGGTACCACGGGGCTCGAGACCACGCTCGGGGCGCTCCTCGAGCTCGTGAGACGGGGCGCTCTCCCGAGGGCCGCCGTACTGCGAGCGCTGACGCGCGGCCCCGCCGACGTCCTCGGTCGAGCCGATCTCGGACGCATCGCGGCCGGCGCTCGCGCCGACCTGACCCTCGTGGACGCCGGGACTCCCTGGCGCGTCGAGGGTGCCCGCCTCAGGACGCGGGGCGAAAACCATCTCTTCGAGGGGGCCGCGCTTACGGGCCTCACTCGGAGCACCATCGTCGCCGGCCGACTCGTGGATGTGGACGATTCAGAAGCAGAAGAGGTGAAGTGTGCCTATCGGTAGACATGGGGCTCCCGCCCGGTTGATTTTAGCAAACGGCCGTTCGTTCGACGGCTGGGCTCTGGGGGCGAACGGTGTGGCCACCGGCGAACTCTGTTTCAACACGAGCCTGTCGGGTTATCAGGAGATCCTCACCGACCCGAGCTACGCCGGCCAGATGGTCGTCATGACCTACCCCGAGCAGGGCAACACCGGGGTGGTGGCCGGCGAAGACGATGAGTCGGCGCGCATCTACGCGACCGGGTTCATCACTCGCGAGATCTCTCCCATCGCGTCGAACCATCGCTCCACCGGCACGCTGCAAGACGCGCTCGCGGCCCGCGGCATCGTCGGCATCACGGGCGTCGACACCCGCGCCCTCACCATCGAGCTCCGCACCCACGGCGCACAGAACGCCGTCATCGTGAGCCCGTCCGACGACCCAACGGCGGAGGAACGCGCCATTGCCGCCTTGGGGAGCTGCCCCGTCATGAGCGGCGGCGACCTTGCCACCGGCGTCTCGACGCTGGCTCCCTACGCATGGTCCGAACCCCTCTACGGCGACACGCGACCAACAGGCGGGGCAGATCGTTATCGCGTCGTCGCGATGGACTTCGGCATCAAGCGCAACATCTTGCGCCACCTCGTGTCGGCCGGCTGTGAGGTCGAAGTGGTCCCGTCGTCGACATCGGCTGCCGCCATCCTCGCCCGAGAGCCGGACGGCGTCTTCCTGAGCAACGGCCCCGGCGATCCCGCCGCCGTCACCACCGCCATCGAGACAGTGAAAGGACTACTCGGCCGTCTCCCGATCTTCGGGATCTGCCTCGGCCACCAGATCGCGGCCCTCGCGCTGGGCGGCAAGACCTACAAGCTGAAGTTCGGCCACCGCGGCGGCAATCAACCGGTCCAGGACAAGGCCACCGGCCGAGTCGCAATCACGGCGCAGAACCACGGTTTCGCCGTCGACGAGAGCTCTTTGCCCGAGGGCGCGATCGTCACGCACGTGAACTTGAACGACGGCACTGTCGAGGGCTTCGCCCACCCTGCCCTTCAGCTTTTCAGTGTGCAGTACCACCCCGAAGCCAGCCCGGGCCCGCATGACGCGACTCCCCACTTCGCAGAGTTCACGGCGATGATGGACGTCAGCCGACGGAGAACGACGTCCCGCATCCACACGTCTTCTTCGCGTTAGGGTTGTTGAAGACGAAGCCCGTCCCGACGAGGCCTCGGGACACGTCAAGGACCATGCCGTCGATGAAGGCGTGGGATTTGGGATCGACGATGATCTTGGGCGCCTCGCCGAAGACGAGGTCGCGGTCGGTGGCGTCGGTCGCCAAGGCGACGTCGTAGGACAGGCCGGAGCAACCCCCGCCCTTCACCTTCACTCGGACGCCCACCAGCGGGGCACCTTCCCGTGTCGCTTGGGTCTCGAGGTAGTCTCGGCACTCGTCCGTCATGGTGACCATGGGGTACTCCCTGTGAGTTCAGTACGGTAGTCGGCTGGTCCGTGCGGTGGTCCGCTCGGCGAGCCGTGCGCGCAAGCTTAACGGCTGAGCGCAACGGGGCAAGGGCCGCGGCCAAACCAGCAGGACATCGCGCTCTAACCGGGTGGGGCGAGCTCGTCGGGGACGGCGTCCGGGGGCGTGACGGACGGCTGGCCCAGGCGGATGGTATAGGCGTGGTCCGCGGACGCGTTCTGTCCCGTCTCTTCGCGGACGCGGACGTAGTAGCGGCCCGGCGCAAAGTCGTGGGTGATTCCGCCGGGCGCTTCGAGCGTGATGCCGGTCTTCTTGGTGATCATCGACTTCTTGTGGTCGTAGAGCTGCAGCGCGAGGCTCATGCCGGGCACGCCAGACAGCTCCAGGCTGAGCGGCGACAGCGTGCCCGATTCGCCCGTGACATCGAAGGCATAGACGTCGAGGTCCGCCCGCGGGTGGATGTGACCATCGAGGGCTTGGCCTGCGCGGAGCGTGGTGCCCGTGACCTCGGCGAAGTCCCCGTTGGGCTCAACCTCGCCGAGCCCGGCCGCCGTGAAGCTGCTCGTGACGAGGTAGGGTTTGTCGGCATTGTAGGTGTTCAAACGGCTCGTGACTCGGATGAACGCGGGCTCGGGGCCGACCTGCACCAGAGGGAGCGTCTCCGGTGCGCCCGTCGGCGCATCGTTGACGGTCATGGTGACGCGGCTGCCAACGATGGCCTCGACCTGCAGATCGACGTCAGGGACCCCCGTGACGGTGATGGTCGCCTGCATCGGCTCGAGGCTCTCGAATCGGAAGACGTCCCAGTCGGTCGGATGCGAGATGAAGCCCCGCATCTCGGCGTTGGGCGGCACCCGGCTCGCATTGGCCGGGCGCCAGTTCGGCTCCGACTCCCTCGTCGCATCGGCCGGTTCCAGCGACAGCACTAGCGTGTAGCGCTCCGAGGGGCTCGCGCCGCGTAGTGCATCGACGGCGACGTAGTACGGCTGCGCGTCGGGAGAGATCATGACGTCCCGCACCACCACGGAACGGCCAGCTTCGAGGCTGCCCTTGCCTTCAGGCAGCTTCACGATGGTGGCCTTCGTCTTGTCGACGAGCCAGACGCGCAGGCGTACGTCCGGCACGCCAGAGACGTCAATACGCAAGTATCCGCCGGGATCCGCACCTTGCAGGTCAAGCTTGTACCAATCGAGGTCCTTGGCCCAACCGCAGAAGCCCTTCCGCGGTTCACCGGGACGGAGCAAGCCCGCTGACGCGGTGTCACCGTTCGGTTCCTGCTCGAGGCCTGGCTCCGGATCGATGATCGTGGTCGAGAGGCGGTAGGGCGCGTCGATGACGGGCGGGGGTGGTGCCCCCTTCTTCCGCAGCTTGGCCTTCGCTGGCTTCGCCTTCACACGGAAGTAATGGCGTCCCGGGGAGAGCGAGACAGGTGGCAAGATCTCCACCTCGCCATCACCTGCGTTGTCGATGGACGCGAGGACGTCCGACTTCGGGGCTCCTTTCACACGGCCCTTCGATTTCGGCGCCTGGGGCGGCGGCGGCGCTTCCGCAGTCATCCACTCGAGGACGAGGTCGGCGCGGCCTTCCGGCGTGAGCTGCAGTCGGACCTGCTGCATCGAAGTGCCGTCGAGGGTGAGCTCATACCAATCCTCGTCGGTGTGCAGGCCGTCTTCAATCGCAGGCGGCGACGCACCGTCGGTCGTCGTGGATGCCGGCGCGGACAAGACACCGACTACGGCGCCGTTCATCGGGAGCGGGGACGCGCGTTCGCGGCCGTCGTTCGGCTCGGCCTCTCTCGACGGACCTGAAGCGACGGAGGGTAGTACCGCGCCTTCGGGCGTCGGCGGCCGAGGTAGCTCGGATGCAGGGGGCGCCTCGACGGGGACCTGAGGTACCTCGGCGGGCTCTCCCTTGCATGCGACAACGAGTCCACCCGTAGCTAAACAGGTGACGACGATGTGCACCACGGCCGAGGGGACTCGGTGGACCGCGCGAAGCAGGGAGGCCAGCCGGCCCATGGTCATTTTCCGTACCGGGCGATCACAGTGTCAGTGATGTCGATGGCGGGGATCGCGAAGAGGACGGCGCCCTTCTCGATGATTAGGGTGTAGCCCTCGGCCTTCGCGACCGCTTCGGCGGTCTTCGTGATCTTGTCGAGGATGGGTTTCAGGAGCTTGCCTTCCTTCTCCTTCAGGTCCTGCTGATTCTTCACGTAGCCCTCTTGGAGCTGCATGAGCTTCTGCTGGTAGACCTTCATCTTCTCGCGCTTTACGGCGTCCTGAAGCAGCGCTGCTTGACGCTCGAGCTCGTCCTTCATGGTCTTGAGCTCGCCTTGCTGCTTGTCGATCTCGGACTGAATGCGCTTGGCTTCCGCCTCGAGCTTCGATTTGGCGGCTTTGCCTTCCGGCACGGTCTGAATGGCTTTCTGTACGTCGACAACGCCTATTTTGAGCGTCTGAGCCGAGGCCGGAGAGGTGAACGCGAGCGCGACGGCGAAGAGGAGAGCCGAAAGGAGGGCCTTCATGTGCTGAGAGCTCCTGGAGCGAGAGAGGGAGGACGCGACGGCCCACCCGCCGCTCCCTTGGTGAAACACGGATGTAGTGACCGGCATGCCCGATAGTTCAAGGCTGGTCAGAGGGGCGCGTTATAGGGGGCCAACGGAAGCGCGTCAATGAACCCGAGTCGAGTTGAACTCGAAGCGCGACAGAGGCGCAATCAGAACGAGTTACCGATCGTGAACTCGAAGACCACCGGCTCTTCGTCAGGCTTCGGGTTCAGAGGGAAGCCCCACTCGAAGCGCAGCGGACCGACCGGGCTCCACCACCGAATGCCGACGCCAGCCGACGGGCGGAGCAGGCTGAAGTCGATGTTCTCGCTCTCCGAGTAGGCGTTGCCAGCGTCGAAGAAGACCACGCCGCGGAGGTTGATCTGCTGGACGATCGGGAACTCGAGCTCGACGTTGAAGATGAGCTGTTTGTTGCCGCCGATGGTGAACGGCGAGAGGCCGGTGCCGGGGTCGCTGGTGCGAGGCACATCGATGGACGGACCAAGGCTGTTCCGCGGGAAGCCGCGTACGTCGAAGATGCCGCCGACGAAAAAGCGCTCGAAGATCGGGACCTCGCCTTCCGGGTTGACCACCCAGCCGATGGTGCCGTTGAGCTTCAGCACGAACTCCCAGAAGGGGTTGAAGTACCACCGCGACCGACCCAAGAGCCGGATGAACTCGACGTCACTCCCGAGATAAGAGGCCGCCACCTCGACCGAGCCCGTCGTGAACGTGCCCTCCTTCGGGAATTGGCGGTCGTCACGCGTATCGTAAGAGAGCGTCGTCTTGAGCGCTGAGGTGAGCCCATCTTGCTGGAGATCGAAGATCTCCACGCGGCTCGACGAGCCGATGCCCCCGACGCCGACGTCGACGTACTTCAGCGTGTAGCCGAGCGAGAGGGTCAAGTCTTCTGTGAAGCGGTAGCCGAAGCCGAGGGAGCCGCCCGACTCGGTCTTGGCGAAGTCGTCGAAGTCCTGTTGGAAATTGAACAGATCGACGGAGAGCTGCCACTGCGAATCGAGGAAGTAGGGGTCGAAGAAGCTGAGTTGGTAGAGGCTACGAATGCTCGAGAGCGTCGCTTGGATGCTGACCGTCTGGCCGTGGCCGAGGAAGTTCTGCTTCGAGATCTGCGCCGTGAAGATGAAGTTCTCCAGGCTGGAGAAGCCAGCGCCGACCTGGAAGGTGCCCGTTTGTCGCTCCTTCACGGTCACCGTCAGGTTGACGTGTTCGTCGTCGTCGCCCTGCTCGGTCGCGATGTCGACCTTATCGAAGAAGCCCTGACGAAGGACCTGCCGGCGGCTCTCCTCGACGATAGTTCCACTGTAAAGATCGCCCTCGGCGATGGTCATCACCCGCCGCATGACCTTGTCCCGCGTCGTGTCGTTGCCCGCGAACTTGATGCGGCCAATATAGGTCTTCTTGCCCTTTAGGACCTTGTACGTGAACTCGATCTGTCGCTTCTCGGTGTCGCGAAGGCTGGCGTTCGACACCGTCGCGTTGGCGTAGCCGAGATCCTGGTAGACCGACTTCAGCGCCTGCGTGTCCCTCTGCATCAGGAGGATGTCGAAGCGGTCACCCGGCTTCAGCGAGAGCTTGCTGCGCAGGAAGTCGGCGTCGTAGTGGGGCGCTTCTATTCCATTAGGCCCGATCGCGGGGTTCTCTTCGAGCGCGTCTACCACCCGCATGGTGTAGGGATCACCCTCTTCGAGAGGGATGACGATGTCGATGGAGCGCTTGTCGGCGCCGAGGGTGGCGGTCGGCGGGTAGACCTGGACGTCGGCGAAACCCTTGTGGAGGTAGTACTGCCGAAGGATCTGCGTGTCGTCCTGGAGCGCCTTCTGATTGAACTGCCCGGAGCTCGTGAGGAAGGAGAACCAGCCGCCTTCTTTGGTGCGCATCACCATCTCGAGCTCGTCTTCGGTAATGGCCTTGTTGCCGAGGAACGCGATGGACGTGACTTTCACTTCCTGGCCCTCGGTGATTACGAAGACGACGTCGACGGCGTTGCCGGGCCGCGAGTCGAGGCGGTAGTCCACCTTGGCGAGGTAGTAGCCGTCCTTGATGTAGCGTTCACGCAGCTTGAAGACCACGTTCTTGATGCGCCCTTCGTCGAGCACTTCGAAGGTCTGGAGATCGACGACCTCCTTCAGGTCCTCCTCACTCAGTTCGTCATTGCCCTCGTATTTCACGGAGCCGAGGATCGGGCGTTCGACGACGATGTACCGCACGATGATGCCACCGTCGGGGAGGCCCCGGGTCACGACCCGGACGTCGGAGAAGGCCCCCGTCTCGAAGAGCCGCTTGATGTCGCCAGAGACGACGGCAGGCTCGAGGATGGCGTCCTTTCGGGTGTTGATGCGGGCGAGGACGGTGTTCGCAGGGATGCGAACGAGCCCGTCGAGCTCGATGAGACCCACCATCTTCGCGTCTTGAGCCGCCGCCGATTGGGGCTGCAAGCAGAAGGCGAAGGTGAAGAGGACGACAACGATGCCTTGGCGCGAGGCGCCGGCCGAAAACATGGGCGCTACTCGTACACCTTGCCGTCCCGCATCACAAGGCGACGGGTCATCATCGAAGCGAGCGACGGGTTATGGGTCACAATGACGAACGAGACGCCGAGACGCTCGTTCATCTTCAGAATTAGCTCGTGGATCTCGTCGCTGGTCGCAACGTCGAGGTTTCCAGTGGGCTCGTCAGCGAGCACGATAGAAGGCTCTCCAATCAGGGCGCGCGCGATGGCCACGCGTTGTTGTTCGCCACCGCTGAGCTCGCCCGGGCGGTGGTGGAGGCGTGAGCCGAGCCCAACCTCGGTCAAGAGCGCGCGGGCCCGATCGATCGCGCGTGCCCGCGGGATGCGAGCGATCATGAGCGGAAGGGCAGCGTTCTCTTCTGCCGTCAGCTCCGGCAGGAGGTGATGGAACTGGAAGACGAACCCGAGCCGGCGATTTCGAAATGCCGCCAACTCCGCTTCAGGGAGCGCGAAGACGTCTTCGCCGAAATAGCTCACCTTGCCCGAGGCCGGCCGGTCCAGCGTTCCGAGGATGTGCATGAGGGTCGACTTGCCGACGCCAGATTGGCCCACGATGGAGCAGAGATCCCCGGCGCGGATCTGGAGGTCGACGCCCCTCAATATCTCGAGGCTCTTGCCGCGCATGTCGAAGCGCTTCGACACGCCCTGCACGTCGCAGATGAGCTGCCGCTCGTCGGCCGCTCGTCGGCGGTGGTCGGGCGTAGGGTCCTCGGTCATCACTTTGTTCCGTTCCAGTGTGTCCCGCCGCTCACTCGTTGCGCAGGCCGTCGACCGGGTCGACCGAGCTGGCTTCGAGTGCGGGGTAAATCGTCGCTAGGGCGCAGAGGGCGATGCCGGCGACGTAGATGATCCCGATGGTGATCGGGTCGATGAACACCGGGAGCTTATCGATGTAGTACTGCTTAGGCAGGGGGAGCCCCAGTCCGGAGATGGCGTAGAGGGTGAGCATGCCCACGAGCAGCCCCGCTGTCGATCCTATCGTGCCTACGGCCCCTCCGAGAACCAGAAACATTCGGAAGACGGCGCGTTCAGGGGAACCGAGGGACTTCAAGACCGCGATCTCACGACGTTTGTCCAAGATTATCATCACGAGCGACCCGACGACGTTGAACGCCGCGACGAGCGAGATGAAGCCGAGTACCACGAACATGACGATTCGTTCGAGCATCAACGCACTGAATAAGTTCTTGTTCAGGCTCTTCCAGTCAAGGGCGTCGAGATTGGCTCGGGTGCCGGTTCGCGACTTCAGCTGCTCGCTCGCGGCCTCGACGAGCGGCTTCGCGAGCGCCACTACGGTATCCGACTCGTCGATGTTCTCCAGATGAAGCTCGATTCGGTTGATGTCGTCACCCATCTGAAAGAATCGCTGCGCTTCGGCAAGCATGACGTAGCCTTGCTTGGAATCGAAGTCATACATCCCCGTCGCGAAGATCGCGGCCACCCTGTAGGTGCGAGCGCGCGGCTGAACGCCGAGGAAGCCGGCGTCATCTTTTGGCGAGACGACCGTCACTTCGCTGCCGATGGTCACGTGAAGGCTACTCGCCAGCTCGCGACCGAGCGCAAGACCCGGTCTCAATGGCTCTGCTCGAGCGGTCGCCGGCGATGCCGCGTTTGGGTCCACCCCGGGGATCGCCGTGGGCGCGAGTGGATCCAAGGGCAGGTCGGTCGGCGCGAGCGGGTCGGGTACGAGGGCTTCTGCCGGACCCGGCGCGGGCGACGTATCCGAAGGCGCAGGCGGCTTTGCGAGATCATCGAGGAACCCGCCACCCTGCAGGCGCCACTCCGCCGCCGGCAACACCCGCTCCGGGGCCACGAGGTTGTCTATCGAGCCCGAGACCACGCTGCGCAGGAGGTGATGATCCACCGCTGGAAGATCGCGAGGATCAATCCCCCGGAGCGTCATCGCGACGTTTCGGTTGTCCCGCGAGTTCACGATGACGTCGCCTTGGACGTAGGGGAGAGCAGCCTTGACGCCAGGGAGACTCGATAGCTCGGTGAGCAGTCGCGGGACCTCGGGGATCCCCTCCATCGGCTCCTGATCTTGGATGAGGATATGTGGGTTGGTCGCGAGGATCTTGCCCTTGAGATCCTGCTCGAAGCCGCCCATGACCGACAGCACCACGATGAGCGCCCAGACGCCGACGCCCACGCCGACAATGGAGACGAAGGTCGTCACCGTGACGGTCAAGAGGTTCGGCAGGCGCCTCAGCCGCTGATCCACCCGATCGAAGAGGTCGGACGACCCAGGCGGCGGCACCGGACGAACGCGAAACGACGCCACGAGCAACGCGGAGATGCCGAGGGAGAGTTGAACCGCGAGGACCATCTGGGCCGGGGCGGCGAGGACGCGACTCCAAGGGAGCAGATGGACGGTCGCGGCGCCCGCCGCAAAGAGCACCGTGATCGCAGCGATGACGCCACCATGGGGCCGCCTCCCTCCCTCGTACGTGCGCAGCTCCGGGGTGACGGCGCGGTGAGCGCGAAGGAAGTGCCATCCGACGAAGAGGACGACGTTTCGAGACAAGAGTGGCCCGGATAGGAGCTGAAACAGGCCAAGCGTCAGCCACGTGATGAAGGCGACGACGAGGAGGACGACCGTGATGATGACGAGGAGGAAGGAGCCGATCGTCACGAAGTACTGGCCTTCGGGGGCCAGCCGTCCGAAGCCGATGACGACGCTGAGGCTCAAGGCGATGGAGGCTACGGTAACCGCGAGGACCCGCTTGAGTGACGAGACGTCACCGCGCCGCCAGAGGAGATCGACAACCCCCGTCGCCAGGCGTCCAACACGCGGGATGAGAAGATAGAGCAGCCAAAGGACGAAGAGCGCGCCAAACGCGATCAGCCCATAGAGCCACTCCGGTGCGATGAGGAAGAGCGGAGGTCCCGCGCCACCCTCCGCCGTGACACGGGCGAGCGTCGTCAAACCGCGGGCTCAGCCCTGATCGTCGGTCGGGCCGGAGGTGCCCGAATCCGGTGCGCCGTCGGCGGTCCCGCTCTGGAACTGCTCAGGCCGCATGTGCGGAAAGAAGATGACCTCACGGATCGAGTCGCGCCCGGTCAGCAACATGGCGATACGGTCGATGCCGATCCCCTGCCCTGCCGTCGGCGGCATTCCGTACTCGAGAGCACGGATGTAGTCGTGGTCGATGGGGTGGGCTTCGTCGTCGCCGGCGGCGCGGGCGGCGACCTGATCTTCGAAGCGGGCCTTCTGATCGACGGGATCGTTCAGCTCCGAGAAGGCGTTAGCCACTTCGTTGCCCGCGATGAAGAGCTCGAAGCGGTCTACCCACTCCGGATCCTCGTCACTCTTCCGCGAGAGCGGGGAGATCTCGGCTGGATATCGGGTGATGAAGGTCGGCTGCAACAGCTTCTTCTCACACAGCTCTTCGAACAAAAACACCAGTGTCTTCGCGTAGCTGGCCTTTGGGTCGACATGCACGCCGCGTTCTGCCGCCGCGGCACGTAGGCCGTCGAGCGTGCCGGTCTGGGATTCATCGATCCCCGCGATCGTCGTGAGCGCTTCGCGTACCGTGTAGCGAGCGAAAGGCGCAGCGAAAGAGATGGTGTGCCCTGCGTACTCGGTCGTGTCGCGACCGTGCACGGCCACGCACAGCTCACTCAGCATGACCTGAGTGAGCGCGATCAGATCCTCGTAGGTCGCGTAGGCTTGGTAGAACTCGAGCATTGTAAACTCGGGGTTGTGCTTCTGGCTCATCCCCTCGTTCCGGAAGTTGCGGTTGAGCTCGTAGACCCGCTCTAGGCCACCCACGACGAGTCGCTTGAGGTAGAGCTCGGGCGCGATGCGCAGGTAGAGCGGGATCCCCAGCGCGTTGTGCCAGGTCTCGAAGGGGCGGGCCGCTGCGCCTCCGGCCACCGCTTGGAGCATCGGAGTCTCGACCTCCATGTAGCCGCGATCCTCTAAGAAGCGCCGGATGAAGCTCACGATCTTGGCTCTGATGCGGAACACCTCGCGCACGTCGAGGCCCATGATGAGGTCGGCGTAGCGCTGACGGAAGCGGGTCTCCTTGTCCGTGAGGCCGTGCCACTTGTCCGGCAGCGGTCGGTAGGCCTTCGTCAAGAGCTGAAAGCGCTCGACGAGGATAGATAACTCTCCTCGGCGAGTACGAAACACGGGCCCAACCGCGCCTACGATGTCGCCTTGATCGACTTGCGCCTTGAACTGGTCATAGGCGTCTTCGCCCAGAAGGTCTTTCTTCAAATAGACCTGAAAGACCGGGTTCGCTTCGGTGGACGAGCGGTCACGCAGTCGAACGAAGGCAGCCTTGCCCATGTCGTTCACAGCCAAGACCCGGCCCGCGACGCGGTAGCGCACGGCACCCTCGTCGATGCTGTTCATGTCGGGTGCGGTCGCGTCGGCGCTCAGCCGAACGTCCTCGAGCGTGTGGGAGACCCGGAAGTCATTGGCGAAGGGGTTCTGACCCGCCGCTCGCATCGCCTCGGCCTTCGCCAGGCGGATCCGCATCAACTCGCTCGTTTCTTCCATGGGGGCTCCCGCTGGTCGCTTAGGCCAACTGGACCTGCTCGGGCGGGTGACGGGTCTCGGCGTCGAAGTGGCCTCGAGACGACATCACGGGCCCGGCATCGGCCGCCGGCGAGGCGGGGAAGCTATAGGTGGCAGCCGCGAGCGTCAACCTTCGCGGATGGGCCCAAATCGTGGGCGGCCTTGCCGCCTCCTCTTGGGTCGCGTTTGACCCGATACCTGCGGCGGTGAAGTTCGCGGCGACAGGGGTTCAGTTCGTGCTCAACAAGCCCCCAGGAGGTCCCCGCCCACCCGGCGCCCGAGCCCCCCGACCCGCGTTGGCGTCGGCCGCTCCTGCCGCCCCCGCGATCCGACACAACCCGCGCACTCGGCGTGAAGGTCGACGCCGCCTTCGAGGGCACTCTCGCCCGCGCCCGCGCGTTTTTTGTTTATTTGTACGCGGGTCGGGACGACGCCGTCCTGCTGAAGCGCGCCCTCGAC
>CANMLD010000129.1 GCA_947498315.1 Pseudomonadota bacterium | reverse complement strand
CGTATCGGCGGACGACTTTCGACTTCATGCCGAGCCGGCTCGCGAGCGATCGGTACACCTTTCGGCCGAAGACCCGGCGGCAGAGTTCCACGACCAACGGCACGCCGCTGAACGACGTGAGATGACCTGCTTTCGCGGATTCGATCTTGAAAGGAAGGACGCCCTGCTCTACGTTCATTCCGCACGTCTAATTTTAGTATAAGTAATAAAGATTATGAGGGGTTTCCCTCTTCTTCAAACCCCAGGTGCGCCTCTTCTCTATAAATAATATCATTAATATGTCGATTTCGTAGCTTCAAAATCTGAACCGGCCCAAGCGCTCACCCAGCCGGGAACGCCCCGCCACCACGACTAAGCGCGCGTCCTGCTCGGCGTGGACGGCATTCTCACCTGAGAGGGTCAGACAAAACTCCGATTGGCGTCCGCCGGCAATTTTCGGTGGTGTCCTTTTCAGGGGGCGCCTTCTCCTCGGGATCGGTTCCGAAAGCTCGCCAGAGTAGGCGTTGCCACAGATGCGGTTCCGACGACCTGGGTTAAGAGGATGTCCTCTCTTGACAGCGGTTTACTGGCGATCCCGATGGCCATCGCGGGTGTCCGGTGCTCGAAGGTTCCGTCCGGCATCTCGAGTCGCAGGCTACGGTGGGTGTGATGGAAGTTGTAGCAGAGCATGACCCACCAGGAGACGGCGACGTGAACCAGCAGGTCCTTGGAGAACTCATAGGTCTTGCGCGCCTTGCGGGCGTTGTAGTTGCGGTCCGTGGCGTTCTGCCGCTCGACGATCGAGGTGTTGATGGTCGAGCTCGTTCGCGACCCCTCGAGCGCTGCCGCGAGCTCGAGGGGAGTCCCGAAGACCAAACTCCGCCGGATCTCAGCTACCCGTCCCTTTGCGTATGTCTTGTTGACGGTAGCGTACGCGGCACCGGCCGGCCATTGTTTGAACGGAACCGGGGGACGGCCGGCTCGCTCGCTACGAGGTGGCACGACGAGTTCTCCGTACTGTGCCAGGAGGACGTCCTTGTAGTTGGCGCAGTCATCCGTCGTAATCAAGACGGGGGGGCGCCACCGGTTCGCTCTGCGAAGTCGGCCACGGTCTCCACGAGACTCTCGGATGTCCGCTTGCCGACGGTAAGTGAGACGACGAAGCGACTCTCGACGTCGACCGCTGTGTGGTCCCACTGGTCGCCCGCCAAAGCGTCTTCCGGCTTCGCATCGTCGCATTGCTTCTGCTTCTTTTCGACGAAGGACCACTTCTCGTCGAACTGCGCCTCGCTCACATCGAGATCCCGCGCTCTCTCGTCGTGGAGGGAGACCGCATGGAAGCCCAGTCGCTTCCCGATACTCGTGACCCCGTTCTTCGACGCGCCGGTAAGGCGAGACGACTTCCGGATACCACAGACTGCCGCCAAATGGTTCGCGATGGCCGCTGCACGCTTTGGCGGCATCGTCGTGCCCCACAGCGGCGTGCCTTTCCGCTCTGAGAACTCCGTACGGCACTTGGAGCAACGCAGGATCCGCCACTTCCCCCGGCCCTTGCCCGTCCGGACCGCAAGGTTGCCCTGGCCTCGCTGCCCGGCAACCTCGCTGCCCGGCAACCTCGCAATCACTGTTCACGCAACACAGTTGCTCCAAAGGCAGCTGCCACTCGGAAAGCTGCTCCTTCTTCTTTCGACTCGTCTTCTTTCGTGGCATGCGGCCTCCCGTGAGTGAGCCTCATGCCCATATAAATTCGATATTACGTCAATAAAACAGCGACTTGGCTGACACGGGCGGGGTGGCCGCCCCCGCGTGGGGACACCACCGAAAATTGCCGGCGGACGCCAATCGGAGTTTTGTCTGACCCTCGCAGACGACTTCGGCACCCATCTAGTTGTAGCTGGGCAAACCATCGGCGAGATTGACGTCGCTCGTTTTTGTCCCGGCACTTGCCGGGTTCCATTTCGGCGCCATCTCCCCGGCCCTTTTCAAGGAGCCCTCATGCCGCGTCACATCCTCCCCGAAGCTCAGATTCACACTGCCATCCGAGAGACCATCACAAACAGCCACAAGGACATCGTCGACGAGGTGAAGGCCGCCGTCGCTTCGAACGACGTCGTCGTGGTCGGCATGGCTCAGAACCCGGTGCCGCGGAAAGCTCGCAAGCTGCTCACGGCGGCGGGGGTTGAATTCAAGTACCTCGAGTACGGTAGCTACGTGAGCATGTGGCGCCGTCGAAACGCCATCAAGATGTGGACCGGCTGGCCGACCTTCCCGCAGATCTTCGTCAAGGGCACCTTCATTGGTGGCGGGGCGGATCTCGAGAAGCTGATCGCTTCCGGTGAGCTGAACAAGATGCTCGGCCGTTAGGGCCTGTCATGACAGGCCCTTAGTAGCGTCGCTGGCTTGGTCAGCTCAGACTCTGTGGGTCGACGTCGATGTGGACTTTCACGTCGCCGGTGAGCTCGCTGAGCGGGCTGACGAGGTGGTGCAGCAGCGTGTGCAGGTCGTTGCGCTTCGCGCTCTTCAAGAGCACGAGGTAGCGAGTGCGGCCACGGATGCGCTCGATGGGCGCGAGGCTGGGGCCGACGACAGCGACGTCGAGGCCGAGGTCGGTCGCGATGTTCCTGGCCGTGCGCGCCACGAGCCCTGCGGCGTCAGACACGTCCCTTGGATCGAGCGCGTCGAGCCTCAGAAGAACGATGTAGCCAAAAGGCGGGTTACCGAGCCGCCTTCGCCGCCGCGACTCTTCGGTCACGAAGGCGAGGAAGTCGTGATTTCGCGAGGCCTTGAGCGCGTAGTGTTCCGTCTGTGACGTCTGGATGAGGACGGTCCCGGGCCGGTCGTGACGGCCAGCGCGGCCGGCCACCTGCGTCATGAGCTGGAAGGTACGTTCCGCGGCGCGGAAGTCGGGCACGCCGAGGCTGTGTTCGCCTTGAAGTACGCCCACGAACGTGACTTTCGGAAAGTCGTGGCCCTTCGCGACCATCTGAGTGCCAACCAAGATGTCGATCTCGTGGCTGCGGAAGGCGTCGAGGAGCTCAGTCAGGGCGTCGCCGCGCGTCGTGTCTCGATCCATCCTCCCGATTCGCGCCGACGGAAGGACGCGCGTGAGGACGGCCTCGACCTGTTCAGTGCCCGTGCCTTCGTGCTCGAGGAGGTGGCTTTGGCACTTCGGGCAGCGCTCCGGTAGTCGCGTCTGAAAGCCGCAGAGATGGCAGGCGAGGCGCCGCTGGCGGCGGTGGAAGGTGAGCCCGATGGTGCAGGACGGGCACTCGACCGCGGCTTCGCATGCCCGGCATGTGAACGACGGCGCATAGCCTCGGCGATTGAGGAAGACAATGGCCTGTTCGCCCCGAGCGACCGTGTCTTCGAGCGCTTTCACGAGCGGCGCTGTCAGGAGCGCTTCCGGCCACGCGTAAGGCACGTCGGCGACGTCGACGAACTCGACCTGAGGCATGTCACGGTCGCCAACACGGCCGGGGAGATCGAGGCGGGTGAGGCGCCCCTTCTCGGCGTTGACCCAGGTCTCGAGCGACGGTGTGGCCGAGCCAAGTACGACGGGGCAGCCGCACTGTCGTCCGCGGTAGAGCGCCAGATCACGGGCGTGATAACGCGGGGACTCGTCCTGCTTGAAGGAACCTTCGTGTTCTTCGTCGACGACGATGACGCCAAGGCGGGGCAGTGGCGCGAACAGCGCAGAACGAGCGCCCACGACGATGCGGCGCTGGCCTCGGCGGATGAGCTCCCATTGGTCGAGCCGTTCGCCGTCGGAGAGGGCGCTATGAAGAACGGCGACGTCGTCCCCGAAGCGGGCGCGAAAGCGACCGGCGAGCTGTGGCGTCAGCGCGATCTCGGGCACTAGCACAAGGCCGGTCTGCCCGCGTTCGAGGGCGATGCGAAGGGACTCGAGATAGACCTCGGTCTTGCCGCTGCCGGTAACGCCGAAGAGGAGGAAGCCTTCGTAGCCATTGGCGTTCGTGATCGCGTGGACCGCGCGAGCCTGTGCCGCCGTCAGTACCGGCGGGGGGTGGGCGTGGACCTCGGCGCCGTGCCAAGGATCGCGAAAGACCTGCTTCTTCTCGATGGTGACGGCACCGACGGCGGTGAGTCGGCGAACTGCGGCCGTGGCGCCAGGGAGCTTCGCCGAGAGCTCGGAGGACTCCATTGGGCCTTCCGACAGGAGGAGCGCGAAGGTCTGGGCCGGCAGGCCGCCGGCACGGATGCCGTCTGGGAGAGCGGGCACTGCAGCGGAGATGATGCTCGCGTAACGGGCGACCGCCGAAGGGCGTTCGAGCTCGTAGGCGATGGTGATGAGGCCGTCGTCGACGAGGTGGTGAAGCCGACGTAACGTGATGGGCGCGGCGTCGACCTTCATGCCGTCGTCGAGTCCGTGCAGGCGAGGATCCGTGGCGGCGGCCTTTCCAGCGTCGGTCAAGCGGAGCCGGCGAGCGTCGTGGACGTTGAGGCCGCCAGGCAACCCGCCTCGGATGACGTCGCCGAGCGGCGCGCAGTAATAGTCGGCGATAAAGCGAAAGAGGGAGAGCATCTCGAGGTCGAACAGCGCTCTCTCGTCAAGGACGTCGAGGACGGCTTTGAGAGCGAAGTCGGGAGTGGGCATCGCTGCGACGGCGCGAACGTCGATGACATACGCCGTGATTCGACGGTTGGCCTTGCCGAGGGGGACGAGAACCCGCCGTCCAACTTCGACACGGCCTACGAGGTCGACTGGGATCCCGTAGCTGAGCAGGCCGCGGGGGCCGCGCGGCACCGTGACCACGGCTTCGTGGTCAAATGCGGTCGCTTCGCTCGGGGACGCCGCACCCCGCTGCGCCTGAGCTGCAGGCGCCGTGCTCATGGGGCGATCTGCTTATCCTTCTTCTCGGGCGGGCGCTCTTGCTTGTTCTTGTCCGGGGCGGCGGTCGGCTTCTTCATGTCGTCGAGGACGCGCTTGACCTCCTTCTGGCCTTCCTTCTTGTCGCCATCCTTCTCCTTGTCCTTCTTGACCTGGTCGCCGTGCTTCTTCGGGTAGGCGGCGTTGTACATGATATAGTATTGATAATTTCGTTCGCGGAGGGCACCGAGACGGCGCTCGATGGCGCTGAGCGCTTCGAGCAGTAACTGAAGGATCCGCATGACCATCTCGAGCTGCAGACGGGCTTCGGGTTCACGGCGGCCCTGCAGGCGTTCCTGGAGGCTCCGCATGAGCCCGATGTCGGAGCGGATCTCGCTGTTCATGCGCGATAGGTTCGACAGTTCGTGTTCGCGATCGATGCGTTGCGTAATCTCGCGCCAGAACATGGCGATGTGCTCGACCGACGCGTCGACCTGACCCCGCGTGCGGAGGTTGTCGATCTCGCGGTCTCGCTGCCAAAGCAGCGCTGAGACCTCCGGGTAAGCGTGCGTGTCGATGGAGGACATGGCGTCAGCCTCCTTCGACCGCAACGAGGCGACGGCGAACGCTGGCGGCGTGTCCTTCGAGGCCCTCGAGCTCGGCGAGCCGCACCGTGGGCGGACCTAGCGTCGCCAGTGCGGCACGAGAAACGCGTATGACATTGGAACGCTTGACGAAATCGGAGACACCGAGCGGTGAGAAGAAGCGAGCGGTGCCGTTGGTCGGTAGGACGTGGTTCGGGCCTGCGATGTAGTCGCCGAGGGCTTCGGGGGTGTTCGGGCCGCAGAAGATCGCGCCAGCCGAGCGGAAGGTGGCAGCGTGCCGTTCTGCGTCTGGGATGACGAGCTCGAGGTGCTCCGGAGCGATGCGCTCGGCGAGGGCCAAGGCGTCATCCACCGAGCGGGTGTGAACGGCGACGCCGTAGCGAGCGACGGAGGCTTGCGCGATAGCGGCGCGGGGTAGGGCTGCGGCTTGCACTTTGACCTCGGCCACGATCTCCTCGAGAAAGTCTCTCTCGGGGCCGAGCAGGCTCACCATCGCGAGCTCGTCGTGTTCGGCTTGGCTGAGGAGATCGGCGGCCAGGAGGGCGGCGCTAGCACCACCGGCGCGCGTAGCGACCACGCAAAGCTCGGAGGGGCCGGCGATCGCGTCGATGCGGACGCGGCCGAAGACTTCGCGTTTGGCCGTCGCGACCCACGCGTTTCCAGGTCCGACGATGGCGTCGACCTTGGCGATGGTCTTCGTGCCAAAAGCAAGCGCAGCGACAGCCTGGGCGCCGCCGATCCGGTAGATCTCGTCGATCCCGGCGATGGCGGCGGCGGCGATGACGGCGTCGTTCAGGCGGCCGTCCGGTGTTGGCGAGACTAGGACGAGCTCGTCGACGCCCGCGACGCGGGCCGGGACCGCGTTCATGAGGACGCTGGACGGGTAGGCAGCGAGTCCGCCGGGGGCGTAGAGGCCGACGCGGCGGAGCGGGATCGTGCGCTGGGCGAGATAGACGCCGTCTTCGGTCTCGAATGACCAGTCGCGTTCGCGTTGGCGCCGGTGAAAGGTTGTGATGCGGTCGTGCGCCAGCTGCAAGTCTTGCCTGGCGGTGCGACCAATGCGCTCCAAGGCGGCATCGCGTTCGGCAACTGTGACGCGGAGGCCTTGGATCTGCGAAGGCTGCCAGCGATCGAGCTCCGCCGTCAGCGAGAGGAGCGCCGCGTCGCCAGAGCGCTGAATGGCGCCCAAGATGTCGCGCACGCGTTCGAGCATGGCGCTGTCTGGCGCGGAGTCGGCCCGTGACTCCAGGAGGGGGCCGAAGCGACTCTCGAAGTCGGGTGCGGTGGCGTCGAGCACTAACACGGTCGCGTCTCCGGGCAGCACGAGCGATGAGCCGTGCCGGCGGCCCGATGATACCGTCCCCTGCGCCGGTTGGCACAGGGGGGCGGCGAATTGGGAGATGTTGGGGGTTGGAGCCCCGGGCGCACCGGCTAAACGCAGTTGCCGCACCATGGAGACCCCTCGCCATGCGGCCTCTACGACGGGACTGGTCGCGAGCCTTCGACCACGGGGCCCGACTCGAGCGTGGCCCTCGGCACCCTCCCGCTTGGTTCTGCGCCTGGGCACAGCTCCTGGGAAGACGCCCGAAGAGACACTACGAGCCGGGCGCAGCCGAAAGGTCGCGCGCCCGCGGCCGACGGTCCCGCCGCCAGCCACACGGATCCCGGGTCGGGTGCAACGTTCGGTCAATCGACCGGGCTCCCGGAGGTCCGCTGGGGAGCATACGTCATGGGGCTTGTTCCGCAAGGGAGGGCAGTGGGCTCCCTCGATGGGCGCTCGAGCAATGAGCTGTGGTGCTTCGCGCATTCCTCGATAACCTCGCGCCACGTAACCCGCTGTTCATGACTCGGAGGCCACTCCTGCCACGCTAACGCCTTAGTTTGGTCATCATGATGAGCGCCTTGGGAGCCCTCGTCGCCCATTTCGGCTGCGCGAAGCATGCCTGCAACGACGACACGCTGGGGCGGGCGCTCTAAAGCAGCTCGTCGAGCCGCTTTACCGTCTCTTCTTCCGACAAGATGCCGGTCTTGTCGCCAACCACCTTGCCGTCCCGATCGAGAAAGACGGTGAACGGGATGTTGCGGATGTTGAGCTGCCTGCCGAGGCTCCCGCCCTGATCGTGCACGAAGGGCAACGACAACGTCGGTCGTTGCGCCAGGAAGGCCCGGGTCGCTTCGATCCCGTCGTCGTTGACGGCGATGACGGCCACTTTATCTGCGCCGTACTTCGCCTGCACTTTCGTGAGCATAGGAAGCTCTTTCACGCAGTAGGCGCACCACGTCGCCCAGAAGTTCACGATCACGGGCTTGCCGCGAAGGTCAGCCAGCGAGAGCGCACCTTCGCCGCCAGCGATGTAGGGCAACGTGGCCTCTGGTAGCGTCGCTCCGGCCGCGAGTCGCGCTTTCGACGTAGGCCAGAATTGCCGCAGCAGTGAGCCCACCATGAGGATGGAGAATAGGCCGCCGATGACGCGGCCAAAGCGTGACCAGCGGAGTGTACGGAAGGTGGTCAGTCCCATGGCACCCGGCTACTCCTCGTCTGGAGGCAGGTCAAGCGGCTTGGTCAGGCTTTCGCCAAGACAACCGAAGTCGAGCCGCCATCCCGCGTTGGTGGGCAGGCCTCCCAACTCGCCGCCGATGAGCCAGCCGAAGCCGCGTTTTGAGTCGAACGCGGCGGCGGCGCCTTGCACTGGCCAGATCGAAGGTTGCCCACCGGCCGAGGACGGCGGCCGGGCGATCACGCTCCCATCATCAAGTCCGACTTCGGTCACCCCTCCGTCCGATCGCGCTAAGAAGAGACGCTCCGAATGTGGCTCCAGGACTGCCCAGGGGCGCGGTGGCGTCTCGAGCGGCAGCGTCGAAACCAGCTCCCAACCCGATGCGTCGCCTCGCCACACCGAGAGAGGTACGCCGCCAATCAGGACCACGTCGACCACCTGACCACCATCTCCGGTTCCGCGCAGCGCGACAGCCGGCGCCGCCGAAGATGGCGCGTCGCCAACCGTATCGATGAGCTCCGCCGTGTCGTCACTCAGGTCGATTCGAGTCATGCCCAGCTCGCCGCCCAAGGGATGGACGAGCACCAATGACGAGATCGACGTCGCCACGGCGAGGTGCCCACCGAGCGCGGGTCCTACGTCGCCGCGCGCGCTCCAGGTACCTGCCGCGACGTCGAACGCGATCAGCTCCGCTAACGGCCCTGACTTGCCGGCGCTCGAGCCGCCATGGGCGTACCATCGACCCGCGCCGTCGTATGCCCACGCGGCGCCCCGCCGGCTCGACGGGACCGAGATGGCCTTCCAGCCACTTGGGGTCTCGAGATGAAGTCGGTCGGCGTCCGAGCCTTGCGACGCGACTTGACGCCGCCCCTCATCATCGAGCCCGAGCACGCCTACTGAGAAGGGCGCAGGTCCGGCCCACGGACTCGAGGGTGTGGCGCCTCCGAGCGCCGAGAGGGTCAGGACAGCGGGTCCAGGCACCGCCACGCCAGGGGCATCCTGAACCCCGCCGATGAGCCAAGCGTCTTCGTTCGGGCCGTCGAGCAGCGTATGACCGGTTCGTGGCGCGACCGTTGCCGCAACGGGCGTCCAAGTCAGGTAGGTGGCATCGAGTCGCCAGATATCGCCGGCCAAGCTGGCTGGTCCGGCGCCGTTCGCGACGAGCCCGCCGACCAAAAGCAGGTCTGAGCCCACGGCGGCGACGGCGTGCCCTCGCCTGGGGCTTGGACCGATGAGGTCAAAGGGGGTCCAGCCGCCCGCATCGAGGTCGAGTAGCCAGAGTCGCCCAGAGAGGGTCCCGTCGGGGTTGAGTCCACCGTGGATGGCCAACCTACGGCCAATCGAGCCTGAAGCTGGGAGCACGGCCCCGGCGACTCCATCCAAGAAGTCGGGGCCCGAGAGGCTCGCGGATACCCACTCTGGCGGACCCGATAGGTCGAGCGCGGCGACGCTGTCGACCGCACCGAGGCTGGCGCCGCCGATGAGCCACACCGTCTTCGTGCTTGAGTCGGTCAACGCCACATGACCGCGCCGTAAGGCGGGCTTGGGATCCACGTCGATTCTGCTCCATTGGCCTGTACCGATGTCCACGACCTCAATCAAGTCCGACGGCAAACCCTCGACCAACCCGCCGAACACGGCAACACGGGCCGAATCCGGCACCGCTGACACCGCCGCACCGTCGCGAGCGCGCGGGGCTGCCCCACTCGCGCTCACATTGGCCACGGCCAACCACTCGAGGTCCTCATCGAGCGTCCATACATCGACCTCTGTCGGGGTGCTCTCTGTCGCGGTGCTATCTGCTGCGGTGCTGGAGGCGCTACCAACCAGAACGGCCCGCCCGCTTCCATCTGCCAGTACGGTCATCGGCCATCGATAGCGAGAGGTCGGCGTCCCCTCGGCGTAGGCCGCACGGCCGGTCAAGGTCTTCGGGAGCTGTTCGTCGACGTACCCGTCGCAGTCGTTATCTAGGGCGTCGCAGGTCGCCTCGATAGGCTGTTCCAACCCTGGAACTTCCGACAGATCACAGATGAGCACACCTGCCTCGCACCCAACGACCTCTCCAAGCTCGGCGCAGATCCCCGGGGCCGGGCATACCGGCGCGTCCGCCAGCACATCCACGAGCTCGTCAGTAGCCCCATCGCAGTCATCATCAAGTCCGTTGCACGATTCCACGACGCCACTGTAGGTGGGGCCGGGCAGCTCACTCGAGCAACGCGACAGTTGAGTCGTGGGATCGCACACCCAAGTCCCGGGTCCGCACTGGCCGGCACCTTCACACGGCCCCCCAATCCCGAACCCCTCGTCGATCACGCCGTCACAATCATCGTCCTTGCCATTGCACCACTCCGCGCCCGCTTGGGCCGCCGTCGTGCACACCGCCGCGAGCCCGTCATTGGCACATGTGACCGTCCCTCCCGAGCAGGCACCTTCGCCACATGGCTCCCCGATGGCGATGCCGTCCGTCTCACCATATCCGAAAGCCTCATCGACCAGACCGTCGCAATCGTTGTCGAGACCGTCGCAAGCGAGCTCCCCGTCTACCTGCCAAGCTACGCTCCCGAAGCCTGTCCCAGCGACACACATCCAAGCGCCCAAGCACTTCGGGATGACCACCCCCGGGGTCGCGCACACCCCGATCGAGGGGCAGGCGGCATCCGCGACGTCGAGCTCTCCCTCTTCGTCGGCGTCACCATCGCAATCGTCGTCTTCGCCGTTGCAAGTCTCTGCCGTCGCGAGCCCCGCCGTGCTGCAAACCGCTTCAGAACCTCCAGCCCCGCAAACCCAGTTGCCCCCCGAACACGCCCCGTAGCCGCAGTCTCCACCGGGTTCGTTCGCGCCGAAGTAGCCCTCGTCTGTCTCACCGTCGCAGTCGTCGTCGAGAGAGTTGCATCGCTCGGGCAGCCCCTCCCACGCGGACCCTCCCGGTGCGGTCGAGCACAGGAGCCCGCCGGCACTACACTCGAGGACACCGTCACGACAGAGCCCCATTCCAGCGCACAGACCGCCCAGCCCAGTGACGTCCTCGTCGATCGCGCCATCGCAATCGTCATCGATACCGTTGCAGCTCGCGTCCGTAGCCGACACGGCCCTCTCGCAGACCGCGTCGCCATCATCACCACACACGACCGTCCCCATCGCGCACGTCGCCGTCTCGTGGCCCTCGCGGCAAGGGGCCCCGACCGGACCGAGCGCCGTGCTCTCGTCCACGAGACCGTCGCAGTCGTTGTCAGCCCCGTCGCATAACGTCTCGACCAACTCGTAGCGCGATTCCTGGATGAGGCAGCGCGCAATCCCAGCCTCACAACTCACCGTCAACACTGCCGAAGCGCAGACCCCGACCTCTGGGCAGTACCGGCGCTGCAAGGCGAGCGGCGTGGGCGCGCTCTCGCCCACAGCGTCGTCTTGATCTGGGATGCAGTCCTCATCAGCGTCGGCCGAACTGGACTCCAGGAGGTCGGCGATGCCGTCTCCGTCACGATCCTCCGGGGCCTCGCTGAGCGGTCCGTGCTCGAGACCGTCCGAGACGCCGTCGCCGTCCGAGTCCGCTTGCGCCGGGTTCGAACCCAACGCCGACTCCAGTCCGTTGTTGAGTCCATCCCCGTCGCTGTCTTCGCCCGCAGAGCGACAGGTGCCGCTGCTCGCCTCTCCCGGGGCTCGGACGCAGACCGCACCGGCGCAGTCGGCCGACGTGGCGCAGGACGCGCCGATGGTCGCGTCGTCGGAGCAGGCGACCACGACGAGAAGCGACACCACGAGTGACAGGGAACGGGGGAAGGCGGGCACCGACGCATCATGCCGAACGCCCCTCTATGGCAGCAAGTGAATCAGCCCAGCGGCCGTGCTAACGTCCGTCGTCGTGACGCGCCTTCAACCCTCCTTGGACCGCCTGTGACTTGGTTGTTCGCCCAGTTGCAACGACTTTTGGCGCGGATCGCGCTCGCTCTGGCGCCCGAGAGCGCCCGGCTCCGTGCCGTGCTGGGCAGGGCCCACGCCGAGCTTGGTGACGACGCGCTCGCCGCAGCCTACCTCGAGGGAGCTCTCGAGCGTGACACGAGCCTCGGGGGTGCTTGGCTGTCACTCGGGCACATCCACGCCCGTCGTCGTCAGCCAGTACGTGCGGCTACCTGTTACGAGAGAGCCCGCCAACTCGGTCTCACCGGCGCGGACCTCCCCTTCGCGCTCGCCAACGTTCTGTACGAGCAAGGTGCCGTCGCCGAGGCGCTCGATCTCTACCACCTAGCAGTCGCCGTCGAACCGACCCACTCCCAATCCTGGTTCAATCTCGGTCACGCTCTCAAAGCGCGCGATCAACTGCACGCGGCCGAAGCGGCCTTCGCGGCGGCCGTCCGATCCGACCCACGCTTCTTCAAGGCCCGCTTCATGAGAGCGCACGTCCTGAGCCTCCTCGGCCGATCCCTCGAGGCCGTCTCGGAGTACCACGAGACCCTTCGCTACAGCCCCACGTACGTCAAAGCCCACTACAACCTCGGCAGCCATCACCTGAAGGAGGGTGAGTTCGAAGGCGCCGTCAAACGCTTTCGTCGCGTTCTCCACCTCGATCCCAACTACGACCGCGCTCACCACGCTCTTGGGCAAGCGTACGCTGCCATGGGTCGCTTCACAGACGCTCGCGAAGCCCTCACGCACGCCATCCGCCTCCGCGCAGGCAACCACAGCGCCCGACTGCAGTTGGCGCGAGTGCTCGACGAGCTCGGGCTCGGCGCCGAAGCGGCAGTCCATTATCGTCAATGGTTACGAGACTCACCACCACCCCATCCGACTGCTGACACCGCGCTCGCGGAACAAGACTCAGTCAAGCGCCGTCTGCAAGAGCTCGCTCGTCCCAACTAGTCGACCGCCCGAGCCCGGATCCAACCCGAGTCAGTCAAAAAGTGACGAACGCCACAAACCGAAGCGCCGCGTCATGCGTTCAACATGGCGTGTCTGTCGCCGCGCCCCCCGCCTTGTGGGGGCGGCGAGAGCGCCTGACCCCGAACGCGCCTTCGGAGGAACCCTTGATTCGCCTCTGCTCTGCCTTAGCCCTCAGCTCAATCACTGCCTTGGTTGCGTGCACCAACACCGCCCACGCGATCGCCCCCTGTAACCCCGTCGCTGCAGATGGGCCCGTCTCCGTCGACGTCGTCGGCGAAGGCGGCAGCTCCCTCGACACCTTCGGCAAGCGTGGCCAGGTTTGGGTGCTCGGTCGCTACGGCGAGCGCTACAGCATCCGCGTCCGAAATCGCAGCGCCGAGCGTGTCGAGGCCGTCGTCTCCGTCGATGGCCTCGATGCCATCGACGGCAAACCCGCATCCTTCCAAAAGCGCGGCTACCTCATTCAGCCTTGGGGTGAGGTCGTCATCGACGGCTTCCGAGTCTCGAACGCCGACGTCGCCACCTTCCGCTTCGCGTCCGTTCGAGACAGCTACGCCGCCAAGACCGGCTCCGCCCGCAACGTTGGCGTGATCGGCGTCGCGGTCTTCCGTGAGCAAGTCCCGCCACCCTCGCCGCGCCCTTGGCCCATCGAACCGGAGTCCGACCTCCGACGCGATAACCGCGACTACGGCGACTCTGACTTCGGTCACAGGGGCGAAGGCGGTGCGGCTCCGGCGCCGGCAGGACCCGCCGAAGGGAAGAGCGACGCAGCTCCTCATTCAGCCGAAAAGGCGCCAACGTCACGCCCTGGCCTCGGGACCGAGTTTGGTGAGCGGCGACATGCACCCGTCAGGCAAGTCGCCTTCGAGCGCCGCTCCTCGCGTCCGACCTCCACCCTATCTCTCCGCTATGACGACGCTCGTGGCCTCGAGGCGCAAGGCGTCGACCTGTCATGTGGCTCAAACGACGCGTGGCGCCGCCGTACCGCGCAGCCCTTCGCTGAAGGCGGCTCTTACGCGGCGCCCCCGCCGGGCTGGGAGTGAACGAGCAACACCTGCCGTAAACAAGACTACGGCGAGGGCTGCTTCAGAGGGTCGACAAAAATGGAGAGTGAGCGTACGACGCGCAATTTTCGACGCAGCCGCCCTCTTGCTTCGACTGGGCGCCGATAGGCGCGTACTCGAGCGACGAAGACGGGCTCGTAGCCCTTCTAGGAGCGAGAGCAACTCGATGCTCGAAAATTGCCGGCGGACGCCAATCGGAGTTTTATCTGACCCTCCCAGAGGGTCGGTCAAAATGGAGATTGAGCGTACACCGCGCAATTTTCGGTGATGTCCCTATCACGGGGCCACCTTCGATCGGCGAGTGCGGCGGAAGTCCACCAACGTCGGGGATCGGACGCTGGCCGTCTTCACAACCTGGGTGAGCAACAGGGACTCAACCGAGATGGGACGCTCAGCAATG
>CANMLD010000128.1 GCA_947498315.1 Pseudomonadota bacterium | reverse complement strand
CGGCCTTGTGAACGATCTTCAGTGGTCGGAAGAGGCTGAGGCCCGTACCGGCGGGGATGAGGCGTCCCATCAGGATGTTCTCCTTCAGGCCCTTCAGGTAGTCGACCTTGCCCGAGAGCGACGCCTCGGTCAGGACCTTCGTGGTCTCCTGGAAGGACGACGCCGAAAGGAACGAGTCCGTCGCGAGCGACGCCTTCGTGATGCCGAGCAGCAGCGGCTCGCACGTCGCCGGGCGCTGGCCCTGGCTTTGTACGCGCTCGTTCTGCTCGTCGAAGATCCACTTTTCGATCTGCTGATCGATCATGAACTCGGTGTCGCCGACGTCGAGGATCTTCACCCACCGCAGCATCTGGCGGACGATGACTTCGATGTGCTTGTCGTTGATCTTCACGCCCTGGAGGCGATAGACGCCCTGAACCTCGTTCAGGAGATACTTCGCCAGCTCGGGCTCGCCCTTCACCCGCAGGATGTCATGCGGGTTCGACGGCCCTTCGAGCAGCGCTTCACCCGCTCGCACGAAGTCGCGCTCGTTGACCGCCAGCGGACGGCCCTTCGCGACCAAATACTCCTTCGGATCGCCCACTTCCGGCGTCACGACGACCTTGCGCTTGCCCTTCGGGCCCTTCGCAAAGCTGACTGTGCCGTCAACCTCGGAGATGATCGAGTGCTCCTTCGGCTTACGTGCCTCGAAGAGCTCAGCAACACGCGGCAGACCGCCCGTGATGTCCTTCACCTTCGCCTGCTCGCGGGGCAACTTGGCGATGATCTCGCCCGCGCCGACGTGCTGGCCGTCCGACACCGAGATGTTGGCACCGATCGGGAGCTCGTACTGCGCCTTGCTGCCGCCCGCGACCGTCAGGGTCGTCTTCGGGTCGTTCGGGTCCTTCAGCGAGATGCGCGGGCGAAGCTCGCCGTCCCTCGATTCGATGATGACCTTACGCGACGCACCGGTGGCCTCGTCGACCTGCTCGCGCATGGTCGTGCCCTCGATGATGTCGCCCAGCTTGCAGATACCGCCCACCTCCGTGACGACCGGCACCGCCCAGGGGTCCCAGTCCGCCAGGAGCTGCCCCGCCTTGACGACGGTGCCGTCCGAGATCTTGAGGTTCGCGCCGTAGACGATGTCGTGACGCTCTCGTTCGCGCCCGAGATCATCCTCGATGGCCAACTGACCGTTTCGGGCCATGACCACGAAGGTGCCGTCGGCCTTGGTCACGGTCTTCAGACCCTTGTAGCGAACCGTACCCTCGCGCTTCGACTCGAGGGTCGACGCTTCCGCCTGCTTACCGGCCGCACCACCGATGTGGAAGGTGCGCATCGTGAGCTGCGTGCCCGGCTCGCCGATGGACTGCGCTGCGATGATCCCGACCGTCTCGCCGATGTTGACGAGGTGGCCACGCGCCAGGTCGCGGCCGTAGCAGAGGATGCAGACGCCACCGCGCGTGCGACAAGACAGCGTCGAACGGATCATGACCTGATCCACGCCGGCCTTGTCGATCTTGTCGATGGTGTCTTCGTCGATCTCCTTACCCGCGGCCACCAGAAGCTCGCCGGTGTACGGATCCGACACGTCGTCGAGCGCCACGCGGCCGAGGATGCGGTCCGAGAGCGGCTGGATGACCTCACCGCGCTCGGTGAGCGCGACCATCAACACGCCGTCGATGGTCCCGCAGTCGTACTCCGCGATGACCGAGTCCTGCGCCACGTCGACGAGGCGTCGGGTGAGGTAGCCCGAGTTGGCCGTCTTCAGCGCCGTGTCGGCCAGACCCTTACGGGCGCCGTGCGTCGACGTGAAGTAGTCGAGGACCGAGAGGCCTTCGCGGAAGTTCGCCTTGATGGGGCTCTCGATGATGTCGCCCGACGGCTTGGCCATGAGGCCGCGCATGCCCGCAAGCTGACGGATCTGGGCCGGAGACCCACGCGCACCCGAGTCCGCCATGACGAAGATCGGGTTGAATGACTTGTCCTTGCGGACCGAGCCGTCTGGACCCGTGAACTCGGTCTCCGAGATCGCGGCCATCATCTCCTTGGCGATCTCGTCGGTGACGAGCGCCCAGATGTCGATGACCTTGTTGTAGCGCTCGCCCTGGGTGATGAGCCCCTCATTGTACTGCGCTTCGATCGACTCGACTTCGTCCTCAGCCTTGGTTAGCAGCGCCTTCTTTGAGATCGGGATGGTGAGATCCTTGATCGAGAAGGAGATGCCCGCTTTGGTCGAGTACTCGTAACCCCACGCACGGAGCGCATCGGCGAGGAGGACCGTGTCCTTCGAACCGCACTTTCGGTACGTGATGTCGATGAGATCCGCGATCTGCTTCTTTCCGAGGACCTTGTTGTAGAACGACGACGGCACCTCGGGCGGCACGATCTCGCGGAGCAACGCGCGGCCGACCGTGGTCACCTCGCGGAGCCCGTCGAAGCGCACCGTGACGCGCGCCTGAAGGTCAACGGCGCCGGAGTCGTAGGCCATGCGGCATTCCTGCCACGAGGCGAACTTCATGTCCTCGCCCTTCGAGAAGGGGCGCTCGCGCGTCAGGTGGTAGAGACCAAGCACGATGTCCTGCGAGGGCAGGATGATGGGCTTGCCGTGCGCCGGGGACAGGATGTTGTTCGTGCTCATCATGAGCACGCGCGCTTCGACCTGCGCCTCGATCGAGAGCGGGACATGGACGGCCATCTGATCGCCGTCGAAGTCGGCGTTGAACGCCGTGCAGACGAGCGGGTGGAGACGGATGGCCTTGCCCTCGATGAGGACCGGCTCGAACGCCTGCATACCGAGCCGGTGCAGGGTCGGTGCACGGTTCAGCATGATCGGGTGCTCTTTGATCACTTCGTCGAGGATGTCCCAGACCTCGGGACGCTCCTTCTCCACCATCTTGCGGGCGCTCTTGATGGTGGTCGTGAAGCCCTGGGCTTCGAGCTTGTGGTAGATGAACGGCTTGAAGAGCTCGAGCGCCATCTTCTTCGGCAGGCCACACTGGTGGAGCTTGAGCTCCGGCCCGACGACGATGACGGAACGGCCCGAGTAGTCGACGCGCTTGCCGAGCAGGTTCTGACGGAAGCGGCCCTGCTTGCCCTTGATCGCGTCGGACAGCGACTTCAACGGGCGCTTGTTCGGCCCGGTGATGATCTTGCCGCGGCGGCCATTGTCGAAGAGGGCGTCCACCGCCTCCTGCAGCATGCGCTTCTCGTTCCGGATGATGATCTCCGGCGCGTTCAGCTCTTGCAGGCGCTTTAGTCGGTTGTTCCGGTTGAGCACGCGGCGGTAAAGGTCGTTCAGGTCGCTCGTGGCGAAGCGACCGCCCTCGAGCGGCACGAGCGGACGAAGGTCCGGCGGGAGCACGGGGATGGTCGTCAGGATCATCCACTCCGGGCGATTGCCAGAGCCTTTGAGGGCGTCAGCGACCTTCAGGCGCTTACCGTACTTCTTGCGCTTCGCCTCGCTAGACGTCTGCTTCATGAGCTGACGCATCTCGGCCGACAGCGCTTCTGGATCGATGTCCTCGAGGAGCTTGCGGATGGCATCGGCGCCCATGCCGACCTCGAAGAGGCCGTCACCGTGCTCGTCGAGCAGCTCTTCGTAGCGCTCTTCGCTCACGATCTCGCCGCGATCGAGACCGGTGGGCCCCGGATCGAGGACGATGTACGAGACGCAATAGAGGACCTGCTCGAGATCTTTCAGCGTGATGTCGAGGAGGTTACCGATACGCGTCGGCAGCGACTTCAGGAACCAGATGTGGGCGCAGGGGGTCGCGAGGTTGATGTGGCCAAGGCGCTCACGACGCACCTTCGACTGAATCACCTCGACGCCGCACTTCTCGCAGACAATCCCGCGGTGCTTCATGCGCTTGTACTTGCCGCAGATGCACTCGTAGTCCTTCACTGGCCCGAAGATCTTGCCGCAGAAGAGGCCGTCTCGCTCGGGCTTGAAGGTGCGGTAGTTGATCGTCTCTGGCTTCTTCACCTCGCCGTAGGACCACTCGAGGATCTTCTTGGGCGCAGCCAAGCTGACGCGCACCGCGCTGAACGAGATGGGATCCTTCGGCTTCTCGAAGAAGTTGAAGATGTCCTTCATGTGGACTCCTTCTGGACTAAAGCCAGCCGGGCCGGCCGTCTGAGATGGTGATCCCTCGCCCCCCGGCCAGTGGCCGAGAGGAGAGGGGCTTGGAACTAGCGTGGAAGAGACCAGGAACGCGGGTTCCCTGCCTGGTCGGGCGACCGTCAGCCAGCGGACTGAGCTGAGTCCGCGGCTTCGACGAGCTCGACGTCGAGCGCAAGGCTCTTGAGCTCCTTGACAAGGACGTTGAAGGACTCGGGAAGACCCGCTTCGAGGTTGTTCTCGCCCTTGACGATGGCCTCATACATGCGGGTACGACCGATGACGTCGTCGCTCTTGACCGTCAGGAACTCCTGCAGCGCATAAGCGGCCCCGTACGCCTCCATTGCCCAGACCTCCATTTCGCCCAGTCGCTGACCACCGAACTGCGCCTTACCACCGAGCGGCTGCTGGGTGACGAGCGAGTATGGCCCAATGCTCCGGGCGTGGATTTTGTCGTCGACGAGGTGGTGCAGCTTCAGCATGTACATCACACCGACGGTGACGTCGTGCGCGAAAGCCTCGCCCGTGCGGCCGTCGAAGAGCACGGTCTGGCCCGTCGTCGGGAGTCCGAGCCGCGTCAGGAACGCGTCGATGTCTGCCTCACGTGCACCGTCGAATACCGGCGTCGCCACGTGGACACCCTCCCGAACGCCACGGATGAACAGAACCAGTTCCTCGTCGCTGAGCGTGTCGATGAAGTCCGAGATGTCCTGCCCGTTCAGCCCTTCTTTCGCCTTACGACGGAGCGCATCAGGCGAGAAGTTCTCGTCGTATAGACGATTCAGCTCTTGTCCGAGCGTGCGGGCCGCGAGACCGAGGTGAGTCTCGAGGATCTGCCCCACGTTCATTCGCGACGGCACGCCGAGCGGGTTGAGTACGACGTCGACAGGGCGACCGTCCGGAAGGTAGGGCATGTCTTCTGCCGGAAGAATGCGGCTGATGACACCCTTGTTACCGTGCCGACCGGCCATCTTGTCGCCCACTTGAAGCTTGCGCTTGATGGCGACGTAGACTTTGACCATCTTGATGACGCCCGGCGGGAGCTCGTCGCCCTTCTCGAGCTTCTTGAGCTTATCGTCGAGGTGCTCGCGGATGTCTTTAATCTGGTCTTCGAGGTCATTCATGATCTGAACAATCTGACCCTCGACGGTGTCGCCGTCGACGAGGTGGAGATCGCGCAGGTGACGCCGAGGAACACCGAAGAGGAGCTCGCCAGAGAGGGTGACGCCACGGTCGATGAGGGTTCGGTTCTTCTCGTCGACGAGCTTGGACGCGGTGACTTTGCCAGCCGTCAGCTCGACGATCTTCGAGAAGGCAGACTGCTGGACGATCTTGACCTCGTCGTCAGCGTCCTTCTGGAGGCGGATCTTCTCCGACTCCTCGATCGCCATTGTGCGATCATCCTTCTCCACGCCCTTGCGCTGGAAGACCTGGGCGCTGATGACCGTCCCGCGCACACCCGGCTGCACACGCAGCGAGGTATCGCGAACGTCGCCGGCCTTCTCGCCGAAGATGGCGCGGAGCAGCTTCTCCTCAGGGCTGAGCTGCGTCTCGCCCTTGGGCGTCACCTTCCCAACGAGGATGTCGCCAGGCCCAACTTCGGCGCCGATCCGAACGATGCCGGAGGCGTCGAGGTCCTTCATGGCCTCCTCGCCGACGTTCGGGATGTCCCGTGTGATCTCTTCCTTGCCGAGCTTCGTGTCACGAGCGATGCACTCGAACTCTTCGATGTGCACGGACGTGTAGACGTCCTCGATCGTGATTCGCTCGGTCATGAGGATGGAGTCCTCGAAGTTGTACCCGCCCCACGGCATGAACGCGACGACGACATTCTGGCCGAGCGCGAGCTCGCCCATGTCGGTCGACGCGCCGTCGGCGATGACGTCACCGGCCTTCACGTGGTCTCCCACCCGAACGATCGGCTTCTGATTCATGCAGGTCGACTGGTTCGACCGTTGGTATTTGACGAGGCGGTAGATGTCCGGCTTGGCGCTGATTGGCGCGTCGGCATCAGTCCGCTTGACGACGATACGGCTCGCGTCCACGGCCTCCACGAGTCCGTCGTGGCGAGCGACGAGCGTGACGCCGGAGTCCGACGCGACTACTCGCTCGAGCCCCGTGCCGACGATCGGCGCGCGTGACCGCAGCAGGGGAACCGCCTGACGTTGCATGTTCGAACCCATCAGGGCGCGGTTCGCGTCATCGTTCTCGAGGAAGGGGATGAGCGAGGTCGCAACCGAGACGAGCTGGTTCGGCGACACGTCGCAGAGGTCCAGGGTCGCAGGGGACGACTTCATCACGTCGCCTTCGTAACGAGCGGGAAGCGACTCGTCGGTCAGCTTACCCTCGGCGTCGACTCGGGTGGCGATATTGGCTTGGCCGATTGTGTGCTTCTCCTCCTCGAGCGCGGAGTAGTAGCTGACATCGTCCGTCACGACGGAGTCCACCACCTTTCGGTAGGGGGTCTCGATGAATCCATACTCGTTGACGCGGGCGTAAGTAGCGAGCGACGCGATGAGGCCGATATTCGGACCTTCCGGCGTCTCGATCGGGCAGATGCGGCCATAGTGCGTTGTGTGCACGTCGCGGACTTCGAATCCGGCGCGATCACGAGTCAGACCGCCTGGCCCAAGAGCCGAAAGACGACGCTTGTGCGTGACTTCCGAAAGCGGGTTCGTCTGGTCCATGAACTGCGAAAGCTGGCTGGAGCCGAAGTACTCCTTGACCACCGCGCTCACTGGCTTGGCGTTGATGAGGTCGTGCGGCATGAGCGTGTCGAGCTCCTGGCTCATGCTCATGCGCTCCTTGATCGCACGCTCCATCCGGACGAGACCGATGCGGTACTGGTTCTCCATCAACTCGCCCACGGCACGAACACGGCGATTGCCGAGGTGATCGATGTCGTCGATGCGGGCTTCTTTCTTGCCGTTGCGAAGATCGATGAGGTAGCGAAGCACCTCAAGGATGTCCTGCTTCGTGAGAACCGTATGAGCGAGCGGCTCGTCGAGACCGAACTTGTGGTTCAGCTTCAACCGACCGACCGCCGAAAGGTCGTAGCGCGAGGCGTTGAAGAAGAGGTTGTTGAAGTAGGTCATCGCCTGCTTGGGCGTGCTCGGATCACCCGGGCGGAGGCGGCGGTAGATCTCGACGACCGCGTCTTCTTGGGTGGTGACCTTGTCTTGAACGAGCGTGTCTCGCAGATAGCTGCCGACGTTCAGGTTGTCGAAGAACAAGGTCTGGAACGAATGGATGCCGCGCGACATGAGCTCTTCGAGCGCTTCGTCGTTGAGCTCCTGATTGCACGTGAGCACGATCTCGCCCGTGTCCGGGTCGACGACGTCGCGTGCGATGACCTTGCCGTTCAGCTCCTCACGCTCCAGCGGGAGCGCGTCAACGCCTGCCGCCTCGAGCTTCTCTATGGACTTCTTGTTGAACTTGCGGCTCTTCTTGACGATGACTTCGCCCGAACTGGGGTCGACGATGTCCTTCGCAGCGCGTTGATCCTTGAGTTGATCGAAGTCAATCCTTTTAAGGAACTCGCCGTTGCGGTAAACGATCTCTTCCGTGCGATAGAAGTAGTTGAGCAGTTCTTCGGTCGAGTAGCCCAGCGCACGCAGCAGCACAGTCGCAAACATCTTGCGACGGCGGTCAATACGTACGTAGAGCAGATCCTTGTGGTCGAACTCGAAGTCGAGCCAAGAACCACGATACGGGATGATGCGAGCCGAGTAGAGCAGCTTGCCCGACGAGTGGGTCTTGCCCTTGTCGTGCTCGAAGAAGGCGCCGGGAGAGCGGTGAAGCTGACTGACGATGACCCGCTCAGTGCCATTGATGATGAAGGTCGCTTGGTCCGTCATCAGCGGAATCTCGCCGAAGTAGACTTCTTGTTCCTTCACATCGCGGATAGACGTGGCACCGGTGTCCGGGTTCACGTCCCAGATGACGAGGCGAATCATCACCTTGACGGGGGCGGCGAAGGTCATGCCGCGTTCGCGACACTCGAGCTCGTCGTATTTCGGGGCCTCGAGGTTGTACGACACGTACTCCAGCGACGAGGTCTTGTTGAAGTCCTTGATGGGGAAGACGCTCTTGAAGATCGCCTCGAGTCCGACGGTCACTCGCTTGTCGGTCGGCACATCCGATTGCAAGAACTGGTCGTAGCTGAACTTCTGGATGTCTATGAGATCTGGGATCTCGATGGTGCGCTTGATCCGAGCGTAGCTCTTGCGAAAACGGAGGTCCTTGAGCGTTCGGGCCATGCGTGTCACCTTCTTGTTCGAGCCAGCGCGATGTGAGCGAGGCCTGATGGGCGTCGGTTCTCGCGGGCGCGGAGTTGTACGCTGAACGGTGCGCCTATGCCAGCACCAACTGAAGGACCCTGCACCGATTGCTTCGACGCAGCGATTCCAGTCTTCACGGTGGCTGGCACGGTTCTCCCACGAGCCGAAGGGCACTGGGAGGCGCTCTAAACACGAGTAGCCGGCTCGACGTGGATCTAACTCCCCGTCGGCCGGTTCTCGTTACTTCTAAGCCGCTTTCAGGCGCGGGCCAATTGCCCGATCCCACGAAGTCTGTAGCCACTCGAAGGGCTCAGTCCGTAACGCTGCCCTAAGGAGGAGGGGGGTCTTTGGCACATCTTCACGTCATTTTGCAACGTATTGCGTGCTCATCGACGGGACCATCGCTCCCTAGCGACATCGCTTCGGCCTGCTCGATTCGAGAATCAGCAGACTCTTCGGCGACCAACGGCGTCCCTACTTAACGTCCATCTTGGCGCCAACATCCTCGAACTTCTTCTTCCAGGTGTCGGCGTCGGCCTTGGACATGGCGGTCTTGACGGCCTTCGGGGCCGTGTCGACGATGTCCTTGGCTTCCTTGAGGCCGAGGCCCGTGAGCTCACGGACAACCTTGATAACGTTGATCTTGTTAACGCCCACTTCGGTGAGGTGAAGGTCGAACTCGGTCTGCTCCTCGACAGGAGCGGCCGCAGCGCCACCGCCGGCCGGGGCCGCAGCGACAGCCACGGCAGCGGCAGCCGAAACGCCCCACTTCTCTTCGAGGGTCTTTACGAGCTTGGCGACTTCGAGGACGGAGAGGCCGCTGAGGTAATCGATAACTTGGTCTTGGTTGAGCGACATGATGCTTTCCTTTCTACGTTCAGCGGTGGGACTAGACCCACCTGGCGAAGCTTGGTAACGGCCTCGGATTTCCCTCGGCCACACACACCTGGTCCGTCTGGCTTTCGCCACACAGACCGCGAATCAACGGAGGTCAGCCTGCGAGTTGCTTCTCGCGGGCATTGAGCACGTTCAGGATGTGGCGCGGAACCGCGGCCAGAACGTTCACGAACTTCGTGCCCGGGGCGTTGAGCACCGAGAGCAACGAAGCGCGGAGCTCGTCCTTTCCGGGAAGCTGCGAGATGGCATCGATGTCCTTCGGATTGACCGGAGAACCACCGAGATAGCCGCCCTTCAGCTTCAGCTTGTCGTACGACTTGAGCGCCTTGGCGATGACCTTGGCGGGCGCGATCGGATCCGCCGAGTAGGCTATGGCGATCGTCCCGGTGAGGTCCTTAGCCAGGAACTCGTAGTCGGTGCCCTCGAAGGCTTTCCGTGCGAGGGTGTTCTTGACGACGCGGTAACCCGTGCCGACTTTGTCGAACTCGCGTCGAAGAGCGTACATCTGCTCGACGGTCATGCCCTGGTACTCCGTTAGGAAGACCCCGAGCTTGCCAACGACTTGCTCTTTCAGCTCGGCGACTAGCTGTTCTTTCTTTGACTTGTCCATAGTGCTCTCTCCTTTGCCTCGGTCCCGATGGACTGTCAGAGTCGAGGCAGGGTGTGCGTGCGAGGCTAGGCCTTGCTCGCGGGAGCCGAACGGCTCCTCCCGGTCCCGTCTCCGCAGGCGTCTTCGTCACGCTCGATGCGTGAGGCCTGCTTCTCAGACAGTTCTTGGGAAATTGGAAGTCTTTGCGGCCGTAACCGCGTGGGCAACCACGCGGATCACGGGCTTACGCGGCGGCGGGGCCCTTCGTCAGCGTGTTCACGATGGCGGCTTCGTCTACCTTGATCCCGGGCCCCATGGTGGTGGAGACCGTTATCTTCTTGAAGTACGTGCCTTTCACGGTGGACGGACGGATCTTCTGGAGTTGGTCGAAGAGCGCCATTGCGTTCTCGGCGAGCTTCTCGGTCTCGAAAGACGACTTGCCGATGCTCGTGTGGACGATACCCGCCTTCTCGACGCGGAACTCGATGCGGCCGGCTTTCGCCTCACGCACCGCCGTGGCGACGTCGGTGGTCACCGTGCCGACCTTCGGGTTCGGCATGAGGCCGCGGGGCCCGAGGATCTTACCCACGAGACCGACGAAGCGCATCATGGCCGGAGTGGCGATGCACTTCTCGAACTCGAGCCAGCCGCCCTTGATCTTCTCGACTAGGTCCTCAGCACCGACGAAATCTGCACCGGCTGCTTCAGCTGCGGTCGCGTCGTCGCCCTTGGCGAACACGACAACCCGAACAGTACGGCCGAGACCGTGCGGGAGCGCGACCGCACCGCGGACCATCTGGTCAGCGTGCTTCGGGTCCACGTTCAGGGCGACGGCGACGTCTACGGACTCGTCGAACTTAGCGAACTTGACGGATTTGGCGAGCTCGATGGCCGAGTTCAACTCGTAGCGGCTGACACGGTCAATCTTGCTGAGGGCGTCGCGACTGCGTTTGCCGAGCTTAGGCATGATAGGCTCCTGTGGTGCATGCGGCGCGCCGGAGCGCGCCTCCCACAATAGTGGTCCAGCTGCTGCCTATGCGGCTGAGCAGCGTTGGTTATGTATTCGGCGCTGTCCCGAGGGACGCGCGCCGCCAGAGATTCAGATGACGTCGACGCCCATCGAACGGCAGGTGCCGGCGATGGTGCGTGCAGCGGCAGCTTCGGTCGTTGCGTAGAGGTCGGGAAGTTTCACCTTCGCGATCTCTAGGACCTGGGCTTGAGTGATCTTGCCGACCTTGTCTCGGTTTGGGACCGAAGAGCCTCGCTCGAGCTTCAGGGTCTTCTTCACGAGGATCGACGCAGGCGGCGTCTTCGTGATGAAGGTGAAGGAGCGGTCGGAATAGACCGTAATGAGGACCGGGATGACGAGGCCTTCCTGATCCTTAGTGCGTGCGTTGAACTCCTTGCAGAACTGCATGATGTTCACGCCGTGCTGGCCGAGCGCTGGGCCCACCGGAGGCGACGGATTCGCCTTGCCCGCGTTGCACTGAAGCTTGACCAACCCTGTAATCTTCTTCGCCATGACTTAGAGACTCTCCACCTGTACGAAGTCCAACTCGACGGGCGTGGCGCGGCCAAAGATGCTCACGAGCACGCGCACCTTCTGCTTGTCCGGCCGGACTTCTTCGACCGTTCCCGTAAAGTTCATGAAGGGACCATCCGTGACACGGACTTGTTCACCTTCGCTAAAGTCTTGTCGCGGCTTCGGCTTGACCGTACCTTCTTCCATCTGAGCCATGGTCCGTCGGACCTCCGACTCGCGAATGGGTCGAGGACGCCGCTGATCGCCACCGACGAAGCCCGTTACTTTCTGCGTGTTCTTGACCACGTGCCAAGTTTCATCCGTCAGCTCCATATGGACTAGGATGTAACCGGGCCAGAACTTTCGGTCCAGCGTCCGCTTGTTGCCGGCTTTGACATCCACAACCTTCTCAGTTGGGATCAGTATGTCGCCGAAGTAGCCACCGAGCTGCTCGCTATGGATGCGGTCAATGAGGCAGTCCTTCGCGCGCTGCTCGAAGCCCGAGTACGTGTTTACAACGTACCACTTCAGATTTGGGTTCGGGGCGGAAGAGATGGCCGCCTCGGTGCTTTCGTCAGCCATGAGTCAGCCTATCCGTAGATCCAGCCCGTGACCTTCGCCCAAACGAGGTCAAAGAGGCCAAGGATCAGGGCGACAATAATTGTCGTGATGATGACGATAGTGGTGGCGTTGCGCGTCTCGGTCCACTTGGGCCAGGTCACTTTCGAGAGCTCGTTAGCGATCTCGATAGCGCCTGTGTGGACAGATTCTTTCGCGAAGAGCAACGCCGTCCCCGCAACCGCGGCCGCAAGGCCGAGGATGTTGGAAAGACGGAAGTCAGCGCCGAGGATGGCGAAGTTGACCTTGGGAGAGATCAGCTCGAGCGCCCATGCAAAGAACGGGGCGAGAATCATCCATGCGATGAGTCCCCCGAACACGAATCCAATGTTGACGTAACGCTTGACGTTCACCGCTGTTCCTACCCCGAGTGAGGACGACCTCCCCGGTAACGATCAGCAGGGCGCGAGGGACTCGAACCCCCAACCCCCGGATTTGGAGTCCAGTGCTCTACCAATTGAGCCAGCGCCCTGTACGGAAGCCGAAGCTTCCCCAACTCCACTCCGCCGATGCGGATGGGGAGCGACCTGGTGCTCGAAACCTCGATGATGAGTCGAGCACCAGGCAATCGAACTTACTTTACGATCTTCGCGACGACGCCCGAGCCGACGGTGCGACCGCCTTCACGAATGGCGAAGCGCAGACCTTCGTCCATCGCGATGGGCTTGATCAGCTCAATGTCCATCTCGATATTGTCGCCCGGCATGACCATCTCGACGCCCTCGGGCAGGGTCACTGCACCGGTCACGTCGGTCGTCCGGAAGTAGAACTGGGGACGATAGCCCTTGAAGAACGGCGTCGTGCGTCCACCCTCGTCTTTCGAGAGGATGTACACCTTGGCTTGGAACGTGGTGTGGGGCTTGATCGAGTTTGGCTTGCAGAGAACCTGCCCGCGCTCGACGTCGTCCTTCTTCGTGCCGCGGAGGAGCGCGCCGATGTTGTCGCCAGCGCGACCCTCATCGAGGAGCTTGCGGAACATCTCGACGCCGGTGACCGTGGACTTCTGGGTGTCGCGGAGGCCGATGATCTCGACTTCCTCGTTGATCTTGATGATCCCGCGCTCGACGCGACCGGTGACGACCGTACCGCGGCCCTGAATCGAGAACACGTCTTCGACCGGCATCAGGAACGCCTTGTCGATCTGACGCTCCGGGACCGGAACGTACTCGTCGACGGCGTCGATGAGGTCGCAGATGCACTTCGCATCCGGGTGCTTCGCGTCCGCAGCCGTGAGGGCCTTGAGCGCCGAGCCCTTGATGATCGGGGTCGTGTCGCCCGGGAACTCGTACTTCGAGAGAAGCTCGCGCACCTCCATCTCTACGAGTTCTTGGAGCTCGGGGTCATCGAGGAGGTCGATCTTGTTCAGGAACACGACGACGCGCGGGACGCCGACCTGACGAGCGAGGAGGATGTGCTCGCGGGTCTGGGGCATCGGGCCGTCAGCGGCCGAGACGACGAGGATTGCCCCGTCCATCTGGGCAGCGCCCGTGATCATGTTCTTGATGTAGTCGGCGTGGCCGGGGCAATCGACGTGCGCGTAGTGGCGCGCGGCCGACTGGTACTCGACGTGCGACGTATTGATCGTGATGCCGCGGGCCTTCTCTTCGGGAGCGTTGTCGATCTGATCGAACGACTTCTTCTCGCCGCCGACGCGCGAGGACTGGATCACAGTGATGGCCGCCGTGAGCGTCGTCTTACCATGGTCGATGTGACCGATGGTGCCGATGTTCACGTGGGGCTTGTCTCGCTTGAACTTTTCCTTGGCCATCTCGAATCTCCTCGTCGTTGCGCCCTCGCCGTGGCGCGTTCTCGGGCTCGTGCCCCGCCTCGTGTGCCCCGCCGTGGGTCCTGGCTCTAGCCTGGGCCCTCGTTACCGTCGGTGCGTTCGCAGCCGTCGGGGCTTGGTCTCACCCCCTTCATCGGTGGCCGGTCGGCCAGTGATGAAGGCGGCAGTGATTTTGGCCGCGCTGCGGCGAACCGCGATGCGCGTCTTTTTTGAACCGTGGAGCCCATGACCGGATTTGAACCGGTGACCTCTTCCTTACCAAGGAAGTGCTCTACCAACTGAGCTACATGGGCGGGCTGGCAGCCACTGGCAGGTCGCTCTTTCGAGCGCTCTCCGGTTGAGTGCCTTTACGCCCGGGAAGGTCACTGTGACCCAGTCATGGGCTCTGTGAGCTTTTCCTGGGCCGAGTGACGTGCTGGTGGTTCCAGCAGTCCGGAGCGGGAGACGGGATTCGAACCCGCGACCCTCAGCTTGGAAGGCTGATGCTCTAGCCAG
>CANMLD010000127.1 GCA_947498315.1 Pseudomonadota bacterium | reverse complement strand
CAGTCTCGCGTCCGACAGTCTCGCGTCCGACAGTCTCGCGTCCGACAGTCTCGCGTCCGACAGTCTCGCGTCCGACAGTCTCGCGTCCGACAGTGATGCGCTCCCGGAGACGGTCGTCCACGCGACGATCGCGGCGCTGGCGCTACTTGCGATCCCACTGCTCGTCGTCAGCGCCGGAGCCCCTTGGATCTCGAACTGCGACATCCCCGGTGGGCTTCGCCACTACGCGCTCGGGCCTCTGACCGGCGCGGTCTTCGGCGTGGGGCTGGGGCTCTTCGCGGGGACCTTCGTGAGCCGCAAGTGGGCCACCGCGGCTGTGATTGTGGTCTTTTGGGGGATGCTCGGCGCCAACGCGTGGCACTTTTACGCGGAGCCACCGATCAGCGCTTTCAACCACTTCGCCGGCTACTGGACCGGCTCTGTCTACGACGACACCATCACCATCACGCCGGTGTGGGCGCGCTTTCGACTCTACACGTTGCTCCTGGGCCTCGCGCTGGGCGGCGGGGCAGCGTGTGTGCGGCTCTTTCCTGGCGGCATGGGGTGGGCGCTCTCGGGCGTCGGCCCTATCGCCACAGTGCTCGCATTCACGACCTCCGGCGCCTTCGACTTGCGCAGGGACGAGATCGCCGCGGCCCTCGGTGGGCGAATGGAGACCGAACACTTCATCCTCCACTATCCGCAGAACGGCCCCGTCGCTCGGCGAATCGAGGCGCTTGCCGCCGACCACGAGCTCCGTTGGACGCAGCTCAAAGACGAGCTCGATCTCGCGCCCACGCGCAAGATCCGCAGCTTCATCTACGAGTCCGAGACCCAGAAGCAAGAGCTCATCGGGGCTGGCGCGACCTACATCGCCAAGCCGTGGTCGTGGGAGATCCACCTGAACAACCTGGAAGTTGGGGCCGGGGTCCTGAAGCACGAACTAGCGCACGTCTTCGGCGCAGAGCTGGCGAAAGGGTTCCTCAAGGTCCCGACCTCATTGTTCTTCTTTCCGAAGATGGCCTTCGTCGAGGGATTCGCGGTGGCCCTCGAAGGCAGCCGAAGCCGGCTGACGCCACACCAGTGGTCGGCTGCCATGCGGGCGCAGGGGATCGCGCCGCCGATCAGCACCATCCTCAAGGCAGAAGGGTTCCTCGGCACCCACTCTGGCAAGGCGTACACCCTAGCCGGGTCCTTCCTCCGCTTTCTCTTGGAGACACGAGGGCTCGACCGCTTCCGAGCGCTCTACGCAGACGGCGACCTCGAATCAACTTATGACGAAGGCCAGGAGGCCCTCATCGCCGAGTGGGAACGCTTCGTCGACGACCGCGAGAAGGTCCCCCTGACGGCCGACGACGAAGCGCTCGCGCGGTTTCAGTTCGATCAGCCGGGGCGTTTCCATCGGATCTGCACCCTGGAGATCGCTGGCTGGGAGGTCGACGCCGCGAAGGCCAAGTCGCTGGGGGACCTGAATGGCGCGGTCGACCTCCACCGTCGCATCGTCTCGTTCGACGGTGCGGACGCTGACAAGCGGGCGGCGCTCATGGAAGCCCTCATCGACGGCGGGCGCTTCGCTGAAGCACGCGACGTGGGAGAGACCGTCCGCGACGATGACGCCGGCGCTTCAGGAGTTCTACGCGCCCGGACCTCAGTTCGGCTCGCTGAGTTGCTGTGGCTCGAGGGCCGTCACGACGATGCGTTTGCCGCATGGAAGGCCCTGGCTGACGTCCCGATCGACGACGGCACGCGGCGCCGGCTACTCGTCCTGATTGGCCTGTCGGCACACCCCGAGCCCGCGTTCAGGGCGCAGCTCCTCGAGTACCTGATCAAGGGCTCACCGTCTGGCGACGCCGCCACTGAGATGCTAGCCGCGATGGCGCTGCGCTACCCCCAAGAGCCGCTGCTCCTCTACCTCCTCGGTCGCCGACAAGACGGCGCACGCCTGAACGACGCGGCGGACAAGGTGCTCGGCCGAGCGCTCGACGCCGGGCTGGCCCCAGAGCTGCTTCGCTTTGAGACAAGGCGACTGCGAGCGCAGCTCGCTTTCCGGCTCGATAGGCTCGAGGAGGCCGAAGCACGTTACTCAGCGCTCGCCGTTGATGCCTCCTCACTCGGGCTCGCAGGCGAGCTCTTGGAGTGGGCCGAGCGATGTCGCTTCTTCCGACAGTATCGCGGGGCGTCGTCGGCGCCCTGATGCCGTTAGGGGCCTTCGCCCCGGAGTACACGACCAAGGCGCGCGATGAGGTCACTCGCGATGAGCGACTCCTCTCCGATGTCCGCTGCGGCGAGGTCGCCTGCGGTCGCGTGCGCCCAGGTCGCGATGCGAACCGCGTCGAAGGGATCCGGTTCGTGGTGAAGCGAGCACGCGATCATGCCAGCGAGGACGTCGCCCGTGCCGGCCGTCGCCATGCCGGGGTTGCCGCGCGTGCAAACCGCGATACGCCCCTCGGGCTCTCCGACCAGGGTCGCTGCTCCCTTGAGCACGACGATAGCCATCGTTGAGTGGATGAGCGCGTCGAGCGCCCCAAAACGGTCGGCGGCGATGTCTGCCGTAGTGCGACCGAGGAGGCGCGCGGCTTCGCCCGGATGGGGCGTGAGCACGACTGGTCGCGCGCGGGTGGCCAACATGGCGGGGTGCGTCGCCAGCACCGAAAGCGCACCGGCGTCGAGGACGACAGGCAGACCGCTACGCGAGAGGACCTGAGCCACGAGAAGGACCCCAACAGGCCCCGTCGGCATGCCAGGGCCGATCACCACGGCGTCAGCCACGTCCAAAAGACGAGAGATGACGTCGTCTCGGATGGCGATGTCGCCATAAGCGGCCTGCACCATCAGCTCGGGCTGCAGGCCTTCCAAGCGGGACTGGCATTGGTCATGAGTCGCGATCGTGACGAGGCCCGCCCCGAATCGGAGGGCAGCGGTCCCAGCGAGCAGGACCGCCCCAGCGGTACCGGGTGCGCCCCCAATGACCAGCACATGGCCCATGAGGCCCTTGTGGCAGTCCGAACGCCTCGGAGCGCGCAGGGCACCGCCTAGGTCGTCGATGAGGGCCACGCGAGGGCCGAGGTGTTCGATGATGGCGTCGGGGATGCCGATGTCTGCGACGATGAGGCGACCCGCGTACCCGGCGCCGGGGTGCACGACAAGGCCACGTTTTGGCGCCGCCATAGTTACGGTCACCGTCGCCTGCACCACGTCACCAAGGCCATGCCCAGTCGTGGCGTCGAGGCCGCTCGGGACGTCAACAGCGATGATCGGCGCCCCCTGACGGTTCAAGAGCCTGATCAACTCAGCCGCAAGCCCGCTGGTGGGTCGAGCCAAACCGACGCCGAAGAGGGCGTCGACGAGCACGGTCGCCGTCTCCACGGCGACCTCGACCTCGTGCGGGAGCGTTACGGATGAATGAGCGACTGCGGTTTCGCCCTCATGAGTCGGCCCGAGCTCCGCGACCTCGAGAACGGTGACCCCGAGCACTTGCGCCATGTCGAGCTGCGCACGCACCTCGGGTCGTAGCCCCTCTCGCACGCCGAGGAGAATGCACGTGACGCGCACGCCGCGCAGCCAAAGGTGGCGGGCCGCCGCAAAGCCGTCCGAGCCATTGTTTCCGCGGCCGCAGACGATAGCGACGAGCCCGGGGCTGTAGCCTTCGTCCTGCAGCAGCTCTATCGTCGCTTCGGCGACGGCCCGACCGGCATTCTCGACCAGAACGAGGGCTGGGATCCCAGCCTCTTCTATGGTGAGCCGGTCAGCCTCGCGCATCTCGTCTGCGGTCAGGACGGGCGTCGCAGTGCGGCGCGCAAACGGCTCGAGATGGACCCCACGGCGCACGCTCATGCTCGTGCGATCTCGCGCTCGATGACAGCCGCTATCGCGCGGGCATGGCCCTCGATGACGTCGGCGTTCACGCCCTCGAGCATCACGCGGCACTTTGGCTCGGTGCCGGAGTATCGAACGAGAACGCGGCCCTCGTCTCCGAGCTGCCGTTCGACGTCAGCGATGATGCGGACTACCGCTGGGAGCGAGTCGAGCGGCGGCTTTTTTGGCACCGTGAAGTTCACGATAACCTGGGGGACGCGCTCCATGACGCGTGCGACCTCGGAGAGAGGTCGGCCTTGGCGGAGCATGACGGTGATCGCCTTGAGCGCCGCGACGACGCCGTCGCCGGTGGAGGTATGGTCGAGGAAGATGAGGTGACCCGATTGTTCGCCGCCGACGTTGAACCCACCCGCACGCATTGCCTGTACGACGTGGCGATCGCCCACGGCGGCCCTCTCGAGCTTCACGCCTTCGGCCTTGAGCGCCCGCTCGAGCCCGAGGTTGCTCATGACCGTCGCAACAACAGTGTCCTTCTTCAGCGTGCCGGAACGCTTCATGTCGAGCGCCGTGAGGGCGAGGAGCGCGTCGCCGTCGACGACGTTGCCCTTCTCGTCCGCAATGATGACGCGGTCGGCGTCACCATCGAGCGCGATGCCGAGATCGGCGCCATAGACACGGATCGCCTCGATCATGCGCTCGGGGTGGAGCGCACCAAAGTCCGCGTTGATGTTGATCCCATCGGGCTTCACCGCGAGGGGGATGACTTCGGCGCCAAGCTCTTCGAAGACCGCGGGGGCGACCCGGTAGGCAGCGCCATGCGCGCAATCGACTACGATCTTGAGGCCGCTGAGATCGAGGTCGGCGGGGAGCGCCGATTTGAGGAATACGACATAACGCGCCCAGGCCTCCTCGATGCGATGGGCCTTGCCCAGACGAGCCCGCCGCTCTCCTCCGTCAGCGAAGGAGTCCTCCGCCACGTGCTTTTCGAGGAGCGCCTCGTCCTCATCTGGCAGCTTGAAGCCGTCTCGCCCGAAGATCTTGATCCCGTTGTCGTAGAACGGGTTGTGCGAGGCTGAGATGACGACACCGGCATCGGCGCGCATGCTCGTCGTTATGAACGCAACTCCAGGGGTCGGGAGGGGGCCGCAAAGCCAGACGTCGGCGCCCATGGAGCAAATTCCGGCAGCGAGCGCCTGTTCGAACACGTAGCCCGAGAGCCGGGTGTCCTTCCCGATGACGATGCGGGCCCGGCCACCTTCGATGCCCGACGAGAATCGAGCGGCCAAAGCGCGCCCGAGCTTCAGCGCCATGTCTGGGGTCATTGGGGGGACGTTGGCTTCGCCACGGATGCCGTCGGTTCCAAAGAGTTTCATGAATACAGGACCTTGATATCAGAAGGGCGAGTCAAGCGGCCACGGACGAGACGTCTCGGGCTCAGGAAGAGCCAGCGCGGGTCCCAAGCACGTTAACCCCTAGTTGAGAGAGTAGCCGGGTCACGGCGATCAGCGGCAGTCCAGTGATGGCGGTGAAGTCGTTTCCTTCGATGCGCGACATGAGCGTGATGCCGAGCGACTCGATCTTACAGGCACCGAGACAGTCCGTGGGGTTGTCCTTGGCGATGTAGTCCTCGATCTCATCGTCCGTCAGGTCTCGGAAGGTCAACGTGTGGACGTCGAGGTGGTCGAGACGTTGGCCTGTGCGCGTGTCGATGATGACGACACCCGTGATGAGGTCGTGCGAGCGCCCGGCCAGGCGTCTAAGCTGCGCAGAGGCGTTCTCTCGGGTCTCGGGCTTGACCTGAAGCTCGCCGTCGACGCTCGCGGTCTGATCCGAACCGATGACAATGGCGTCTGGCTCGACGGCGGCGACCGAGGCGGCCTTCTGCCAAGCGAGTTCGAGAGCCAGCTCCCGAGCCGGGAGGTCCACTGCGCGCTCGTCGACCCCGATGGGAGCGCGCACATCGAAGGGGATGTGAAGTCGGGACAGTAGCTCACGACGATATCGGGACGTCGATGCGAGGACGATACGGCGGAACTCGGGGTGCTGGCTCATTTGTTCGTGTAACCCCATTCCTTCATCATATCGCGTACTTCTTCGTCGATGTCGGCAGCGGACTCGGCGTCGTTGCTGGTCAGTGCCGCTGAGCCCGAAGAAGCCCAAACGTATATGCCGGCCGAGATCGAGTCGAGCATGACCGGTACGACGGGGGACTCGAAGGCGCCAATACCGGCGACCTGGAAACGAGGGCCGTCGAGCAGGCAAAGGCCGTAAGGCCCGATGTAGAAGCGGCTTTGATCAAGCGGCTCGGCCGGACCGCTGTCGCTCGTGTGGTCGAGTGACCACGACAGCGACGAGCCCGGCGCGACGCCAATTCGGACTCGATCGCCGCCACTGGCGTTCACGTGAAGGCCTCCGCACGCAGCACCCCCGGCGCAGCCCGGTTCAAGGGCCACTCCGAGGGCGCCCTGTAGTCTCTCGAGACCGTGGACACCGGGATGCGATTCGAGCCGACCGCGAAAGGCGCCGGTGCCATGGAAGTGCACGGTGAGCCAAACGACCGAATCCGCGGTCGTCGCCGTGGATCGGGGCGGCACCGCGGGGGGCGCTTCCTCGGTCGTAGGAGTGGCCAGCGGGTCCTTTGGGCCGCCCTGCGCAGAGGCGGCCGTGGCGGGGAGAGGCCCGGCTGGAACGGCGACTGCGACTGGCTTCGCGTCCGCAGCGAGCGTCTCGGGAGACGCGATGGCGTCTCCTCGGCGGGTAGCTAGCGCCTCGCGCGCGTCTCGGTACTCCATACGCATGGACTCGAGCGTCGTCTGGCAGTCGCCTTCGCAGTCCAGTGCCAGGTTGTTCAGCTCGTGAGGGTCCGCGGCGAGGTCATAGAGTTCTTCGCGCCCGCGACGACGGTCGTAGAGGGTCTTCGAGGTGAACTCGATACGCTCGGTGGCGTCATGAATGATGTACTTCTTGTCTTGAAAGCGGAGCGAGGAGGCGAGGCGAGCTTCACCGAGCACAGCCACCTCGGATAGCGCCGGGCCACCGAGGACCGTCTTCGAGTGGTCCCGACCCAGGAGCCGACCGTCGAGAGGCATCCCCAGGAGCCCAAGGAGGGTGGGGGCGAGGTCGAGCTGACTGATGGGCACGTCGGAGCGCCCGCCAGCGGCGATCCGGCCTGGCCAGCGGAACGCGAGAGGGACGTGGAGCTCTTCGTCGTAGAGGGTCTTGCCGTGGTTGTGCAGGCAGTTCGAGTCCCAATTCTCGGCATAGCACTGGTGTCTCTCGTCCATGATCTCGCCATGATCGGAGGTCAAGACCACGACGGTGTCGTCCGCCAGCCCGAGGGCGTCGAGATGGGCGAGAACGCGGGCGATGTGGTCGTCCGTGTGGACGATCTCAGCGAGGTAGGGGGTCGAGAAGCCCGTCTTCGTACCGACGGGCCCCGCTTCGATCAGTGGCAAGAGGCGCTCCGTCGCCGACTTCGGAGGCAGGTAGGGCACGTGAGGGCCGTTGTAGTTGACCATCAAGAGCCACCGACGCTCTTGATTCGCTGTCAGCCACGAGAGCGTCGTCTCGGTGATCGAGTCCGTGTCGTTCGTGCCGTGCCGGTGGTCTACGACGGCGTCGAAGCCCACATCGACGCTCACATCCATGTTGCCGAAAAGAAAGAGGTTATTAGATACCGCAGCGGTTCTATACCCACGCGCCGCCAAGAGTTGGGTGATCAGTGGCGGCCGCCGACGGTAGTACTCGGCCTTGACCGCCGGCGGGTAGTTCCACCGGGTAAGGTGCCATGCGCCGTAGGTCGGCAGCTGACCGGCGAGGAAGGCGTAAGTGGAGAGTCGGGTCTGGTTGCCAACCGAGAAGGCCTTCGAGAACTCGAAGCCGGCGCCGACGAGCGTCTCCATGGCTGGGAAGAGACGCGGTATGAGCTTGCGGGTCTCGCGGTTGTGCCCAACGGTGTCAGCACGTTGCGCGTCTACCACCAGGAGCAGGACGTTCGGCGGATCGCCCTCGGCGGACGCCGCCGATGCTGCCCCGGCGTCGCGAGTCACGATGGCCGGGGTGGTGAAGAAGCCGGTATAGCGGTACCCCCGTTCGCCCTCGGGGGCCTCGAGCGAGAGCCGAAGAGTGACCTCGCGCCCCGCCCACGCCGAGAGGTCAACGTAGAGAGGGTTCCAGGCCTTCATCTTGTGCACGGGCCCAGCCTCGAAGGCCTGGCGAAGCAGCTCGGACGGTGCAGGCTCACCACTGCCGGCGGGCGCTGCCGGGGCCACCGTCAGGACCACCGTGGCCGGGCCGTTGCTGGAGACCCGAGTGCCGATGGCCACCTCGGTCGAGAACGCCCCACGGGGTGGGATCGTGATTTTCCACAACACTGTTGCCGGCGCGGGCAACGTCAACGCCGAGCGCAGGGACCACTCGTGCCGGTCGCCATTGGTCCACACGACCCGTCGGTTGAAGCGCCCTTCTCCGCTTGGTACCCAAGGGTTGGCGAAGCTGCGTTTGCCCTCTGGGAGAACTTCGAAGTCCTCAGGAGCGCCATCGAAGTGAGGCGACGTGATGCACGAGGTGCTCAAGGTGTCGAGGAGCGAGATGACGACGGTCTCTCGCGTCATCGCGCTCTCGGCGGCGCGCGGCGCCGGCTCGTTCGATGGGCCTGGGATCGGATTCGGCTTCACCCCAGGTAGGGTCGATGACGGTGACACGGTCGGGCTGGCCGTTCGAGCCGGTTTGGGGGCAGAGGCGGACCCCGGTGATGATTGCGGGATCGGCGCGGAGGGGGGGAGGACCGTGGGCGCCGCAGCCTGCGCGAGCGCCGCTGGAACGTTGCGCTTCGGAGGCGGGTTGTCGCCGCGGTCGACCAGCGCACAGCCGAGGGTCAGGCACAGCGTCACCAGTACGCTGGCAGCCGGCAGCTGTTGGCCACATCGACGAGCGCTCCGGATCACCCGTCTAGTCTGCTTTGTTCGAGTGGAGGAAGACACGGCCGAGTTGTATCGGATGGCGCGCTCTCCTCCAAGACTTGCGTGCTGCGTCCCGCGCCGGCGGGACCGGCGCTGGGGCGATGCCGCTACTTACAGCTCCCGCCGTTGGTCACATCGGTGACTGGGAGCCCGTTCGTGCAGGTGGAGCCAATCCAGTTGGCTCCCTTGAGCTTGGCGTCCGTCAGGTTCGCGTCGGTAAAGTTGGTCGCGCTGAGGTCCGCGAGCTGCAGGTCAGCCGCGATGAAGCTCGCGCCCGTGAAGGTCGATCCCTGAAGCACCGCACGGAAGAGGTCGGCGCCTTCGAAGCCACCGAGATCCATGGCACAAAATCGGAAGGAGGCGTCGCGAAGCTTCGCGCCATCGAAACGAGCCTTCGAGAGGTCAACGACCTCGAACTTCGCCTGAGCGAGGTTCGCGTTGTCGAAGCGGACTTGGCTGAAGTTGGCGTTCTTGAAGTTCATGTCGGCGCTCGGCTTGAAGGTGGCCTCTCGGAAGCTCGAGCTGGTGAGGACCGTCTCTTCGAAGTCGACGTCCGTCAGGCTGGCTCTCTCGAACGACGTCGACAGCATCATCTTGCCCTTGAATGCGTCCGTCTTCTTCACGAGTGCACAGTCGAAGCTCTGTCCAACCGCGTTCTCGGCCGCCTTCAACGCGAAGGCCTCAAAGCTGTAGGCGCCGTCCTTGCTGATGCCGAACTCCGGCCACTTGCCGAGCTGAGGGTTGAACGCTCTCGAGCCCGCGAACGAGGCCGACTCAAACTCGGCCCGGCAATACGAGGTGGTCGTCAGATCGACTCCAACGAACTGCGCCTCCTTGAGATTCGTGTCGGACAGGTCCATGGCACCGATGATGCCGACGAGGGTCGCGCCTTCGAGATCGGCGAACGCGAGCGTGGCTCCGTCGCTGACCGAGGCGCTGCCGGGCTCGATCCGTGCTCCACGGAGGTTCGCCTCCGCCCAGTTTCCGCCCGCCATCTTCGTCCGGACGAAACGAGCGCCATGCGCGTCGCAGCCGGCGCAATCGACGGCCGTCAAGTCGGCGTCTTCGAAGTTCACGTTCTCCATCGCGCAGCCACGGAGGAGCGCCTTCCGCAAGTCGGCACCTGCGAAAGAGACGCCTACCAAGGTCGACGCACGGAAGTTGACGCCGTCGAGTACGCTGCCCGCGAAGCTCGCGCCGTCGAGCTTGACGCCACGCAGATCCACATTCACGAGGATGGGGGCCGCGAGCGCCTCGAAGCGGGCGAATCGAGCGCCGTCGAGCTTGGCCGCTTGAAAGACCACCGGCGTGCAGGCGTCAGCCGCGGGTGGACAGCCCAGGGCGGCTGCCGAGAAGGTCGCGCCGGTCCCCTCGACTTCGGTGAAGTTCGCGCTCGTCAGGGTGGCCCCGTCGAACTTCGCGTTCATGACCTTGGCGCCACGGAAGTTTGCACCCGACAGCGTGCTGCGCTGCAAATCCGCTTCAGGCATCTCCACTCCACTGAAGTCAACCCCCGTCAGATCGGTGTCATTCAGCTTCGACTTTCCCATCTTGGCGCCTCCGAGATCAGCGCCGTCGAGCTCGACTCCTTGCAGATCTGCGCCTTCGAAGTCAGCCCCCGTCAAGTTGGCGTCCGACAAGTCCGCACCCGTCGCATCGGCGCCGGCGAGGCTCGCACCCGTCATGTCGGCGCCGGTCAGGTCGGAGTCTGGCAATGCCGCGCCATCCAACTTGGCCCCGCTTAGGTCGGCGTCATCGAGCTGAGCGCCTTCGAGGTCGGCACCCGCCAAATCGGCCTCACCCAGCTTGGCACCCTCGAGGGCTGCCCCCCCCAACTTGGCTTCAGCGAGGTTGGCCTTGACGAGGTTGGCCGCCTTGAGGTCGGCCCCGGCGAGGTTGGCCTTGGCGAGGTTGGCGCCAGCGAGGTCAGCGCCTCCGAGCCGCGCCCCAACGAGCTCGGCACCAGAGAGGTCGGCGCCGGCAAGCTTGGCCCCTGCAAGGTTGGCCTTCGATAGGTCAGCGCCAGCGAGCTTGGCGCCAGTCAGTGTCGCGCCGGGGAGCTCCACACCGGCGAGGTTTGCGCCGCTCAAGTCGGGGAGCTTAGCGTTGACATCGCCCGACGCGAGCTTGTTCGCTTCGTCCGAGATCTTCTTCTGGAGGTTCGCCTTACTGATCTTGCCGTCGGCGCCCACGGCGCACTCGAGCCACTCCGGCAGCTTGCCTTCGATCCCGCTCACGTCGACGCCTTCGAGATCGGCACGGGCGAAGTTCGCCCCGGCGACGTCCGCCCCGCCGAGCTGTGACGTGGTGAGGCTCGCGCCCGTCAAGTTCGCTCCAGCCAGCTTAGCGCCACGAAGGTCAGCCCCGGAGAGCTTGCAGGAGGCGAGGTTGGCGCCCGTCAGGTCAACGCCTTTCAGGGAGGCTCCCACGAAGTCGGAGCCAGCGAAGACCCCCTCGCCCATCTTGGCTCCGTCGAAGACGGCCTGAGTGAAGAAACACCCAAAGGCTTGTGTCTTCTGCAGGTTGGCCCCGGTCAAGTTCGCGCCCGGGAGTGTCGCCTGCGCCATCGCGGCTTCGCTGAGGTTGACCTCCGTCAGGTTCGCATCCGAGAGGTCGGCTGTGTTCAAGATGGTCTTGGTCATGTTGGCACCGGTCAGGTTTGCCCGCGCCAGGTTCACGCCAACGAGCACTTTCCCAGAGAGGTCCTTACCTTCCAGAACGCTCTCTGGACCGTACATCCCCGCATTTCGGTGGTCGAAGTCCTCTGGAAAGATAGTCTTCTCATCGTAGAACGACCCGCTCAGATCGATGGTCGTGAGATCGAGCCCCGTCGAGTCAAGCGCCCGGCCACGGAGATCGGCGCAGGCGCACGGTCCGTCCGTCTCAGCGAGAGCGCATCCCGTGCGGACGCCCCCGATCGGGCACCCCCGCTCGATAGAGCAGAGGACGACGATGGTCCCGTCGTCGTCGAGGTCTTCCTGGCAGATGCCACCGCTCGAACAGCTCGAACCGACTTCGGTACATGCCTCGCGGCAGACGCCAGAGTCAGAACCTGCCGCCGTGAAACAAAGCGAGGATTGGCACTGCTCGTCACGCGTACACGCGTCTCCGTTTTCGACCGTTCCGCGGGTCTCGCCTGGAGCACACCCCGGGGAGATCGCCACCAGACCGCCGATTACGGCCATGACTACGACGCAAGGCCCGAGGGTGCGGCAGACGTGTTGTGGGCTTTCAGAGCGAGGAAGTCGAGGTCGGCGGAACATGGGGTTCTCCTGAAGTGGGCCAGGACGGCATAGTTCGTGGCCTAGGGTCACGCAAGAACAACGGATTGCAGCTTCAATCGCAGCGCAGGCGCGACCCGCGCTTCGAAGCAACGACTACTCTGACTTCTCGTCGCTCGCCTTTTCCTTCCGCTCACGCGGAAGGGGCGGCGGGATCACGAGAGGGCCTGCCGGTGACGAGCGCCGCGTGGAGCTGGGTGGCTGCATCTTTGGCACCGCGGCGGCCGGCGGAAGCGGCGGCGGAACGGCACGCGGTGCAGGCGGAGCGCCGAGGGCGCCGCGTCGAGAAGCGTCAGCCGCGTAGGAGACCGGAACCGCAGTGGGCGCGCTAGACGAAGCGCCGACTGCATCAGCTTCGCCATCGCTTGCATCCGTCGCCAGGGCCTCAGCCTCCGGCTCCTGCGAGTGGGAGGCCATCGGCGCTGCCATCGCGGCCGCTGCCGGACCTCCAGAGACGGCGCGCGGCGCAGATGACGCCACCGTTCCCGAGTTTGTTCGGGCGGCGTCGAGGATGGCGGTCACCGACGGATCGGCGAAGCGTGTCACGACCGCGGTCCCGATAGAGCCCAGGCTAGTCGTGCCAGTCGACTCTGCGGTGACTGGCATAGCTACCGGTGAGACCGGAGTAACCGGCATCGCCACCGGGGAGACCGGCGCCACCGGCATCGCCACTGGGGAGACCGGAGCCACCGGCATCGCCACTGGGGAGACCGGAGCCGCGGGCCGGGCCGGAGCCGCCGTGGCGCTCGCTGCGGTAGCCTGCGCCGACGCGACCGTCGCGGTCACCGCAGCGACAACCCCCAAGAAGCCAGCTCCTTGTTCAGACGGTGCACCGGAAGGCACCGCGGAAGACGCCAGCGCAGGCTGCGGCGCGAGCTCCGCTGCAACGGAGGCTGCTCCGGTGGTAGCCTTGGAGTCAAGTTGCGACGAGGCGACAGGCGCGCTAGCTGATGACGCCGACGGAGATGGTGACGCCGACAGTCCCAGGCTACCAGGCACACTGCTCCCACTGCCTGGCGACGACGACGGCTGGGCCGGTGCACCACCTCCAACCACGTCGCGCTTGGTCACCGGGCGTTGAGAGCCCACAGCAGATGGTGACGTGCCGACGGCGGCGCGGGAAGCGAGGAAAGCAGCGTCACCAACCCCGACGCCCTCGGCGTCAGCCGGCGCTTCGGGAGCATCGAGCGTGAGGCGACCGTCGCTGCCCGTCCCGGCTTCGGGCACGGACGGCATGGCACCGAGACCGCTGGCAGAAGACGCTCCAGAAGCGGCCGAAGCGCTTTCCGACGTCGGGCTTGCGGAGGCGGTAGTCCCTGTCGACGCGCCAGTAGAAGCGCCGGAGCTGGGAGAGATCGCGGACGCTCCGGTGCCTGCCGATGCGGAACCCGTGGGTCCGCTGCCAGCCGCTCCGGACGTAGCCGCTGGATCAGTAGCCGAAGATGAGACGGCGCCGTCGGTTCCGGCCGAGGCGTCAATAGCGCCGCCATCTGAGACAGACACGCTGCTCGGCGCCGTCGCAGATGCTGGACCCTGAGGCGACGAGACCGCTCCCGCGGGCACCGTCCCGCTCGACGCGGCTACGTCTGAAGCGGCCGAGCTAGGCGAGGCCGACGACGACCCGACTGACTGAGCACCATCGGCTCTTACTGAGTTCGATGCCTCAGAAGCGCCAGCGACGGAGTTCGAGGAGCCAGAGATCGCGCCGCCGGACACGTTAGGTGCGCCCGCCTCAGCGCTGGTCGCCTGCGATGCCGAGGAGCCCAGCGTCCCTCCGACCACATCGGATGAAGAACCGCCAACAGTGCTGACGGCACCGCTCTGAGCGACACCACCGGGACCGACTTGTGACGCCGACGCGAGTGCACCCACTCCAGTGGCCGTATCGAGCTCGGCAAGTCCCGCGCGCGCCGTGCCTTCGCCGAGCGACGACGCCGCGTGAGGCGCCGCGATGGCATCCGCTTGAACACCTTCTACCGCGCCTGTCGCTGAATCGGCGGCGCCTTCTGCTGCGCCCGTGGCGGTATCGGTAGCGCCCTCTGCTGCGCCCGTGGCGGTATCGGCGGCGCCTTCTGCTGCGCCCGTGGCGGTATCGGCGGCGCCTTCTGCTGCGCCAGCCGCTTCCGCGCCGACCGCTCCGGGGTCGGCTGCGACACTGGCGGCACCTTCGCCCACCGCGCCCGCTCCTGACCCTGCGGCCAGTGACTCCGCTGACGGCGCTGAACCGGCGGCGAGCTCTGCAGCCGCACCTGGGGCCGTGCCGGAGGAGAGGACATCAACGGCGCCTTCGCCTGCCGAAATCGCACCTTCCGCCCCGGAGACGGCGGATACACCCAGGGCGTTGACAGCCGATTGCGCAGCGACCTCGGCCGCGCCAGATGAAGACAAAGCACCGCCCGGATCGGTGACGGCCTCTGCCGCTGATGATGCCGAGTTTGAGGC
>CANMLD010000126.1 GCA_947498315.1 Pseudomonadota bacterium | reverse complement strand
CGGTCGCGCCGGTCGCGCCGGTCGCGCCGGTCGCCGCTGTCGCGCCGGTCGCCGCTGTCGCGCCGGTCGCCCCGGTCGCGCCGGTCGCCGCTGTCGCGCCGGTCGCGCCGGTCGTCTCGGCCCCAGTGACTGCACCCGCCGTCTTAAAGGTGGAGCCTGCAGTAAAGGCGAAGGTACCGGTCATCGAGGCGCTGAAGCGCCGGTCACGGGGCTCTCGTGACGTCCCCTCGGCGCCGTCCATTCTGGCTACCGCGCCGTCCTCGAAGGCTGCCCAGGTGAAAGCTGCCCAGGTGAAAGCCGCCCAGGTGAAAGCCGCTCCCGAGAAGGCCGCCCCCCCGAAAGCTGCTGCGAAAGCTCAAACGCCAGCACCGGTCGCGACGCCCGCAGCCGTGCCAGCGCCGGTGGCCGCAACTGCGAAACATGGGTCCTCATCGCTCGGTGTCGCCGACAAACGATCGGAAAACGAGCTTCTCACCGAGGCCATCGTCGCCTTCCTCGAGCCTCGTAATCGACCGCAGTCGGTCGAACGGATCGCTCGAGCGGTCCGTAAGGGCGAGGGCGGTCCCGGCGTAACCGAGGCTCAGTTGCGCGAGCTGCTGAAGGTCATGGTGAAGAAGGGCACGCTGGTTCGTTCTCCCGCTGGTGGGCACTCGATCGCAGGTGCCGTGTAGCGTGCCTTCGGCCGGCGACGCCACCCCCAAGTCGCCAGCCGGGATCCGCACCGCGCCCGATCACACGCTGCAGGGATATCCACCCGGTATCCCATTGATCATCGCAAACGAAGGGTGCGAACGCTTCAGCTTCTACGGCATGCGAGCCATGCTCGTGAGCTACTAGGCGTCGCTCTGGGTAAACCTCCGCGGCGCGGAGTTGCCCGACGCCGAGATCGCTGCAGAATTCTTAGTTCATGACTTCTTCGCGTGGGTCTATGCCTTCCCGCTGCTCGGTGCCCTCGTCGCCGATCGGCTCCTCGGGAAATACCGAACGATCCTGTGGCTCTCAATCCTCTATTGTGTCGGCGACCTCGCGCTCGCGGTCTTCGAAGACCCGTCGTGGCAGGGCGCCTGGTTCGGCAAGGTCTACGTCGACCCGCTGGACGGACTCTGGACCGGGCTCTTCCTCATTGCGGTCGGCTCCGGCGGGATCAAGCCGTGCGTGTCGGCCCACGTCGGAGACCAGTTCGGTCGCGCGAACTGGGGGCTGCTGAAGAAGGTCTACAATGCCTTCTATTTCATCATCAACTTCGGCTCCTTCTTCGCGAGCCTGTTCATCCCTCTCATTGGCGGACATCAGGAGGTTGACCCGCTGACCGGTCACATCGGCTACTCCGGCAGCGTGGCCTGGGCCTTCGGGATCCCCGGGATCCTGATGGGTCGTGCGACGATCGCGTTCTGGAGCGGACGGCACCGTTTCCTGCACATCCCACCGACGCTCCCACCGAGGGTCGGGCTCGTCGATGTCCTTGCAGGCACGTCGCTTTTCGCCGATCTCGCTTACCCGATCTTCTTTGCGTCGTCGCTCTGGACTCTCACGAACCTCATCGTCCTGGTGGTCGGCCTCGCGCTCTTCGTGGCCCTCTTCAGGCTTCGCCAGCGATTGGCGCCCGATGACGGCTTCTTCGCCCAGGTGCTCCACGGGGTCGCGTCCACGTTCGGACGGACGCGTGCGGGCTAGCGCGAGACCGCCGAGTCCCACTGGTTTTGGAAGCACACCGTCGCTCGTTTTGGCGCCGAGTCCGCCGAAGGGCCCCGCGCTGTGTTCCGAATCGTCGGGATATTCGCCTTCGTCGCGGTGTTCTGGATGCTCTTCGACCAGAAGAAATCGACCTGGATCCAACAGGCCGACCGAATGGACCGGCACTTCAACCTTAGATGGTTCGAGTTCACGTTCCTCTCCAAACAGCTCCTCTTCGTGAACCCCGGCCTAGTCATGGTGCTCATCCCTGCCATGAGCCTCCGGGTTTATCCCTGGCTCGAGCGGCGAGGCCTGCTGGTCAACACCCTCCCGAAGATGACCGTCGGCATGGCTATCGCGTCGCTCGCCTATGTCGCCGTCGCTCTCATCCAGAACGCCATCGACGTTCAGGGCGATGGCCAGGTCCACCTCGCCTGGCAGCTCGTCCCCTACGCCATCCTCACCCTCGGCGAGGTCATGGTGTCGGTGACGGGCCTCGAGTTCGCCTACTCGCAAGCGCCGAAGCGCATGAAGAGCGTGGTGATGGGCTTCTGGGCGCTCGCGTCGAGCATCGGCAACAAGCTCGTCGTCCTGCTCGCTGGCCTCAGAGGGTCGGTCAAAATGGAGATTGAGCGTACGCCGCGCAATTTTCGACGCAGTCACTTGGCGCCGAGAGGCGCGTACTCGAGAGACGACGACGGGCTCATAGCCCTTCTAGGAGCGAGAGCAAGTGAATGCTGGGAAATTGCCGGTGAACGCCAATCGGAGTTTTGACCGACCCTCTCAAGGGGCTCTCTACAGTCGACTTCTTCTGGACGTGTTCAGGCCTCATGGCGGTCGCAGCGGTGTGCTTTGGGCTGCTGTCGCGGCACTACGTCCCTCGTGACTGTACGCAGTAGTTCCTTTTACTTCCGTGGCCGGGGCGCGGAGACCGACAAGTCCAGGTAGAGGGCGGCGTTGCCACCCGTGACCCGGAGCTCGTGCGCGCTGTAGCCGGACCGAGGCTCGCCGGCCGTCATCCGGACGCTCGCAGGGAAGGTCGCCTTCGCGTTCTTACCCGCCTTCACGGTGAGCGTCTTCTTTGAATACTCGCTCCCGGGCTTGCCGGCGTTGCCGAGATACTCGAGGGAGAGCGTCAGCGACAGCGCCTCCCCGGCCGGGGCCGTGACGGCGAGAGTGACCTTGTTGCCCGAGCGGCTGAACTCGAAGCCATCGGCCGGCTCGACCTTGGTGACCAAGAGCGCCCCGAACGGGGTAGCGCCCCCATCCCAACCTCGGATCCCCGACGGCGTGGCGTACCAGTCGCTCCGCATCTGCTCCATCCCACATGGCGTGGTCCCAAGCGGGCTCGATGGCGTCGGCCCACCGCTGCCGTAGACGCGACCGGTCACCATCACCCGTCGCCCGAGCCACTCCCGAAGGTCCATCGAGCCGGGGGCGACCTCGACGACGCCGACGCGAAGGTGCTTGTTCGTCCAGACGGTCTCCCTGCACCCCTCGCAGACGCCAACGCCATGTTCGGTGACGATCCCGATGAGGCGAACGCCCCCATCTGGGGGCACTTCGGAAGCGATGGGCATACCAATGAGACCAGCAACTGCAAGAGCGGCGAACATGAGGGCCTCCACTCGGCATGGGTGTGGGCGTCGGCACGGGCGCCGCTGTCTAGAAGCAGCCTTGAGGTTACGGTTGTTCCCGGGGGTGGTTGTACGCCCATTGATTGCCAAAGCCCGCTCGCGTCGACCCGACCCCTGGCTCGCGCCTCCGTTGTAAGAAGGAGCGGAGTGGGGCACAGTCGCGCTCCGGTCCCCTTTCCGCGCGAGGCTGATTCGTGGCGCTTCCCTTCTTCACCTCTGAAAAGAACAAACTCCTCGACCGCATCAAACGTCGCGATTGGAAGTCCGGCGATGACATGCGGGAGATGTTCATCAAGCTGGCAGAGCAGTCGCTGAAAATCGAAGACCTCCTCTGGATGTTGTCTGAGCCCGATCGCTCCATTCGCAGCTTCGCCACCGACATCATCCTGAAGCAGAAGTTCGAAGGCGTCGCTGGCGCTCTCCTGATCGAGTTGAATCAGGCGACCGGGTCGGCACGCACCTACATCATGAGCCTCATCCCGCGTATTGAAGACGCAGGGGTCTTCGACCGGCTCGAGAAGATGCTCACGGGCAAAGAGCGGAAGGAGCGTGACCTCGCCATCGACGTGATCTTGAGCTTCCCGATCGACCGAATCGGCAAGTTCATGACCATGTTGCTCGAGCACGACAACCGCGACTTTCGGTATCGCGCCTTTCAGAGGCTGCTCTCGGATCGCGCCGAAGGGCAGCCCTTGCGTCCTGATGTCATAGGCTGGGTGCGAAAGCTGGTCCTCGATAAGGACGAGCGCATCCGAGTCCGGTGCATTCAGGTCCTCGGCGAGAGGCCCGACGCGGAGTCGGTGTCACTGTTCCTAGAACGTCTCTCCCACGAGGAGTACAACGTCCGTACCGCGATCATCAAAGCCCTCGACGACGCGACTCACCTCCCGGGCCTCGATATGAGCGACAAGCTCCTGTCGATGCTCTCTCAGGACGACGATCTGGTCCGAACCGTGGCCCTGAAGCTCCTAGTGAAGTCCGGCAACGCCAAGGACACGATCCGGCGAATCCTTCTCATGTCGGGCGAGCTCCTGGGGTGGATGCGCGAGCGCCTCGTGAGCACCATCCGCGAGTTTGGTGATGAGCTTCTCCAACCGTTGATCGATCTTCTCGAACACAGCGATCCGGAGGTCCGCAAGAAGGCGCTCATCTTTGCTAATGACTTCGAGTCACCCATGCTCGTCGAGCCGGTCGCAAGGCTCCTCGAAAAGCCCGACTCGGACTGGTGGACCCGCGTCATCGCCCTCGATGTCCTCGGTCGTTTGAAGGACGAGCGCGCCGTGGACGCGCTCATCAAGTGCCTCGAGAGCGATGAGACGCGCTGGTCCGCCGTCGAAGCGCTCGGGCGCATCGGCAGCAAGAAGGCACTGGCGCCGATCGCGAAGCTGCTCGGCGACCGTGCCGCCGAAGTTCGCACCCAGGTCATCGCAGCGCTCGAGCTCTACAATGATCCCAGGGCGTTGCCGCTTCTCCAAAAGAGCATGGAGAAGGATCCTGAAGTGGACGTCCGTGAACGCGCCCTGCAGGCCTTCAAGCACATCTCGGAGAACCACAAGCAGGTGGTCGATGAGAAGGCGTTGCGACAACAGTTCGGCTACACCAAGGGCGAGAAGGCGCTCGACAAGCTGCTCGTCGAGACCCGCCGTATTGGCGCGTCCGACCTCCACGTCGCGCCCACCTCGCCGCCAACCATCCGTATCTTTGGCGCGCTGAAGAAGATGAACGCGCCCGAGTTCACCGCCGAGCAGGCCGAGAAGATGCTCCTCGAGATCCTCGACGAAAAGCAGCGTGAACGCTTCCAGAAGGAGAGCCAGCTCGATCTTTGCTACAACATCGCAGGCGTGGGTCGCTATCGCACAAACATCATGCGAAACCGCCTCGGGATCTCGGGGGTCTTCCGGGTCATTCCGAACGAGCTGCCGACCTTCCTCGATACAGGGCTCCCGTCGCATCTGACGGACATCGTCAACTACCACCAAGGGCTCATGATCATCTCGGGGCCTGCTGGCTCGGGCAAGTCGACGACCTTGGCCGCGCTCATCAACCTCCTGAACGAGAAAAAGCGAGACCACGTCCTGACCCTCGAGGACCCGATCGAGTTCGTCCACCCCTTCAAGAACTCGCTCGTCAACCAGCGCGAGATCGGTAAGCACTCCAAGACCTTCGGGTCCGCGCTACGCGCCGCACTCCGTGAAGACCCGGACTGCATCATCGTAGGTGAGCTGCGAGACGCCGAGACCATGGTGCTCGCGATGACCGCGGCCGAAACGGGCCACCTCGTCATCGGCACCATGAACACGACCAGCGCGGTGAAGACCGTCGACCGCCTCGTCAGTGCCTTCCCGCCGAAAGAGCAGCAGTCGGTTCGGATGTCGCTCTCCGAAGCCCTCAAGATCGTAACTAGCCAGACCCTTCTGCCCAAGGCGGATGGTAAGGGCCGCATCGCGTGTCACGAGGTGCTGATTATCGCGGGTCCCGTGCGAAACCTCATTCGCGACGATAAGACCGGCCTCATCCCATCGGCGATGACGGTGGGTAAGTCCATCGGCATGCAGACGGTCGACATGGCACTCCTCGACCTGATCGAACGAAAGGCCATCACCCCCGAAGTCGCGTATCGCCGCGCCGAGAAGAAGGACTTCTTCGAAGCGATGGTGTCCAAAGAGTTCCTCGAAGGAATACAGATTTAGCCATGCCGAGGATCGACAACTTCTTGCGCCTCATGCAGGAGCGCGGCGCCTCCGACCTTCACTTCGTCGTGGGGCAGCCGCCGTGCTTTCGACTCTCGGGCAGCATCGACCCCATCCGCTACAAGAGCCTCTCGAACGCGGACTTCGAGGTCTTCCTGGGCGAGGTCACGCCGAAGCACATTTGGCAGCACTTCAAGGACGGCGGGGACGCCGACTACGCCTACGAGTGCCCTGGGCTGGCCCGCTTCCGCGTGAACCTCTTCAAACAGGAGCGCGGGTCGGGCGCCGTCTTCCGAATCATCCCCACGAAGCTCCTGACCATGGAGCAGCTCGGCTTGCCGGACGCCTGCCAGAAGATCGTGACGATGGAACGCGGACTTTGCCTGGTCACTGGACCGACGGGATCCGGCAAGTCAACGACGCTCTCGGCCATCATCAACAAGATGAACGAGACCCGAAAGCTCCACATCATAACCATCGAAGACCCGATCGAGTTCGTTCACCCCAACAAGCAGAGCCTCATCACTCAGCGCGAAGTCGGCGCGAGCGCAACCAGCTTCGCCGCCGGCCTCCGTGCCGCGCTCCGAGAAGATCCAGACATCGTCCTCGTCGGTGAGATGCGCGACCTCGAGACCATTCAGCTGGCGCTCTCTGCCGCTGAGACGGGCCTCCTGGTCTTCGGTACGCTCCACACGAACAGCGCCGCCAAGACGGTCGACCGCATCATCAACGTCTTCCCGACGGACGAACAAGAGTCGGTGCGTGGCATCATCTCCGACACCCTCTCCTGCGTGCTCGCTCAGCAGCTCCTGAGGCGTAAGAAAGGAGGCCGCGTGGCGGCGCTCGAGATCATGTTCGGTTCGCCGGCCATGGGGAACATCATCCGAGAAGGCAAGACGCACCAGCTGAGCAACCTCATTCGAGGGGGCAAGGCCAAGGGCATGGTCACGATGGACGACAGCCTCGAGCGGCTCGTGAAGGAGGACATCATCTCCCCCGAGGCCGGGTATGAAAAGTCCATCGACAAGAAGGAGTTCCGAAAGCGGATGATGATGCTCGGTCACAACGTGGGTTCTGGTGACGAGGATCCAGAAGAGACCGAGAAGCTCATGGACGAAGTCCTCGGGGTCGGCAAGACCTGATCAGGCTCGGCAGTATTTGCGGAAACCCGCCCCGACTGGGATTCTCCCGCATCGGTCGGCCGTTCGGACCTTCGTGACGCTCACGAAGTCCACGCCCGTCTCGGCTCTTCCGCCCATCCGCGAGTCTGCACTCGTGGGGCCAGTGACTGACGTGGACCACAAGAGCAGCCAACGTGACTTCGCCCAGTCCAACGGCCGGCGCTCCCTCGAGCCTGGGCCGCGGCGACTCGCGTCAGGTCCTCCGGGCCCGGGTGGGCCAGAGAGTGGCCCTCCGTCACGCTTTCGGCGCTTCGTTCGCTGGTCTCTGATCTTCTCGCTAGTTGGCATCGCGACCATGCTCATTGCCTACTGGGCCGTCGTCTTCTACTTCGAACACCGTTTGCCCGAGATCTTCTCTGTCTCAGACTACATGGATAACGCAAAGGAGATGAACCGCGTCCTGGGGCGAAACGGCGAGGTGTTGGCTGAAGAGGGCGAGGAGAAGCGTACCATCGCGATGCCGGAGGAGATCCCCCAGCGGGTCAAAGACGCAGTCCTGGCTGCAGAGGACGCCGACTTCTACAGCCACGGCGGGCTCGACTACCTCGGCATGGCTCGCGCCATGTACCGAAACCTGAAGAGACAGAGCATCCGGGAAGGCGCCTCCACCATCACGCAGCAGGTCGCCAAGACCTTCTTTCTCAGTTCGGAGCGCACGGTGTCGCGCAAGCTCAAAGAGGTGGTCTTGGCACGCGAGCTCGAAGAGAAGCTCTCGAAGGACGAGATTCTTTTTCTCTACCTCAATCAGATCTACTGGGGTCACGGACGATACGGCATCAAAGAGGCCGCGAACTACTACTTCGCCAAGACATTGAAGGAACTCACCCTGGCCGAAGCGGCGTTACTGGCCGGGCTCATCGCCGCTCCTGAGCGCTTCAGTCCGTTCAAGAACCCGAAGAAGGCCCTCGAGCGCCGTGCTTTCGTGCTCGATCAGCTCGCTCGACACGGCGTCCTCGACATCGCGACTACGGAGGCCGCGAAGCTCGAACGGGTGAGCCTCGCAGAGCGTCGTACGGATTCGAGCAACATCGGCAAATACGCGACCGCGATGGTGAACCGATTCGTCCTCGACAAGCTCGGCGAGGAGAGAGTGAAGCGCGGCGGACTACGGGTGTTTACGACCATCGATGTGGAGACCCAGGCAGCGGCCGAACGGGCCGTACAGACGAGCCTCGTCGAGCTCGATCAACAGTACGGCCTCGCGCGGCCTCTCGAGCAGCTCCCCGCTTCCCGAATCGCCGACCGCGTCGAGCAGCTCGCCCGTCAGCGCGCGAAGGGGATCCGCTCGGGTGAGATCGTGACCGGCGTCGTCACGGGCTTCGACGCCGGTCGGAAGGCCTTCTTGGTCCACGTGGGCCTCGGAGAGTGCTTACTGCCGGAGACCGCGCTCTCTCGGTACTCCCGCGGTAGTCCCTCCGAGAGCCTCTTCGCGGTCGGCGACGTGGTTCGCGTCAGCCCCCGGCTGCCACTTACCGGCGCCTGGCAGGGCCGTGACAAGCTCCCTCTGCTCAACCTCGATCAGGGGCCCCAAGCGGCGCTCGTGGCGATGGATCCGAGGTCACGGGAGGTCCTCGCCATCGTCGGCGGTTACGACTACGCCACCCACCCATTCAACCGCGCGTCGATGGCGAAGCGGCAGGCCGGCTCGACCATCAAGCCTTTCGTGTACGCCGCCGCTCTCGAAGCGGGCGTCATCGACGCAGGCTCCCGCTTCGACAACGTCCCGGAGACCTATCGCTTCGGAAACGAGAGCTGGACCCCACGAAACTACACGGGCGACTACGACGGCAAGAGCTACAGCGCGCGAATGGCGCTCGCGAAGTCCGTGAACGTCATCGCCGTGAAGGTGCTCGAGCGGACCGGGGTCAAAAAGTTCTCGGACTTCGTGAAGCGGGTCGGGATCAACTCGCCTGTGGCCCCCGACCTCTCCGTGGCGCTCGGTTCCACGGCAGTCTCGCCCCTCGAGCTCGTGAACGCGTACGCCACCCTCGCGAGCGGTGGCCTCGTTGACACACCGCTCTTCGTGAGCCGCATCGAAGACGCACGAGGAAACGTCCTTTGGAAACACACTCCTCAGCGCCGGCGAGGTACGACCGCCGCCGTGGCCTTTCGAATCACGGAGATGATGCAGGCCGTCGTCACACACGGCACAGCCAAGGCGCTGTCGTCGCTTGGTCGCCCTATCGCGGGAAAGACTGGCACTACCGACAAAGGCATCGACACCTGGTTCGCCGGCTTCACGCCGGAGCTTGCGACGGTAGTCTGGGTCGGCTTTGACGACATGCGCGCGGTCGACAAGGCGACGGGCGGGACGATCGCGGCGCCGCTGTGGTCGCGCTTCGTGGCGTCGGTCCTCGATCGGACGCCGCCGTCGACCTTCAAACGTCCCTCCGGGCTCGATCCGCTGGGTCCGGTCGAGGCCATTGGCGCCGGTACGCGGCCACCCGCCACAGATGAACCGGCCGGTGGGCCCTTGCCGATAGCGGACGAGCCGGCAGGCGGCGGTCCCACCGTCCTCCCGGACGGGGCTGCCCCGTCGGATCAGCCCGGCCCCGATGAGGTCGAGCCGCTCCCTGGCGAAGGGCGCCCGGGAGCAGCAGAAGAGCCGACGCTCGACCCGGACGCGCTCTACGAATAATGTCAGGATCTTGGAGACATTGGACGCCTGCCCGTGCTCGCCTTTGCGCGCTGTCGCTGTCGTTGTCACTGCTAGCGCCTGTCAGCCGCGCGAGCAGCGGGCTCGACGACTTGACGGGGGATCTGGCTCGCGGCGCTGCCGCGGCGCTCGGCGTGCACGTCCTTCCGGGTGAGAAGGTCCTCTTGCGCGTAACGACGTCGGCGGTGGAGCGGAGCCCGGGTGACCGGCCTTCGAAGCTTCGGGCGGTGCTCGAGCGGTCCTTGGTGGCGCGGCTCGGGCAGGGGCTCTTGCCGACGACCTCGCCTCGCGGCAAGGACGGGCTCGAGGTTGACGCCCGCGCTCGGGGGGCCGTCGCTGCCATCATCATCGACTTGTCGCTGTCGGGCGGCTACCTACATGCGGTCGGAGAGTTGGTCCTATTACGGCTCGATTTCTGGAGCCGCGTCGCGCCGCCAGCCGCAGGGGCGATGTCGCTCTGGTACGCGCGGGCGCGCCTCGATGGGGGCCTTCGGCACCTACTCGAGCTCCCGGCTGGAGATCGGCGCATCGGGAGCGCCTCGTTCGAGCTCGGCCCCTCAGGGGATGCCGCGTTCGACGTGCTGGCGACGGCGATCGGTGACTTCGACGGAGACGACTTGCAGGAGGTCGCGTTGGTCGGCCGAACGGAGATCCTCGTGACCCGCGTCCTGCGGGATGGCGAGAATCGGAGCGTAGAGAGGGTTGGTGCCGGGCGCTATGCGTCGCGGCTCACCACAGCGCCGCTGCAGCCGCTCGCTTCCGCGATCGCCGTCGACCTCGACCTCGACGGTCAGGACGAGCTCGTCGTTTGGAGCGCCGACGCAGGGCTCGTCTCTCCCGCTCTTCGGCTCGTAGGCGGCGAGCTCCGAAGTGTACCCCGCCGGGCTGTCGGGTCCACGTGCGGAACGCCGCAGCCGTCGGGGGCGCCTCTCGTCTTCTGTGGCGCAGTGGCGGCGCTCTGGCCGATGGGAGCGCGGCTCGGGGCGGCGGGAGATGGGACCGTGGCCCCGCTGGTCGTGAGCGGCTCGGTCGGCGCGCTCGGGTTCGAGGGGCGCATGAACCTCGCGTCGCTTTTGGGCCGCGAGACGCCCTTTACGGTGCCTGCTGGGCTCTGGGCGTGGACGGTGGCGCGTGACTACGTCACATCGCAGGGAGCGACCGGGCGTGATGGGCAAGGGGCGCTGACGGCCATGGTGGACGCGAACGGCCGATTGGCGCTGACGGGCGGACCGAAGCCGTCCGTCATCGATGACGCAGGGCTGGCGGCCCTCCTCGTCGATCTCGACGATGACGGGTCGGTCGAGCTCATCCGGACCACGTCTTCGGATCCTGGCACGCGCGACGCGGTCATCGTCCATGACGCAGAGCAGCCATCCAAGCGGCGATTCGAGGTTCGCGTGCCGTCGGTGCTCCATCTCTCGAGCGGTGACGCCGACAACGACGGCGTCCTCGACGTCTTGGTGACGACCTCTCGCGGGTTGTGGGCCCTGAGCGCGCCCTCGGCCGGGCCCTGATGGTCTGGTTCCTGGTGGCCGCGATTGCGGCGAGCGGGGGTTCGGTGCGCCGCCCTGCCGTCGGCGGCACCGTCGTGTGGCGCTATCTGGAGCCCGTGCGGACGGCGTCACCCTGGGCGGCGCTCGCGTTCTCGGAGTGGCAGGTGGTGAGCCTCATCCACGAGGGGCTCTATCGCCTCTCCGAGGATGGGACGCCTGAAGCGGCACTCGCAGCTGCGATGCCGGAGAGTGCACGCGCGGGCGCGGGCCCGAAGCGCTATCCGATCCGGCTGCGGGAGGCGCGCTTTCACGACGGGAGTCGGCTTGTTGCGTCCGACGTCGCGGGGAGCTTCGAGGCCGTTCAGCGCGGCCCGACCGCGGCGCTCCTCGACGGGATCACCTGGCGGGTCGCAGATGCGAGCACAGTCGTGCTGACGACCTTGCTCACGCCCGAGGCGCTCTCTCGGCGGTTAGCGAGCCCGGGGATGGTCATCGCGAGGTCGTTAGCGCCAGCCGTTGGACTCGGCGCCTTCAAGCTCGTGGCTCTGACGAGCACTGGCGTGACCCTCGCGCGACACGACCGCTATCACGCCGGGCTACCCTGGCTTGACCGGGTCGTTGGCTCGTATGCGGCAACGGTGGTGAGCGGCGCGGCCACTGTCGCCGATGACGTGGCGACGAGTGGCGCGCACCTCACGTTTGAAGCGCTCGGCCCTATGCCGGGGTTCGTGCAAGTCCCCGTACCTGCGGCAGAAAGCATCGGGATTCTGCTGTCGCGCGGGTGCCTGGCAGCGACGGCCTCGCTCGTGAAAGCGCGGGCGCCGCGTGCCGAGGTCGCTCGACGGATGCCGGGGACGCTAGTGGATGGGGCACCGCGTTCCACGGAGGCGGCACCGCCCGGTAGCGTGAGACCCTATCTTGGCGTCGCGGAATGGCTGATGGGGCCGATGCGGGACGCTTTCGCGTTCTCGGAGCCGTGGCCGCTCGAGCCGATTGGGCCTGAGCGGGTGCTCGCGGCGGTTCTAGACGGTGGGCCGTACGATGGCGTCGTGCTGTCGTGGGTCGCCGTGGTGTCCCCGGCGGCCCTGGCGCGCCGCTATGGTGGCACCTTCGTCCCGCTGGTCTCGAGGGCGCGTCGGGCGAGCTTTTCCGTGCGGCTACGAGGGGCCAGCTTCACGTCAGCGGGCACGCTCGACCTCTCGCGCGCCTTCCTCATTGCGGGGCCGCCAGCGGGTGATTCGCCGTGAGCTTGCGGCTCCGACTCGGCCTCGCGAGCTCGTCGCTCGTGCTCGTCGCCGTCGGTGTGATGAGCGCCATCCTGATCGTACAGTCGGCGTCCGCTTTCGACCGGGAGTTCGAGTCGGAGCTCCTCGTCGCTCGAACGGCCGTGTCGGAGCGCCTCGAGCGGGACGCCAAGGTGCTGCGGGAGCGGCTCGTGGCGCTCGGGAGGGATGAGCGGCTCGTTGCGGCTCTGAACCACGTAGCGACGGCTGGGGAGGCGGGAGAGCCTGGGGCAGAGTCAGTCGATACAGCCGTGCTCGATGCGGTGTTGGCGAGCTCCGGGCTCGACGCGTTATGGGTCTTCGAGGTGGCGACGGGAGGGCAGGGCGCCTCTGAGCCAGTGCAGATCGGGGTCGCGCACACGCGAGGCGATGCCGAGCTCCCACCGGGGGTGGCCCGGCTCGCGAGGCCACCGCGGGCGCCTTACGAGGTCGTTCAGGAGGAGATACGCCGCAGTGGAAGGCTCGTGCGGTTGCCGGTCCTCGAGGCGGCGGCCGAGATCGCGGGGGGCCGCATCGTGCTCGTCGGCGGGCGGGTCATGGGCCGTGACGTCGCGAAGGACCTGAAGGCCGGGGCGACGCTGCCCATCGACGTGGCGCTGCTGGATGCGAGCGGGAAGATCGTCACAGCCAGCTTCGAGGGGGCGGCGGCGGTCGAGCCAGGCCAGGGCCCTAGTGGGCTCTCGAGGACGGCCGACGTGGCGCTCGCGGGTCCGGGAGGGCAAGGCTCCGCGGCGCCGCTCACCATTCGGGTCTTCGCGAGCGTGGCGCCGCTCGAGAGCCGGCGCGCGGGACTCATCGAGGCGACGCTCATCGCCGGTGGCGTGGCAACCGCGCTCGCGTTCGTATTCGCAATGATCTTTGCTCAGCGCCTGTCGCGTCCGCTGATGGCGCTTTCGGCGGCGGCGAGGCGCATCGCGGCTGGGGAGCGCGACGTGCACCTCGAGCGTCGCCGTGACGAAGTTGGTGATGTGAACCAGGCCTTCGAAGCGATGACCACAGCGCTCGCGGCGAGTGAGTCACGGCTTCGGCAAGCTGAGCGAATCGCCGCATGGCAGGACCTCGCCAGGGAGCTCGCTCACGAGATCAAGAACCCGCTTACGCCCATTCAGATGGCGGTCGAGACCCTTCAGCGCACGTGGGAGCGACGCCCGGAGCGCTTCGCAGATATCTTCAAAGAGTCCGCCGAGACCGTGCTCGAGGAGGTCGAGCGCCTGAAGCGTATCGTGGCCGAGTTCTCGAGCTTCGCGCGTCTTCCTGCCTCCGAGCGGCGAAAGGCGTCCTTGAACGACGTCGTCCGCCGCGCCGCCGTGCTCTTTCAGGAGACCTGCGATGCCCCGATCACGGTCGACCTCGACCCCGGAGCCGACGATGCCTGGATCGACCCCGATCGCATAGCCCAGCTCGCCCAGAACCTTCTGAAGAACGCCATCGAAGCGACGCGCACCTCGGGCCGTTCCCCCGAGATCGCGCTACGCACTGAAGCCGGGCCTGACTTCCTCACCCTCGACGTCGAAGACAACGGCGTCGGCATCCGAAGTGAAGACCAGAGCCGTGTCTTCACCCCCTACTTCTCGAAGGGCGAAGGGGGCACGGGCCTGGGCCTCGCGGTAGTGAGCCGGGTCGCTACCGAGCACGGCGGGGACGTGGAGGTCCACTCCGAAGCCGGGGTCGGGACGCGCTTTCGGGTTCGGCTGGCGCGGGGGCCGGCGTGAGTTCGGCAGACGCTCTTCGGGCGGCGCGCTCAAAGGCGCCAAGGCGGTCTGACCGCGATCGTTGGCGACGTGGGCTACCGGTCCAACGCCATGCGTTGTCGCCGGCCTTGATTTGGCCGAGGTCCCCGTCCGACGTCACGGCGCTGCTGAGGTCGGGACTCCTGGGCGGCGGGACTCCTGGGCGGCGGGACTCCTGGGCGGCGGGACTCCTGGGCGTCGGGACTCCTGGGCGGCGGGACTCCTGGGCGTCGGGACTCCTGGGCGTCGGGACTCCTGAACGGCGGGACTCATGGGCGGTGGGACTCCTGAACGGCGGGACTCCTGAAC
>CANMLD010000125.1 GCA_947498315.1 Pseudomonadota bacterium | reverse complement strand
AGGCCGTTGTCGAGGAGGAGGTAGCGCTTGCCGTAGCCCGATGAGCCGCGGACGTTCGGGATGAGGACGGCGATCTTCAGCTCGCGCAGCATGAACTGCACCATCGGGCTGAAGATGGGCTGGGCCTGGGCCTCCGGGCCGCCGTGGATCTGAACGACGACTGGAAAGGGGCCGGGGCCTTCGGGGCGGTAGTAGAAGGCCGGGATGGTGCGGGGCTTGCTGGCGATCGGATCCGTGTCGAAGGTCGGGTAGCGGACGAGCTCCGGGCTGCGGAAGCCCGCCGTGTCGAGGCCGCCGACTTCGCTTTGAGTCCAGCGCGTGACGGCGCCGCCCTTCAATGACACCACGTAGAGGTCGCTCGGCGAGGTGGCGCCGTTGATGGCGACGGCGATGCGTTCGCCGTCGGCGCTGAACGAGAGCGCGCCCATGACGCCGACGGGCATGACGCCGAGCTTGACTGGCTTCAGCCCCGGCAACGTGCGGACATGAAGCTTCGAGACGCCGTCGTCGTTGACGGAGAACGCGAGGTGGCGTCCCGTGGGCGAGATGGCGAGCTTGACCACGTCCCAGGGGATGTCCTTCGAGATGGCGACGGGCGCGCCTCCCTTGGGGTCGTGGAACCAGAGCGTCAAGAACTCACGCCCTTCGTCGGAGATGTAGTAGACGCCGCGTCCGTCCGGCGCGTACTGAAACGCCGTGAACGACGCCTTGCCACCATCGACGGGGAAGAGGCGCAGCTTGCCGGTCTCGAGGTCGACCTCGCCGGGATAGGCCTCGTTGATGCTGACGAACTTGATGACGAGCAGGCGCTTGCCGTCGGGCGAGAAGTCGGCGGCGAGCCACGTCCCACCCTCGGTGAGCACCGGGCGGGACGCGGGGGCTGCTTGACCACCGGCGGTGACCGAGGTCATGTCGGCGACCCAGATGTCGGAGTCGGTGCCGTTGCGGGCCGTCGACGCCCACGCGAGCTGCTTGCCGTCCGGTGACCAGAGCGGGTACTCGTTGCGCGTTCGTCGCGCCGGTTTCCCATCGGTCTCGGGCACTTCCGGCGTCGTGAGCAGCACCGTCTCGCGCGAGGCGAAGTCGAACCAGTAGAGCTGCCAGAACTCCGAGCCGCCGATGTCGCGCCCGAAGACATAGCCGCGGCTCGCCTTGCCGGGCTGTACGGCCACCGCGGAGACGGGCTCCTTGAAGAAGGTGAGCTGTTCGCGCATGCCGAGCGGCGCCGTGACGCGGTGCGCCTGGTTGGTCTCGCCGAAGCGCGTGAGCACGACGACGGCGTCGTTGCCGGCGAAGCCGCCAAGGATGGCGCCGCGCGTGTTCTGGTAGCGCGCCAGCCTCGAGATCAACGACTCGGGGACCTCGGGGATGGACTCGCTCACCCGGGGGCCGACTTCGACGCGGGTAACGGGCGCGTCGGCGTGGGCCAGAGGCGATAGGAGCGCGAGCAACGCTGTCGCGCCGAAGGCTCGGCGAAGTTGGGCGAAGGACGGGCGAGCGAGGTGGGACCGCAAGGAGGCTCTCCATGATGCGAGTTGAGTCGCGGGGACGTGTTGTACCCGACCGTCAGGCGATGTCGACGGTACCGAACTTCAATGCGATTGGCTCGGGTGGATCCGAGGGCCGTCGCAACCCGCGCTTTCGCGCTCCCCGCAATTCGTTTAGGGTGAAGCGGTGCAGTTTGCGACCCCCGAAGGTACCGCTCGTCTCCGAGATCGATTCCTCTCACGAGGAGCCCATCCCGACGCTTATAGACAACTCGGTCGCACCGGGCTCATCGTCGGCGACGTCGGGTTCGGTGGCTTTCGCATCTCCGACCGAATCCCGGACCACACACACGCGCTCCACGACGCGTGGTCTTTCGGGGTCAACCTCTACGACACCGCGCCGACCTACGGTGCGGGTGCGAGCGAGCGAGCGCTCGGCCGCGCCATGGCCGAATGGACCCGCGACGAGGTGGTCGTCCTGACCAAAGCCGGCTACGTACAGGGCGAGTCGCTGAGGCGGGTCTCCGAGAACGTGTCTCGTGGACGGCCCTACCGCGGCGTCTTCTCGATCAGCGACGACGCTCAGTACTGCCTCGATCCCCGCTTCCTCTCCGATGAGCTCGCGGCCTCCGCAGCGCGCCTCGGGCTCACCTGCGTCGACGGATTCCTCCTCCACAACCCGGAGACCTGGCTGCAGTTCGCGTCGGGTAGCCCGTCCGAGCGCTGGGCCGCCTTCCGCGAACGGCTCCACGATGCGTTCGCCTGGGCCGAGAGCATGGTCGCCGAAGGTCGCTTCTCCTGGTACGGCGTGTGCTCGAACTCGCTGGTGGCCTCGTCAGACTCCGACTCCGACGGGATTGGGCTCGACGTCTTGGTCGAGATCGCTCGCGCGGTCGGCGGCGACGAGCACCACTTCGGCCTCATCGAAGTCCCGTTCAACCTCCTCGAGCTCGAGATGGCGATCCCTGCGGGCAGCTCCGTCATCGACACGGCCGCCGTCGCCGGACTCGGCGTGGTGACGCTGCGCCCGCTCAACGCGATGGGCACCCGCGGCCTCATGCGGCTCGCGGACCTCGAGCTGTCCAGCACGCCGCCCCGGCTCGACCTGGCTCGTCGCGAGCTCGAAGGGCTCGAGGCCGAGTACGCCGAAGGTATCGGTCGGGCGCTCGCCGGCGCCGGCATCTCCTCCCCCGACTTCCGCTTCTCCCACGACCTCGTGAAGCGCGCCGCAGATATCTCTGAGCCCGTACGCTTCGGTGAATGGGTACAAGGGCGGCTCACCACGGACCTCGGCAACATCGTCCAGAACTTCGAGACCCGGCTGTCGCCCCCGATGCGAGCCGCGTTTCGTTTCTGGCTCGAGCGCTACGTCGACGGGCTGACGATGCTCTCGGGTGCACTTCATGCCCAGAACGTCGCCCTCGCTGGCGCCCGAACGAATCGCCTTCGTAAGACGGTCGAAGCGTGGTTCCGAAGCGAGGTGTCGCAGAGTCCGACGAGCGCCGGTCTCTCAACGTCCCAGTTCGCGCTTCGAAGCGTCCTCGGCGTTGCCGGAGTGTCGACGGTCCTCGTGGGCATGCGCCGACCCGAGTACGTTCGAGACGTGGCCGACATCCTCCGCTCTCCACGTGGACAGTTGCTCGTCGATCCCCTCGTGGCTGGACGCGCTGGAGAAGAACCATGGTAGGCGCGCTGCGCTTCACGACATCTCAGACGCGCCTTGCCGTGCTCTTCGTGATGGCCGGTTCTGGGGTGGTCGGCTGCAAAGAGACGACGATCATCAAGATCGCCGCCGACGCCGCCCCAATCGCCACCACCGACGTGAAGATCATCGAGCCCGGCTCCTGCCCCCCCGGCCAGTCACTCGGCTGCGTGAGCGTCTATGGCCGAAAGGTGTGCAACGACGAGGGCACGGCCTACATCGAGCTGCCGTGTGGCAGCGGCGAGCTGTGCCTCGGGGACGACGAGTGTATCCCCGCGATCTGCATCCCCAAAGACCGCATCTGTGTGGGCATTCATCGCGTCGGGGAGTGCGTCGCGGATGGCTCCCGCTACGAGTCGCTCGAGTCATGCGGGCCTGGGCTCACGTGCGAAGACGGCAACTGCATCTCGACGTGTACGTCGGGCCAGAAAGCCACCACCAACGTGGGCTGCAACTATGCGCTCGTCGACCTCGGCAACTTCGAGTCGGGCCCCCAGAACGAAGCCACGGACAAGCCGGTCCTCGTCGTCGTGAGCAACGTCTCGGGCTCGGCCGACGCGAACATCTCCATCCTCTCTCGCAAGACCGGCCTGCCGATCGACTACCCTGCGGCCGATCTCATCGTGCCCAAGCAGAACCTACGCACCTTGCTGCTGCCAACCAAACAAGCGCTGCTGACGACTGCCCACAGCCTCGACTCCTGGCTGCTCACGAGCGATCAGCCCATCACCGTCTCGCTCATCAACCCGGAGAACGGGCTCGATGTGCGGTCCAACGACGCCACCCTGCTCTTCCCGACCGACGCGCTCGGCAGCAAGTACATAATCATGGGCTGGGAGAGCATCTGGAGCAGCGCGCAGGGCTTCGACGCCGACGGTTTCCCGATCTATGGCTTCCCCAGCTACGTCACCATCGTCGCGACGGCGTCGGGTGAGACGACCGTTCAAGTGACCCCGGCGAGCGACGTCCGCGCCGGCAAAGAGCTCGACGGGTCGGTCATGAGCCGTCTGCCGGCTGGCAAGGTTCGCAGCCACGTCATGAAAGAGGGCGAAGTCCTGAACTACGCGCTCGAGCCGCGAGTAGGCAGCGGTGACTTCACTGGCACGACCGTCGAGTCCGATCGCCCCATCGCGGTCTTCTTTGCGCACAACTGCGGGTTCGTCCCTGACATCAACACGCCCTTCTGCGATCACATGGGCCATCAGCTCGCGCCCATCGACACCTGGGGCAAGACCTACATCGCCGACCTCTTCTCGCCACGCTCAGCGAGCGGCTACTTCGACATCTTCCGCGTCATGGCGTCCCGTGACGGGACGGTCGTGACCTGTGAGCCGGCCATCGAGGGCTGTTCGAACCAGACTCTGAAGAAGGGCGAGTGGATCGAGTATCGCGCGTCGGTGTCGCACCTGATCACGTCCAACAACCCGGTTCAGATCGGGCACTTCATGACCGGTTCGAACTATGAAGGATACGAGCAGACCTGCGGCCAGTCGAACAAGACCGGCATCGGAGATCCCGCCTTCACCATTGGCGTCGCCATCGCTCAATACCTCGACAGCTACGTCTTCTTGACGCCACCGGGCTACAGCGACGACTGGATCAACGTCACCCACAAAGCAGGCATCGAAGTAGTGCTCGACGGTAAGCCCATCGGCCAGCCGGCCGAGATCATCGGCGTCACCGGCTACGTCGTCACGCGCGTTCGAATGGACGACGGCGCCCACCGCATCGAGTCCGCAGAGCCCTTCGGCATCATCGCCTACGGCTATGACTGCGACGTGAGCTACGCCTACCCGGGCGGCATGCTCCTCGATGCAGAGTGACGGTCTTGATTGACGCCCCCCTCTGTTTTGACTCCCCGACCCGGTCGGAGTGCACCCCGACTCGGTCGGGCCTCCTGTGAGCAGCCTCGTGTTCCCAACGCTACTTGCCATCGTCCCCCTCGCCGCTCGCCCTGAAGACGCTCCGCCGGGCGCTGCGCTGTGGATCACCCTCGCCGTCATCGCAGTCGTCATTGGCTGGGCGGTACGCTACGCGCTGAAGGCCAGCGATCGGCGCCTCGACCCGAAGGCCCTCGCCGAGGCACGGCGGCAGGCCGAGCAGAAGAAGCTGGATGACGAACGGGTGGCAGCCGCGGAAGAGTCGCGCGCCGCCGCCGAAGTGAAGCGGCAGGAGCAGGAGAAGGTCGCCAAGAAGTCAGAGAAGAAAAGTGACAAGAAACCTGAGGTTGCGACCAAAGGCCCACCGAAGCCAGAGCTGCTCTTGCCGTCGGATCGGCCTATCGCGGACGGCCTCACGAAGACGCGCGAAGAGGGTTTCATCGCCCGTCTTGGAAAGCTCTTCCAGGGCAAGCAGCTCGACGCGGCGCTGCTCGATCAGGTGGAGGAGGTGCTGTTCACGGCGGACATCGGCGTTCGAACCGCGTCGAAGTTGCTCGACGAGCTTCGGGCACGAGCGTCACGCAAAGAGCTCGCGGACGTCGACGCGATCTGGCGCTACCTCGAAGAAGAGGCCATCGCCATCCTCGACTCCGCGCCCGATCCTCGCTCGTTTAAGCGACGCGCCGAGGGGCCTCACGTCGTCCTGATCGTCGGCGTCAACGGGGCCGGGAAGACCACGAGCATCGGTAAGTTGGCTCACCGCATGGTGGCGCGGGGCGACAAGGTCCTCCTCGGTGCCGGCGACACGTTCCGCGCGGCCGCGGCCGAGCAGCTCGACATCTGGGCTCGGCGCGTCGGCGCCGACATCGTCAATGGCAAAGACGGCAGCGACCCGTCGGCCGTCCTCTTCGAAGCCACGACCAAAGCCCTACAGGGCGGCTACGACACGGTCATCCTCGACACGGCGGGCCGCCTCCACACCAACGTGGCCCTCGTCAAAGAGCTCGAGAAGGTCAAGCGCGTGGTCCAGAAGGCGATGCCCGACGCGCCGCACGAGATCATCCTCGTCCTCGACGGTACGAACGGTCAGAACGCGATCGCTCAGGCCAAGGTCTTTGGGGACTCTCTCGGCGTGACGTCCATCGCGCTCACCAAGCTCGACGGCACCGCAAAAGGCGGCGTCATCCTCGGCATCGTGGACGAGCTCAAGATCCCCATCTCGTGGATCGGCATCGGCGAGCGCATGGAGGACCTCCGGCCCTTCGACAAGCGTGAGTTCGTCGACGCCCTCTTCCGTCGTAAAGGGAGCTGATCGTGGCCGGTGGCTCGCCCCGAGCGCGTTATCGTCCGAGAGGCCAGGGTTTTCTGGTCTTCGAGCGCAACGCACGCCGGATCGAGCTCCCCCTCGATGCCGAACGCCTCGACCTCCCACCCCAGGTCGACCCTCGGCTCGCCCCGCCTCCGGTCCGTGCACACATCGAACGTATCGAAGGTGGCCACACCCTCGTGCCTTTCCCCGGGAGCGCGGTGAAGGTCAACCACCGGCTCATCGCCCGGCGCACCGTCCTCCACGGCGGTGATAGCGTCGACGTCGACGGCTTTGAAGCGCAGTACACGACGGCGCGCGAAGAGCTTCAGTTCCCCATGACCGTCATCGTGTGGCCGACCGAGGGGCCGCCCGTCGAGATCCGCAGCCACCGGGCGCGCCTCACCATCGGCGCCGGCGACGCGGACATCCAAGTCGACGACGACACGGTTGACGACGTCCACTGCACCATCCGGCGTTATGCCAATGGCGTCATGCAGATACAGGACGAGAAGAGCTACAACGGGACCCAGCTCGACGGGCGGCGGCTGAACGGCTCGGGCCCCCTCAGAGACGGCGCCGAGATCCGAATTGGGCGGACGCGCCTCAAGGCGTGGGCCGAAGCGTCGGTGCACGACTCTGGGGCCCTGATGGGGCCCGTCGACGCCTTTGACGGCCTGCCGCAAGGCGGCTTCGATCCGAAGGGCGGCCAGGGGCCCCTACGCCCACACGCCGTGGAGGTCGGCCCCGACTTCATCCAGACGCGGCGCCGCACCTTCGACGACGACGTGCCTACACGGCTCGAAGGGTGGGGCGAACGCGTGGACGTGCGCCCCACTCGGCGTGCGTCGCACGATCCGGACGCGCCGCGGGCGCCCGAGGGTTACGGCGACGCGCCGAGGGCTTCGGGCGAGCTCCCCGACTGGGCGCCGAGGGACGTGAACCGGCCTCAGCCAAAGGCCGGCGGGGCGCCTAAACGCCGAGGTGACGACCTCGAGTTCGGCCGACACAAGCAGAGCGGTCTCACACGGGTACACGGGGCCGACGGGCCGCGTGCGCCGCCGCGTGAGCGTCGACCGCGGCATGAAGACGACCCGTGACGCTTCGACCGGTCAGTCGTGAGCTCACTTGAGGCCGACGTAGACCGCCTGAACGTCGTCGTCGCCGTCGACTGCCTCTAGGAACGCCTCGACCTGATTACGCTTTTCGCCATCGGGGGACATGGGGTTCTTGGCTTTCCAAATGAGGTTGGCGGCGGTGACCGTCCAGCCGCGCCCTTCGAGCGCTTTGACCACGCGGTCGAGGTCCGTCTTGCCCGTGTAGAAGGTGACCGTGCCGTCGTCGTCGGGCGGATCGAGCTCGTCGGCGCCGGCTTCGATGGCTTCTTCGTCGAGATCGAGGCCCGGTCTCCCGGGCGGCGTGCCTTCGACCGCGCCAAGCCGATCGAAGTCCCAACTCACGGCGCCGCTGACGCCGAGCTGGCCGTTGCCTCTGCTGAAGAGGATTCGAATGTTGGTCGCCGTCCGGTTCTTGTTGTCGGTGAGGCACTCCACGATGACCGGGACCTGGTGGGGCGCGAAGCCCTCGTAAAAGACCGTGTCGAACTGAGCCGCGTTGCCGCCGTCCTGACCGGAGCCCTTCTTGATGGCGCGTTCGAGCGTCTCCTTGGCCATCGAGGCCTTCTTGGCCGCGTCGATCGCCATGCGCAGCCGCGGGTTCGTGCCCGGGTCGGCGCCATTGCGCGCCGCGCTCTGGAGCTCCTTGACGAGCTTGGTCATGATTCGGCCCTTGGCGTTCGCCGCGAGCTCACGATGCTTTTGTTTCCATTGGGCGCCCATGTGGCGGGGAGGCTAACATGGCCGGGAGGCTGGCTGGAAGCCCTCGTCAGGGCTGGTCAGCGAGCGGCAGCCCATCGAAGTGTTCGAGTCTGGCCACTTCATCGAGCGCGAAGCGCCCTATACGCGCATGGGGATGGGCCGTGGCGCGACCCACACAGATCAGCAAGGCAGTCACGTAGTCGGCTGGGATCCCGAGTACCCGCCGCACCTCCGCGTCATCGAACCCGATGAGCGGGCACGTCGAAAACCCGAGCTCAGTCGCACGGAGCATGAGCGCCATAGAGGCCATCGCACCACTGCGAACGGCTTCATCACGCTGCAACCCCGCGTCGCCTGCATAGAGAGAGTCGATGGCGCGTTGCATGCTCGTTTGGACCCGGTCAGGCGCGCCTTTCCAGACGCGAGCGGCGTCGACGTGCGCATCGAGCTTGCCGACGATGAGCGCCACGAGTGACGCGTCTCTCACCTGCGTCTGGTTGTAGGCAGCCTTGCAGAGCTCGTACTTTCGCGCCTGATCTCGCACCAACACGAAACGCCAGTGCTGGAGGTTGAAGCTCGTTGGCGTGTAGAGCACAGGCCGTATGAGCTGTCGCAACATGTCGTCGTCGATGGTCACCGATGGGTCGAAGTGCTTGATCGAACGGCGGGTTTCGAGCGCCTGATCGACGTTCACGAGGCGTCGCCTCGAGGTATCCCACCCTTCAGACCGAGCGCGCCCATCACCCTCCTCAAGTCTTCCCAGACCCCTCGCTTGTCGCCCGGGTTCTCGAGCAGGTGCGCTGGCGCCAGCGTCGGCATGACCTCGACGGCGTGGGCGCTGGGGAGCAAGAGGGTGTGAAAGTGTCCGCGCATGTCTTGCAGTGATGCAGCGTCGCCATTCAAGGTGCGGCTCGCGACGTCACCGAGCGAGACGATGATGGCCGGCTTCACCCGAGCTAGCTGAGCGAGGACATCTGCCGCGATCGCCGCGAGCTCACTCGTCGATGGTGCGGGATGACCGGCCTGCCGTCCGAGCCCCAAGGTGAGCAGAACCACGTCCGATCGACGGAGCCCCATGCCCGCGATCATCTTGTCGAGGAGCTCCCCAGCGGGACCGGCGAAGGCCCCCCCCGCGAGGTCGCCCTCGTGGCCCGTGGCCTCGCCGACGAAGACGAGCGCCGCTTCGTCCGGGCCTTCGGTGAACACGAAAGGTCGCTGAGCGGCTGGTTCGGAGGGTTCGGCCCGCGGCGGCCTCGTGATCTGGGCCACGAGGGACGCCAGCCGTTCCGGGCTGTCAGAGGGATAGCCGATGAGGCCGTCTTCCCGGTCCCACTCGGCAAGCCGGCGGAGGGTTCGGGCAACGCCGCGGAGGTCGTCTCGCACGTCGGTCATGGCTGCCTGCTCTGCGCGTTCATCCGAGCCGCCGCACGAGCTCATCGAGGAGGATGTGGGCGACGATGCGCTTTGGGCGCACCGGGATCTCGCGAACTCGGACGCCAGCCCCATCGAGGAGCCAGCCGCCATTCGTGTCGACCTCGAAGCCGGTCCCGCGCGCTCGGTCCCCGACATCATTGACGAAGATGAGGTCGAGCGCCTTGCGCACCGCTTTGTCTGCGGCGTTCTTCTCGAAGTCCTGAGTCTCAGCCGCGAAGCCGATCCTGAAGAGGTGGGGGCGCTGCTCGGCCAGGGTGCGGAGAATGTCCGGGTTCGGCGCGAGCTCGAGCGTCAGGCCGTCCGCGGTCTTCTTCAGCTTCTCGTCGCTGTAAGCGCGCGGACGGTAGTCGGCGGGCGCGGCGGCCATCACGATGGCGTGGGCGCTGCCCGTCTGGGCGAGGACCGCGGCGAGCAGGTCTGTCGTGGACTCGACTCGGACCAAGTTCAGCCCCTCCGGCGCAGCAAGGGAGGTGGGTCCGGAGATGAGGGTGACGTCAGCGCCGCGTTGGACCGCCGCTTCGGCGAGCGCGTAGCCCATCAGCCCCGTCGAGCGGTTCGAGAAGAAGCGGACGGGATCGAAGCGCTCTCGAGTTGGACCGGCGGTCACGACGATCCGGCGCCCTGCGAGGTCTTGTGGCGTGAGTGCGGCGATGACCTGCTTCACGATCGATTCGGGTTCGGGCATGCGCCCTTTCCCTTCGACGCGACAGGCTAGGTAGCCCGCACCGGGCTCGAGGATGCGGTAACGCGGCAGCGACCGGAGCAGCGCCAGGTTCCGCTGGAAGAGCGGGCTGTCCCACATCTCGACGTTCATCGACGGCGCCAGCACGACGGGCATGTGGCTCGCCATGAGGGCCGTGAGCAGAAGCTGATCGGCGAGCCCGCCGGCGAGGCGGCCGATGAAGTCGGCGCTGGCCGGGGCCACCACCGTGATGTCGGCTTCTGCCGTGTAGCTGGTGTGCGCGATGCCGCCATCGCCACGGAGATTGAAGATCTCGGAGCGCACGGGCCGACCCGAGAGGGTCGCGAGCGTCAAGGGCGTCACGAACTCGAGGGCCGCCGGCGTCGCGATGACGTCGACCTCGGCCCCCGCGTCTTGGAGCCGGCGCAGGAGGAGCGGGCTCTTGTAAGCGGCGATCCCGCCCGTGATCCCGAGGAGCACTCGTTTGCCCTGCAAGGGGGCATCCGGCCAGAAGGAGTTCAGATGGGGCGATGCTGAAGGGAGCGAATCCACGTTACGGACTTTGCCCTGTGAATGGGTGGCTGTCACCTGCTCCGCGAGCGAGACGGGGTCGTTCGTGGGTTGCGCCCGTCAAGGCAATCGATGATGCTCTGACCCCGCAGTCGACGTGACCGGGCCGACGGCCTGGACGACCCCAACACCGGGCGAGCCACTGACTGGAGTGGCCTCCAGGAGGAGCCGATGCCAGCAGCCCCGAAACCGCTCTCTGCTCTATTTCGTCAGTGGGGCGTCGTCGGTTCCTTCGTCGTGATGGGTGCAGCGACAGCGCTGGCGGGGCCTCTCGAAGGGGAACGCCCCATCGAGCTCCCCGATTGGGTCAAGCTGGACGCCGAGTACCGCATTCAGTCGATGGTCATCTCGGGGCTCGACCCGTCGAGTCCCGACATCGATCTCGTCACCTGGACGGAGCAGCGGGCCAGGCTCGATCTCGGCTTTCGATATCCCGGGATTGGCGGCGTCTACGCGCAGCTCGACATCCTCGACGGCGTCCTCTTCGGCGATAACGGCACGTATGGCGAGGTGCCGTCCCCCATTTCGGGCCTCGCCGTCGCGTCGAAGAACCCGAACAACGCCGGATGGGAGCTCGGCCTGACCGAGAGCGCGGACCCGCTGGCAATGGACAGCTACGTCCCGCGTCTCCGAAGCATCGAGCCGATCAAGGTCACGCATCTCTACGGCGAAGCCATCCTGCCTTTCGGCCTCCTTCGCGTCGGTCGTATGGCGATGAACGAAGGCGCCGGCATCGCCGGGCACGAGGGCGGCCGCACGAACCGCTGGGGCGTGTCGCGTTATCCGGACGTCGCGGATCGTGTGCTCTTCGCGACCAAGATCGACGAAGCCATCCGCGTCCTCTCGGACAAGACGCACAAGCTCGATCCGTCGGTGAAGAACGGCGTCATCTTCGCTCAGACCTACGACTGGAACGTTCAGGATCGAGTCGAGAGCCAGGCGGACGACGCCTATCAGCTCAACACGCTGCTCTCATGGCGCGTGGAGAAGGCCGAGTGGGGCGGCGTCCCGTGGCGCGACTTTCAGCTCGGCGTCACGTTCGTGCAGAAGTACCACGAGGCCTTCGACACCCAGGTCTTCGCCTTGCCGATTCGCTTCGAGTCGAAGGTGGGGCCGGCCGAGTTCCGTATCCTCTTCAGCCCGATCTTCGGCGAGTCCCGCGAGGTCGCGGAGGGGATCGCCGTACTCGCGGGCCGGAAGCCGGAGACGCAGGAGTTCACACAGTTTGGTCTGCACGGCTGGTTCGCGTGGGACGTGGGGCCGGTGCAGCTCGGGTTGGAAGTCGACTATGCCTCCGGCGACGCCGACCCCCGCAGCACGACGCCGCTCACCGGTTTCTCGTTCTCGCGCGACTTCAACGTCGGCCTCCTGCTCTTCGAGCACGTCCTCGCGTTTCAGACCGCGCGTGCGGCGGCGGTCGGGATCGAGAACTTGTCTCAGCTCGACGCGAAGTCCTTCCCCCTGACCGAGATCGCCTCTCAAGGTAAGTTCGCGAGCGCGCTCGGGATCTTCCCCCAAGTGAAGTGGGACGTCGTAAAGGGGCCGAAGCACTGGTTCCACGTACGTCTTGGCGCGCTCTTCGCCTTCGCGCCCGATGGTTCGGTCGACCCGATCGGCACGGCCCTCCGCGAGGATGGAGTCGAGATCGATGACGACGCTCAGAACTACTACGGCGGGAGCCCTGGGACCTACTACGGGACCGAGATCGACCTGCAGCTCAACTGGACGCTGAACGGCTTCTTCGGCTGGACCATCGAAGCCGCCGCCGTCATCCCCGGCGACGCCCTGCAGGATCAGCACGGTGACGCCCTGCCCTCCTTCCTGTTCGAGAACCGCTTCGTCTTTGCATTCTGAACGGCGCGATGGCCTCCACCTCTCCATCGGGCGTCCGTTCCCGGGCGCCGCTCCCGGCGCCGCTCGCGGAGTGGCAACGCTTTCGCCGGGCGCTCGAGAACGAAGACTTACCTGCGGCGCTCCTCGACCTCGACGCACTCGAACACAACGCCCGCGTCGTCATTGGCGCGCTCAGGCCCTCACAGCGTCTCCGTATCGCGTCGAAGTCGATACGCGTCCCGGCCGTTCTCGAGCGACTGCAAGCGCTCGGTCGCGGCCAGTTCGTGGGGCTCATGACGTGGTCGGCGCATGAGACCCGTGCCCTCGCGCAGCGAGGCTTCGACGACCTGCTCCTCGCCTACCCCATCTCACGCCCGCCGGAAGCAGCCATACTCGCGGAGCTTGCCGCAGCAGGTAGTACCGTCGCCGTGGTGGTCGACCACGTCGACCAGGCACGTCTGCTCGGTGCCGCGGCGGCGGCGGCCGGTGCCCAGCTGCGAGTCTGTCTAGACGTGGACGTGTCGCTACGTCCGGTCGGCGGTCGTGCGCACTTCGGCGTTCGACGAAGCCCCATTCGAGACGTAGAGACGGCGATACGGGTGGCCGAAGCCATCGAACGCCAAGTGGGGCTGAAGCTCGTAGGGCTGATGGCCTACGAGGCGCAAGTCGCCGGGATCCGTGAGCACAACCCGGGGAGCTGGCACCTCAATGCGATACGGCGGCTCATCAAGCGGCAGTCTGTGCCGCTTGCCGCGGAGAGGCGCGCCGAGATCGCCGCGGCCCTCGAAGCGCGTGGCCACCACATGGAGATCGTGAACGGTGGCGGGACCGGCAGCCTCGGCTCGACACCGAACGACTCGACCGTGACGGAGGTGACCGCCGGCTCTGGCTTCTTTTGTCCTCATCTCTTTGATCACTACGAGGGGCTACCGCTGCGGCCCGCCGCGTTCTTTGCCCTGGCCGTGTCTCGCCGATCGGATCCGGACTATGTCACGTGTTTCGGCGGCGGCTACCCTGCCTCCGGACCAGCCGGTGGCGATCGGCTCCCCATGGTGCACTTGCCCCCGGGGCTCGAGCCCCTCGATCTCGAAGGATTTGGCGAGGTGCAGACCCCGTTCCGGCTGACGAGTGATTGCCCGGCCCTCCAAATCGGCGACCCGGTCATTTGCCGTCATGCGAAGGCGGGTGAGCTCGCTGAGCGTTTTTCGGAGCTGCTCCTATTACGGGGCGAAACCGTAGAAGAGCGGGCGCCGTCATATCGGGGCCTGGGCTGGTGCTTTGGGTAGGAGGGTGCTGATTTTCGGACCGAGCAGGCCGAAGCGATTCCCTTCCGGAGCAAGGTGGATGTCGAGTGACGCCCAGAGTGTACCCCTGGGTACGTGAGTACGTATCGCAGACATCTGACTTCAGCTGAATTGAGTCGAGGATTCGACCTGCGCTCACGGATCCGCGCATCAATCAGGAGGGCGTGGCTGAGCCCTCGATGGGCAGCGTTCTGGCGTGCTCGGTCCAGTCAATTCTACGGCCAAGTTGACCGCGACGCGCCCATTTCCTGCCGGGCCAACGTCGGCACGGACTCTTACTCGCCGGTATCGGCCGGGAGAACAAAACTTGGACCTCCCACTGTCTCCCGTTCAGCTAGACGGGGCTCTCGGAAGGTCCCGGATCTCGCGCATCCATCAAGAGGGCGTGGCTGAGCCAGTCCTCCAGGGGGCAGCGTAGCGGCGTACTCGGTCCGATCAAGCATCGAGTTCGCCGTCCTCGGCGGGCGCTCCGCGATGCCCGCCTCCGGGCGGCTCCACTCGACGCTTGACCGGCCCTGCGTTCGCCGGCAGGCAGGGCGAGGGCCGATACTTGGAGATCCCACTGCCTCCCGTTCAAGTGACCGATGCCCTCGGAGCTGCTCCGGACCCACGGCGCGGACGCCTCCCGAGCCCCTCCCGCTTG
>CANMLD010000124.1 GCA_947498315.1 Pseudomonadota bacterium | reverse complement strand
CCACGGACGCCACGGACGCCACGGACGCCACGGACGCCACGGACGCCACGGACGCCACGGACGCGACGGACGCCACGGACGCCACGGACGCCACGGACGCCACGGACGGGACCTGAAGGACGGTTCTCCCCCGCGGGAGTGGCCACGAGGCCCACTCTGCAGGTCCTTCAGACGCTGGCTTCGAAGCCGTAACCCGCCAAGCGATTGTGGTAGTAGTAGACCAGCTCGGGGTCGTCGGTTTGTATCCGTGTCCCCTCCCGATGAGCGGCGCGTCGGCTGTGGTACGAGGCGAAGTAGCGTAGCGCGCCTTCGAGGACCTCATCGGCAGGTTTCCCCTCGACCTCTGTTGCCATGGAGATCCCCTTCGCGTCGGCGAGGCGTCTCACAGCGACGAGCAGTCGGTCTAAAGACGCGATGAGGACGTCTTGCGGGATGCCGGATGGACCAAGCCCCTCTCGAAGGACTCGATAGAGGTCGGCACCGTCGTTCGCCCGGCGCATCAAGACGTGGAGCACGAACGCCAGCAGGTGGGTGCTCTGAATTCGGTTGTGCCTTTCGAAGCTACCTACAATGGCTGTCGACAGCTCGTTCGTGTAGGCGTGGTCGCGTTGTGCGTCAGGTACGACCTCGCCGTCACGGCACACGTAGCGCGAGGGGTCGATGAGGCGACCGCGCGGGTCAACGCTACGCCCGTGAAAATCGACCACGTTGCCGAAGGGGTCGAGCGGCTCTCCGAAGGTGATGTAGATCTTCGAGTCGAGCGCGAGCAGGTCTCTCATGAACTCGGCGATACGCCGCGGTCGGCTGAACTCATCGTCGTGGATGATGTACCGCGACTTGCCCACGTCCTGCAGGTAGTCCTCGATCAGCGTCTGCGCTTCGAGTACGAGCGCGTAACTGATGGTGACTGGGACGACGTAGAGGTTCGGCTGCCGACGGCGCTGGCGGAGGTTGTTTTGGTACGCCGCGAGAGCGCTGCCGAGCAGCCCCTTCTTCAACCGTCGCTCGACGCCACCGCCTCGTGATCGGGTCCCCCCTGGGAAGAAGAGGTTGTGGTAGCCGAGCTCCATACTGAAAGTCGCGTATTCCTTCAGCACCTCTTTATAGGTGTCGCACTTCTTACGCCGGTCGACCTTGTAGGCACCGAGATGGTTCATGAAGAAGCCGATGAGCTTGTTCGTGAAGAGGTTGAGACCGGCGCCGTAAAGCAGCGGTGGCAGACCGACGAGGTAGGCCGCATAGCCCATGATGATGGAGTCCATGTTGGACAGGTGCGTCGGCACCACCACGAGCGTGCCCTTTTGAGCCAGCGCTCTAACCGCCTCGGTCTCGCCCCGGAGTACGACGTTGTCACTGAGGCCCATCGATGGTCCCGCATGCCCCGTGAGGACACGCCGCGGGTCAACGGCGTTCATGAGGAGCTTCAGCCCCTGAGGGAGCGCGCCCGTCGCGACTCGGTAGACTCTCGGGTCGAAGCTACCCATCACTTCGGAGGTGAAGCGCGAAATGACTTCGTGCAGCAGGTCACGTTGCCCAGTCGCGCCGCTCTCGCCGAAACGTCGACCAAACGCCTTCCAGTACGCGATGTCACTCTGCTCTGAGTCGTAGTGCGCCGCGTGAAGTCGAATGCGCTCGTGATAGAGCGTATCGGCCAAGGCCTCGGCCACGGCGTGAGGTCCGCCAGCAGCGATCCGCTCGACAATTCGGGCGGTGACTTCGGAACGGGCGACGTTTTGGTGTTCGGCTCGCATCGCGCCGGCATACCAGAAAGCGGGCGACGCTAGAAGAGCCGGGGGGGGGCGAGTTACACGCCCGCCCAGTACAAGGATTATGCGGCTCTCTTTTCGGCGCAGGCACTGCCCGGAACGGCGAGAGCGGCGTCAGATGCCTGCGGTGCGTCTTCACATGGCCTTGGCCACGCTCGGGCTGCTCCGCGCCCTCTCTCTTGCTCTCGCAGTCCCGGTCCCAGTCCTGCTCCGTCCAAAAATCAGAAGATTCTTGGTCTGGAGCGAGGGCCGGGCGAATCGCATCGGAAGAAGCGTCTATCGGAGACTAGGCGTCCTTCCGAGGGGCTCGACTTAGTTGTCGTCGAAGCTCTCCTTCTTGCCGTCCGGGCGGCGGGTCTCGTAGGTATAGGCGATCAGCTTGCCCTCGCGGAAGTTGAGCGTCTCGACCCCGTCAGTCAGGCTGGCCGTCATGGGGCCATCCGCACGGGCGGTCATCGTCTTGGCGGCGGCGACGGCCTCGGCGCGGTTGTCGAAGTTGGTGATCTGATCGTGGATGGTTAGCTCGTACATCGTTCCTCCGTAGGCCAATTTTGGCGCGCGGAACCTACTCGCGGCACCACAGGGTGTCAAAGCCTTTGTGTTTCAAGGGGAACGAGACGGCGCAATTGGCCCGAGAGCGCGAGAGCTAATCGCAGGTGGAGAAGACGAAGAGGTCGTCGATATAGACGCCTTCGAAGGCGTTCTGCTCCTCGTCGATGCTGTCGAAGCGCAGCTCGAGCCGCACCGACCTCCCTCGGTACGCGGCAAGGTCGATATCGCGAACCTGCGTCCACGTTGGTCCCGTCGGCTGGCCCGTAACGACGTCCTCTTTCCACCAGACTGGCGAACCCGAAGCGCTGGTCCAGAGGAGCTCGGGCGGATCCGCACCATCAACAAAGTCGAGGTAGAGGTCGAACCGGTCCCATCCGATGGACCCCAGCCCGTAAGCCCACTCGTTGCCGAGGAAGATCCAGAACGACAGCTCGGACGCGGCCGTCACCGGGACGAAGAGAGACCCGCTCCGGGCGACGATGACCACACGCTCGCCGGTGTCGTAAGTGCCGACGGGGGCGCCTGCGTGCAGCGCTCCGAAGAGGCTGATGCCTTGCTCGGTCGTCGGGTGCCACGTGACGTTGTCGGCGGCGTTCGAATCGAGCGCGACCTGAAAGCCGTTGGTATTGCCTCCCGTGAAGTCCGCCGCAAACGGCGAGATGAGACAGCACGCGGCTACTGGCTCGAGCAGATGGTCGCACTGGCCGTCGTCGCAGACATCGAGCGTGCACGGGTCCTCGTCGTCACAGCCGAGGTCGGAAGAGCAACAGAGCGGCTCATGGATGCAGTCGCCCGAACCGCAGAGGTCGGTCGTGCAGGCGTTGCCGTCATCGCAGTCCGCGTTGGCGCCACAACACCCCGGTAGCAGCTCGTGCGTACATGGGAGCCCGGCGCCGGGACACGAGTCCGCCGTACAAGGGTTGTTGTCGTCACAGGATGCCGCCGATAGGCAACAGTCGAACTTCAGCGGGTAGATGCACTGGCCCCCAAAGGCGCCGCCAACGCCCGAGCAATCGTCGGTGGTGCAAGGGTTACCGTCGTCGCACTCGGAGTCGGCAAGACAACAGTTGGCTTGCGGCAGGTACACGCACTCGCTCCCTGAGCACACGTTGACAGTGCATGGCTTGGCGTCGTCGCACTCCGAAGACGACGTACAAAAGGTGGAGCTCTGGACGTAGGTGCAGCTCCCCGATGCGTCGCCGGGGACAGTGAGGCAGAGCTCGTCCGAATAGGGCCAACCATCGTCGCAGTCGCCTGAGACCTGGCAGGTGAGCGGTGCGCAGTCGGCCTCGAGCCGGAGGTTGTCAACGAAGATGCCGGTCCCTTCGTTGAACTGGACGTCAACCGTATCGAAACGCAGGCGCAGAACCACGACCTTGCCTCCGAACGCCGAGACATCGATCTCGACCGGGAACCAATCGTAGTACAGGGGCGCCTGACTCTTCTCCCAGAGCTTCAGCTCTTGTCCGGTCGTGGCGTCGATCAGCTCGACCTTGAGGATGTCGTAGAAGGTGTTCACCTCCACATCGAGGAAGAGGTCGAAGCGTAGGGTTACCCGCACGCCAGCGGGGAGCGGTAAGGGCGGCAGCGACGCAGTGCCACTGTGTTCGATACCCGTGTCGTACCCAGGAGAGAAAGGGATCCCATAGCGGAGCGCGCCGGGAGGCGAGGTCGCTTCCGTCTCTTCGGCGAGATGCCAGCCGACGTCGAGGTAGGCGTTGAAGAGCGTGAGGCCTCCGAGGGTGCCGTCGTCGAAGCTCGCCGACCAGATCGCGGCGTTGCAACAGCCCTGTGCGCCTGTGGCGAGGACGGAACAGATCCCTCCGACGCAACGCTCGGAGGTGCAGGCGCCGTCGCCGTCGGCGCAGTCGACGTCAGACTCGCAGCAGCGTTCGATGTGGACGCACTTCTCATCCGCACACAGGTCCTCGGTGCACGCGTCGCCGTCATCGCACATGGGGTTGGCCGTGCAGCAAATGCCGAACGCGTAGGTGTTCTTGCAGACCCCGTCCTCGAAGTAGTCGATGGTGCAATCGTTCTCGTCATCGCACTGCGATGAGGTGGTGTCACCGGAGTCTGCGCTCGCGACGTCAAACGAGCCGACATCGGCCACCCCCCCATCGAGAACCGCCCCATCGAGAACCGCCCCATCGAGAACTGACCCATCGAGAACCGACGTGTCGCCGGGGCTCGAATCGACGTCGACCAAGTCAGCCGTATCCTCATCAACCTCCGACCCGTCCTCATTGACGACCGCGACGTCCGTCGGCGCAGCGTCACCGTCCGCCGCGGTGTCGGACAACGAGTTGGAGTCAGCCAGGTCGGGCAAGGGGACATCGACGCTGGCACCGCCGTCTTCGCCCGGCGGCGTGTCGCCAGATCCGTCGCTGAGGCTCGCGTCCGCGACCGTATCGCTACCGAAGCCAGGCACGCCTTCGATGAGATCGCTCCCGCAACTAGCGCAGACCAACAGGGCGGCGATGAGAGCGAGGGGACGCTCGGAGGGTGTCGCTGAACGGCCCTGCCGGGGCGGTCCAGGTCTCCTCACGGCGCGATGCGGCGCGGGTCCCCAGAGTACGGTGGGCGTGGATTGGGAGCGGTTCGAAAGCGAGCCGAGCCCCGCCCGAACGACCCGCGGAGGTCCATCGCGCCACACGCTCTTAGTAGAACCCACCAAATGCCACCGACCAAGCCGTCCGGAGCCAAATGCTAAACTGATTGAAGCGATAACCATCGATATCGAAGTTGGGGTTCAACCCGCGGACCAGGTTGAAGTACTTCGACCCCGACGGCACGACCGGGCCACCGACGACCTCTTCAAGCGGCGGCAACGCCACCCGATCGAGAGGCCCGTCGGCGATGACCGTCCACACCGTGAACCCGTCGCTCGAGGACATGAAGAGTTGATTGAAGGTCGGCTCGGCTCCCTGCCCCTCGTAACGCCAGTCCGCCGCCTTGCCGTCCCAAGTGCCGTTCGTTGGCGGGGACTCCGGGAGAGGGAACGCCATCCAGGGCCCGAAGGGCAACGAGCCTCGGCCCACCGCCAACATGGCGTCTCCGGTAACAGCGAGGCCTTGGAGATCGAGCCCGTCGCGGACGAGGGCCTCCTCCGCCGTGCCGACCACGTCGGGGAGTACGAGCTCGGGCCGGAACCGGCCGGTCGCCGCATCCCGCACGAGGATGGTTCCCGCGTCACCGACCGCGACGATGTCGCCGGTCGGGAGTGCAAGGGCGGCACGAAGCGTACGTCGACCGACGCGCTCGAAGGACCATGCGCCACTGGCATCGCGATGTCCGATAGTGCCGAGGGACCCGACGGCCCACACGTCGCTGCCTGCGATCGTGACGCCGTACAGGTCGACTTCGGCGGGCGCGGCGAGCGAGACGGTCCACTCGCCATCTTGACGCACTGCGATCTTGCCCGCGGCGCCTACGGCAACTGCGAACGCGTCCGGACCGCTGCCTGCGGTTGCGACGGCGTTCAGTCCCTTCGAGTGGAGAAGCGAACGCGCCACGAAGCTGCCGCCCTGCCGCTCGAGGATACCGCCGTCACCCACCACGACGTCACCGTGCACTCCCCGCAGAGTCCAGCCGACCCCGCTCGCAACGGGCGTCCACGTGACGCCGTCAAAATGCAGCAGAGTCCCTCGTTCGCCGACAGCCAAGAGGTCGTCGCCGGAGAAGCCGTGCACAGCCAGCAAGGATTCGTTCGTGAACTTGGGCTGAATGGCCCACCCTAACGGCCCTCGATGGACCAGCCTGCCGAAGGGGCCGACGGCCCAAACGTCGTCAGGACCGACCGCGTGGGCAGCAGACAGGTCGAAGCGCATCCCGGGGACCGGTGAGCTCCAGCCTGACTCCCCTCGAGCCACAATGGGGGAGACATCGAGGGTGCTCAAGACGTCGAGGAGCCTGTAGCTCGATGGCACGTTTCCGCCCGTCGTCGCGTTGACCGACGCGTAGAAGGTGTAAGCAGCGTCTTTGCCAAAGGGCTCGAGCGACTCGGGAAAGCCAACGAAGTAGTGGTATTGCCCGTCCTTCCACGCTGGGGTTTGCGGGATGGGGAGCCACCCCTCCGACCCGATGTCGAGACCGTGGTTGTGAAAGATTGGCGTGATCCCGCCGGCATGGGACGGGAGATCGAAGACATGCGCCCGGACCGTGCGGCGAAGGGGGATATCGAGCACGACGTCGATGTCCCCGATGACGTCACCGAGATGGACCACGACCGTGTCGGAGATCCCCATGGCGACTGGGATGATCACCCCGCTCGGCGCGACATAGCTCGCAACACAGAAGACAACGACGTCACCGAGGCGTGACTCGATCTCGTATTGACCGACCCCGAGATCCACGTTGGCTCCGGGTCCAGGGTCCGGATTGGAACCGAAGAGCGACCGGCGAGTGGTCTCGCAACGAACCGAAGGTTCACCGCCACTCGGCACACAGGAGGCGGTGCCGAGCGTGCCACATTGGTATCCCGCGCTGCAGTCAGCCTGAGAAGCGCACGACTTCAAACAGTAGCTGCCGCTCCCTTCGAGGGTCGTGCACGTGAGCCCCTGGGCGCAGTCCGCATCGAGGCCGCAGGGCTTACACTGCTGACCATCGGGGCTGCCAATGACTTCGCAGCTCGGTGGTGGCAATTGGACGTACTTTCCGAGCCCGACGACCTTACCAGAGAGGGTTCCGAGCAAGGTGTTCACGTCGAGCTGCCCGTCGCCGCCCGCGCCGGGATCACCGGGCGGGGCGGCCTGACCCGGGGCAGCGAGTTGCCGAATGAACAGGGTCACATCGCGAGCATCGAAGCCGGAGACGGTGTAGGCCGAGAAGCCCTCGCGGGCCGCGGTGATGGTCTGTGGTCCGCGGAGCTCGCGAGCGCCAATCGTGCACTGGCCGCGTCCGTCGGTGAGGCACTGAAGCGCCGTGCCCGGGTCTGCACCGAGGATGGCCGTCGCATCCGGTATCGCTGCTCCCGTGCCTCCGTCGATGATCGTCACGTTGAGGTTTCTGAGCAGGTCTGGGCCCGAGATGGCGGCGAGTCGATTCTCGGGATCGAAGACCCGCAACGCGCCAGGCAACGATCGAGCGGAGCCGAGGCTCGCAGACGACAGCCCAACATCGTAGTTGCCGGGTTCGCTTGCCGGTGCTCGCACGTAGACCGCGTTCTGGGAATCCCACTCAGCCGCGAGGAGCTTACCTCCGAAGGTAATGCTAGCGTCATCCGGGAGTCCTGTGCCGATGACTCGAACGAGGGCCCCACCCGATTGCGCCACGTTGACCGGGTCGACCGCGAGGAGCCGGATGGCGCTCGCTCGGCAGAACCAACCCCCAGCGAGCCTAGTCACCTGCTCTCCGCGCTCGATGACGACATCGACGCGCCCGGGTGAACACGGTGGCGCCACGACGACGAGCTGATTGTCGGAAGCGACGTGAGTATCTTGTGCCGGGAGCCCACCGAAGTGGACGAATGGGACGTCAGCACCGTCGAAGCCAGACCCGAAGAGCGTTACGACCTCGCCACCGGCTTCGCTCCCGGAGATGGGGTTGATCCCGGAGACCACCATCACGTCAGCGTACTCATACGGTGCGGGCAAGCTGCTTGAAGTGACGGTCTGACGTACCTCGACCGATACTGTGCCCATCGCGTTTCCTGCAGGGACGACGGCACGCACGACGTTGGCCCCGACGTCAACGACGACGCCTGTCGCCGCGACCCCGCCAAAGCGGACCGTCGTGACCTCGCCCGCGCCGAGCCCGGTGGCCAAAAGCGCAACGGTGCCTCCGCCCTTGAGCGGCCCGACGGCGGGATGCACAGCCCACAGAGTGAGCGGTTGTTCCTCTGTTCCGACGTAGACGAAAGCGCCGGGAACGACGGTGACACCAGCGCCGTTGTCAACCACGAGCCCCGCGAGCCCAGGCGCGTTCGGGGGCGTTCGCACTTCGATCCAGGTGCCTTCCGCCCCCACGGCGGTCACGGTGGCCGGCGCGTTCCCGAAGTCGATGCGTGTGTCAGACGTGAAGTGGCGTCCCGTCAGCACGACGGGCTCACCGCCCGCGGTCAGGCCGACTCGCGGAGCGACATCGTCGACGACGGGTGCGGATGCGTAGTCGAAAGCGCCCCCGATAACGGCGCTGCCACCGTCTTCAAAGACGACACGGACGTCGGCCAGCCCTCGATTGCCAGGTGGCGTCCGGACCCGAAGTTCGGTGCCAGAGACGAGCTCAGCGATCGGTGCCATGCGGTCTCCAAACACTGCGACGACGCCGCTGGCGAAGCCGGTGCCGCGGAGAGTTACCAGGGTCCCACCTTCCGTCGGTCCGGAGGCGGGTAGGACGGACGAGAGGGTGAGCGCCGCTTCGAATCGAAAGGCGGACTCCATCGCCGCTTCTTGGCCGTCTGGGTTGATGACACGCACATCGACCAGGCCGGGGTCGCCTTCGGGCGTGGTGACGTTCAACCAACTCGCGTCGATGAAGAAGGTGTTGGGTGACGGCCTGTCTCCGAACATCACCACAGCGCCGTCGACGAACTCACTCCCGCGGATCACGACGATGTCACCGCCGGTGGCAGCGCCGGTCGACGGAATAATCGACTCGAGCGTCGGTGGCTCAGCGAGATCGGTTGGATCCTGAACGACGTCGGGTCCGAGGGTACCAATCGGGTGTGTTGGGGGGAAACCCACTGAGATGGGTGGCGGAGGCGCCTCGGGGTCCTCGGGAGATGGAACGCCTCGTGGCGGAGCGTAAACATCGGCGGTGACGGCGGCGCCCGTGGTGGGTGGAGGCTCACAGCCGAGCGCGGTGGCGACGCCGAGTACGCAGAGCGCACGCGTCAGTGCCACGGAGCGGCCTACATCGATGCCTCTAGCGGACAAGTAGCTCGACGTATCCATTTCTCTACTCCGCCCTGCGCCAGGATAATAGGCACGTGCACCCCGAACTCCGCGTCAGGGCCCGGCTGCCCTGCTCGGCTGGGGTCGATGATACGGGTCACCGACTAGCCACCGCAAGCGGCGTTGACGCTATCGTCGACGCCGCTTGCGCTAGGTCCTCAGTTGCTACGCGTTTGGCGGACGGCGCTTCAGCTATCCGTCCACCGTCGTCCACGCGGAGCGGGAGCGGGCACCGGTGCGCCCACCCCTAAAGACTTCGTCACGGGTCCTGCCTGAGGCGGCATCGCTACGGCGCCAACTGCCGCCGGCGTCGAACACGATGAGCCCCCTGGAGATGCAGCAGGCCTCTGGGCGATGCGCGATTTCACGAGATCCGTGAGCGCTGCGGTAGCTGCATCCTTCTTGGAGACGAGGACCGGTGCCGGTGCCGCGAGTGCAGTGCAGAGCGAACATCCGGCGGCAGGGTGACTGGCCAAGACGCGGTGACTCGCCAGAAGCTTCCGCGAACGGTCCGCAAGCATCCGCCGCACCTCTCGGCGCAGCCCTTGAACGCGTGGAATGGTCATATCGTCGTAGGTCGTCGTCTGATGACGGAGCCAGGCGATGACGGCCGCCTCGGCTCGCTCCTCGATCGGGATGCGTTCGGTTCGAGCCACGGTTCCGCTCCCAACGGGGGTGGCGTGGTCCGCGACCCGTCTCGCCAGGGCTCTCCCTTCCGCCTCGAAGGTCTTCGAGAAGGCCAGAAAGGCGCGGACCTCATCCGCAAAGTCACGCGCATACTCGGCTTCTTCTACTTTTCGGCGCTCGCGCCCGGCGTCGAGCTTCTTCTGATAAGCCGGGTTCGCGCGTTCAACCTCGAGCTCGTGCTTCAGCCGCTCGATACGCGCCGTCGGCGCCAGCAACCCCTGACTGAAGACTTTGCGCCCCCGACGCTCGGACAAGCTCCAGCAGGTCCCAGCGGCCTTGACGCGCCTCGTCAGTGCCGGGTCACCAGGCGGGAGCAGCGACCAGTCGGAGGGCAGTTCCAGCAGCGCGCCAGCGTCGTCCGTAAAGACGGTGGGCTTCCGTGTTTTGGTCACCTCTACGACGCCTCCATTCGGCTGAATCGGGGGGATTGGCGGCGTCGGGGCGATGGCGTCTCGGTTTGACATGGCTGGACCCTCCCGCCGAGTGGTGACGATGTCAACGAACCCGGCTCCACCAGCGGGCACGATTGCGGCCTGCGTCAGTGCGGCCTGCGTCAGTGCGGCCTGCGTCAGCGCGGCCTGCGTCAGCGCGGCCTGCGTCAGCGCGGCCTGAGTCAGCTTGGCCTGCGTCAGTGCGGCGTGCTACTCCTCGAGAAGATTCAGCGTCGCGTTTTGACAGCCTGAGGGACCGCCCCTATCTTGGGGCGCTTAGAGAATCGGTTTGGGCCTGACACTGCGTCGCCGATGGCCCAGCCGACCGGAGGGCGTCCAGCCGGCTGTAGGCTTGGCCCCTAGGCTCGACTGCAAGATGCTGCTTTTTTTTGAAAGCTACTTCGGAGGTGCTCGTATGGGTCGTCTATTCCAAATCATCCGGGGCTGGTGGTTTCGGCTAATCGGCAAGGCGGAAGAGGCCAACCCCCGCGCCATCCTCGAATCGCAGATCGCAGACTTCCAGAAGAACAGCGCGCAGTTCAACGAGAACTTGGCCAAGCAGGCCGGCATGATCGAGCGCTTGAAGAACCAAGTCGCTGCGGAAGAGAAGAAGATCGAGTTGATGACGGCGCGCGCCTCGGCCGCGTACGCAGCCGGTCAGATGGAGAAAGCCGGCGCGATGGCACTCCAGATCAAGGAGACCAGGCGCGAGATCGATGAGAACAAGAGGCAGCTCATCGCCTCCGAGGAGCTCTTCAAGAACCTCTCTCGCCAGCGCGACGTCTATCTCAAGCAGGCGCGTGAGCGCATCGACGCCGTGAAGAGCAAGATCAGCAAGGCTGAAATGGCCGAAGCCCAGGCCAAGCTCGGTGAAATGGCGAGCAACGTGAACTTCTCACCCGATGGCACCGGCATCAACGCCCTCGAGGAGAAGCTCGACGAGCGCATCGCCAACGCTCAGGGCAAGGTGCGTGTCGCGTCTGACCAAGTCGCGTCTCAAGAGTGGACGGCGACCGAAGGCGAACAGAAGGCGCTCGAGGGTGCCGCCCTCGCCGAGTTCGCTCGCGAGATGGGCTTTGCTCCGACGCCGGCACCGGTCGAGCCGATGGCGGCGCCTCGTGATCTCGGCCCCGCCGACGACCTGCCGTCCAACAAGGTCTCCGCCTAAGCCGTGGCGTCTCCTGCCTCTGGGGTGCCACCCTCGGCGCCGTCCACCTCAAAAGCAACGCCGACCGCGACCCTCGCGACGCCAATCACCCTCCCCGCTTGGGCGGAGGAGATGCGGGCGGTGTTTCGAGGCGCTACGGCATCGCAGTTCATCCTTCACGGAGCCATTCACGACCTCGTTCCAGTAAACTCCGTCGACGGCACCCCCCGCTTCCTATCACTGAAGGCCTTCCTCGAGGAGGTGCTCTTCGGCCGCTTTGACGTCATCGTCCGCTACGACCGCGGGACCGGGATTCAGGTCCCGCGCGGCGCTGACGAGTTCTTGCGCTTCTTGCGGGGATTCGACGATTGGAACGGCACGAGCTACGCCAAGAGCCCAGCATCGGTCCCTCGCGATCCGGCAGTGGCTCTCGCCGTGCTCGACCGCTTTCTCGAACACTGCGCGCAGCATCAGGCCATCGAAGGCAACGTCCTCGTACGGCGCCCGATCCGCATCGCCGTCCTCATCGACTACGCTCACTTCCTTGCGCCAAGCGGTGACACGCTCCAAGTCTCTGGACGCCACGGCGACGCCCTCATTCGGCTCCTCGATTGGGCGAACGATCCAACCTTGGTCGAGGCGCAAGCCGTCACCATCCTGCTCAGCGAGAACCTCGCCGACCTCCACGCGTCTTTATCCGGCAATCCATACGTCGCCAAGATCGAGATTCGGCTCCCAACCCAGCCGGAGCTGCACAGCTTCATTCAGCAGCTCCTCAGGTCCGACGGGACCCTGGCACAGGCGCTCGACCTCGACGCCGAAGTACTCTCTCAACGAGTCGTGGGTCTCTCACGGGTCAATTTGAAGCACGCGCTTCAGCATGCCGCCCGAAACGGACTCAAGGTTGACTCGGCTTACGTCGTTGCCAAACGCCGCGAGCTCATCGAGAAGGAGTGCCGCGGCCTCCTCGACTTCATCGAGTCGGACATGAGCCTCGAGCAGGTGGCGGGCCACACCGAAGCCCGAGCCTGGCTCCGCGATGACGCCAAGCTGCTCAAGCTCGGTCAGACGCGTTCGGTTCCGATGGGCTACCTGCTCTGCGGCCGAATCGGCACTGGCAAGACCTTCCTCACGACGTGTTGGGCTGGGGAGATCGGGATCCCGTGCGTCGTATTCAAGAACTTCCGAGACCGCTGGCAGGGCTCGACCGAAGGTAACCTCGAGCGGATCTTCTCCATCTTGAAGGCCTTGGGTCAGGTCCTCGTGTTCGTGGACGAAGCAGACCAAGCGACAGGGAAGCGCGACAGTGGTGCCGACGACGGCGGCGTGTCCGGGCGAATCTATGCGATGCTCGCCAAGGAGATGTCGGACACCCGCAACCGCGGCAAGATCGTTTGGGTCTTCGCGACCTCGCGTCCGGATCTAATCGAGGTCGACCTGAAGCGCCCCGGACGCCTCGACGTCCACATCCCGCTCTTTCCTCCGGAGACGGACGATGAGCGCAACATCCTCTTCCGGTCGCTCGCCAAGAAGGTTGGGGTAGACCCGGAGAGCGTCCCTGACCTGCCTCCGGCGAGCCCACTCTCCGGCAACGAGCTCGAAGCGCTGCTCGTACGGGCCCGGCGCACGGCAGACCTGGCCGCGGCGACCGCCATCGAAGAGGGCACCACCGCTCACCCCCCGGCTGTCGCACTCAAAAAAAAGGGAGGCCGCAGCAAGAAGGTCGACCCGCTCCGCGCGGTCATCGAAGCCGCGCTCGTCGACTTCCGGCCCATGGCACACAAAGAGAAGCTCGAACTGATGGATCTCGTGGCCGTGAAGGAGTGCACCGACTCACGCTTCCTCCCGCCGCGTTATCGCGCCATGGCTCTGGAAGACGTCGAAATTCGCATCGACGAACTCAAGGCACGTCTTCACGAGCGGTAGAGCTAGAAGGCACGCAGCACCCTGTGCCCCCAACTCACTTCCGACGAGGCGTCGCGTGCCCGAACAGGACGCCACCGTCGGTAGCGCGTAAGACCAACGTGTCGCGCGGCTCCTTGCCGCTTGGCTTGTCCACCACGCCATGTAGCCGCAAAGAATCACCTTCTCGGAGCAGGTAGGCAGAATAGCGGTCTTTGCCCGTGCGACCGATCTCTCCATGAAGGTGATGGCCCCCTCGGATGTCGAGCTGGGTCGGTTGCACCGGGACGTAGAGGCGCCCAGTCCCATCATCGATGAAGAAGCCGCTCTGTTGCCGGTCGAGGTGGTCGAACATCCAGAGATTCCGACTCCCGCGGTCCCCTCTCCCTTGCGATTCGTAGGTCGCAGAGAACCAGACGGCTTTGTCTCCGCTCGGCGTGAAGGTCACCTCGGAGCGCGCCGTGACGGTACCCGCGACGATTACGGAGTGCCCTAGCTGGGCTCCGGCGAAGGTGGGTGCAGCACCCGCCTTTCCCGGCGTCGACGAAGCGGGTCCAGCGATGGTGGAGATCGGGGTGACTTTACGGAATCGGAAGAACCACATGATGCGACTGGTCTAACCGCGAGCCGTTGTACGCGCAAGCTCTCTTCCACCCCAACCGGTGGTCTGCGGCGCCGGGACGTCGCCCTGACCATCGCTGACCTCGACGTTGGGTCTCATGCTGGCGCTGGGCTCGGGCGATTTGGGACGAGGCATGAGGTCGCATCATTCGCCACGGTCTGGAAGAATCCGTATAGTCCGCGACGGCGCCCCGTGCCCTCACCCGTCGCCGAGGTACTTGTTTGAGTGAAGCCGTGAACCGTTCCGGTGCGGGCCTGTCGGCCTCTCCGTCTCTCGCGCCGGTCTACGGCCCGCCTGCTACAGCCTTATCCCGAAGCAGAGGCTGGGGCGGGCCATCCGCGTGGACCTTGCTCGTCGCAACGTCGCTCGTCTGCGGGCCCTTCAGCTGCAGCGACGCCGAGCCGCCGCAGATCGTCGGGGGCCAGGATGTCGGCAAAAAGGTCATCGGCGAGGAAAACGACACCAGCGGGCTCACGAGCGATGGGCTCGTCACCGTCCCGGACATCCCCGACACCAGCACCCTGAAGGACGTCGAGATCGTCCCGGGTGGCCCCGGATACCAGTGCCTAGCGAACGACGACTGCGACAGCGCTTGGTGCGTCGTCACCGCCCAAGGCAAGCAGTGTTCGGAGAAGTGCATCGATTCGTGCCTAATCGAAGGCTGGGGATGCAAGCCGGTCGA
>CANMLD010000123.1 GCA_947498315.1 Pseudomonadota bacterium | reverse complement strand
GACAGCGCTCGCGTCGGACAGCGCTCGCGTCGGACAGCGCTCGCGTCGGACAGCGCTCGCGTCGGACAGCGCTCGCGTCGGACAGCGCTCGCGTCGGACAGCGCTCGCGTCGGACAGCGCTGCGGCGCTTCTGGTCGGAGTAGCCTACGTCGTCCTCTGTAGCCTGCTCGCGGCGGCCACGCGACAAGTCACTCGCTGACGCAACGTAATGTTGCTGGGAGCGAAGGCGTTCCGGGTATCTTCGAGGAGAGAGGCCTCCCACGCATGCAAACGCCCGCATCCCGCCGACACTTTCTCAGAGCCCTCGCCGCCACCGGGCTTGCGCCCGCGCTGATCTCCCGGTGCGCTGCGGCGTCAGACAAGCGCAGCCCACCCCGAGTCATCGTGATCGGCGCCGGGATCGCGGGGCTCACCGCCGCCGCCGCTCTCGAGAAGGCGGGTGTCTCTACGCGGGTCCTCGAAGCGCGTGAGCGTCGTGGCGGTCGCATCTGGACCAGCCGCGCTATCGGCGGGATCCCGCTCGACCTCGGGGCGTCTTGGATACACGGTGATCGCGGACCCGGAGGCAAGGGGAGCCCCATCTATGAGCTCGCCAAGGCGAACGGCATCGACACGGTCCCGTTCGACTACGACGACGTCGCGCTCTACGCCAACGGCCGCGGGCTGGTCTCGGACGCCGACGCCGCTCAGTACGAGAATGCGATGGAGGATCTCGCTGAGCGAATCGAGGCCCTGTCGGCCTCTCGACAAGAAGCCGATCTGCCGGACATCCCGCTCGCCAGAGCCATCGAGACGATCTTGTCGGGGCAACGACGGTCGGCCGCCGCGACCCGCAGTCTCCTGAACGCGGTAAACCACACCATTGAGCACGAATTCGCGAACACTACCGAGAAACTCTCGCTCTTTCACTTCGACTCGGCCGACGCGCCCCAGGGAGTCGATCGCCTCTTCCCCGGTGGATACGATCAGATCATCGATGTCATCGCGCGCGACGTCCCCGACCTCCGTTTGAAGACGCCGGTGACGCGGATCGACGTCGAGGACGACGGGGTCACCGTCACGACCCCCGCCGGCGTCGAGCGTGCCGAACATGTCCTCTGCACGCTCCCCATCGGGGTATTGAAGTCCGGCAAGGTCGCTTTTGCGCCGGCGCTCGGGGGCGACCACGCCCGCGCCATCGCCGCTCTGTCGGTCGGCGCGCTCGACAAGCTCTACGTTCGTTATGATAAGCCCTTCTGGAACGAGGAAGATTCGTCCGTCATCGACTACGTGGGCGACCCGCCGGGACGCTGGTCCGAACACGTCAACGTACTGAAAGTTTTCGGAAAGCCGCTCCTCCTGTCGTTCAATGCTGGTGCTTACGCAGCCGAGCTCTCCAGCAAGGACGACGCGACCATGCTCGCAGAAGCAACGGCGGCCTACCGCGCCATGTTCGGCGCGGACGCCGTGCCGGACCGGCCAACGGCCTACCTCCGCACCAATTGGGCCAAAGACCCGTGGGCGCTCGGCTCCTATTCGAGTTTCGGCATCGGGAGCTCCCGAGACGCCATCGAGGCCTTCGAGGAGGCCCACCAAGAGCGAGTGCACTTCGCCGGAGAACACACGAGTCCCGCACATCCCGCCACGGTTCACGGCGCCTACCAGTCTGGCGTTGACGCCGCCCGCCGCATTCTGGACGCGCTGGCCTAGCTCGGGTCAGCGTCGGCTGAGTGGTTCACGCTCGAGCATTCGATGCGATCGACCGCCCACACGGCTCTCTCTCGGGTCGGACAGGAACCTCGGCCAGAAAAGCTCCGGAATCAACGAATGCTCGCACCAGGGCCTCCTGGGGCTGCCTGTGCCCACCCGGTCGGTCGTGACCCATGGTGTCCGCGAAGGGTCGCCGTCGACCTGCTCGCGCGATGTGACGATTACGGGGTTGATGGTCGGGGGTCTCGGCCCTATATTGCCGCCGCTTCACGCCGAGAACGCCCGCAACGCGCGCCGTCCGGCAGCGATGCGGAGGATCCATGTTCGGCTGGCTCAAGAAGCTCATCCCTTCCAAAAACGAACGCGAAGTCAAGAAGTTGCACCCGCGGGTGCAGGCGATCGGCTCGTTCGAACCCGCGCTCTTGAAGCTCGACGACGCCGCGCTCGCTCGCAAGACGGTCGACTTCCGCGAGCGTCTCGAGAAGGGAGAGCCCCTCGACAACCTTCTCCACGAGGCCTTCGCCGTCGTTCGAGAGGCCGGCCGCCGCCAGCTCGGCATGCGCCATTACGACACGCAGCTCATCGGCGGCATGGTCCTGAACAACGGGTCTATCGCCGAGATGAAGACCGGCGAAGGCAAGACCCTCGTCGCCACCCTGCCGCTCTACTTGAACGCACTTCCCGGCCGTGGCGCCCACCTCGTGACGGTGAACGACTACCTCGCTCGTCGCGACGCCGAGTGGATGAGCCGCATTTACAACTTCCTCGGGTTGAATGTCGGCATCATCGTGCCGAACCTACGCGACGAAGAGCGCAAAGCGAACTACGCCGCCGACATCACGTACGGCACGAACAACGAGTTCGGCTTCGACTACCTCCGCGACAACATGAAGTTCCGGTACGAGAACTACGTACACCGTTACTTCCCGCCGCCCGACGACCTGAAAGACGACAAGCAGCGGCAGAAGGTCTTGAACTTCGCCATCGTCGACGAGGTCGACTCCGTCCTCATCGACGAGGCCCGCACACCGCTGATCATCTCAGGCGACGCTGAGGAGTCCTCGGACTACTACCACAAGGTCAACGCCATCATCCCGTTCCTACGGGTCGACGAGGACTTCCAGGTCGACGAGAAGGCGCATTCCGTGTCGCTCACCGAGACCGGCGTCGACAAGATCGAACACCGCCTCAAGGTGGCCAACCTATACGACGCTGAGAACATCCTCCTCCTTCACCACGTGAACCAGGCGCTTCGGGCGCACTATGTCTACAAGAAGGAGCAGCACTACGTCGTCGAAGAGGGCGAAGTCGTCATCGTCGACGAGTTCACGGGCCGTAAGATGCAGGGCCGACGTTGGTCGGACGGGCTCCACCAGGCCGTTGAGGCGAAAGAAGGCGTGCGCGTCAAAGAGGAGAACCACACCCTCGCGACCATCACGTTCCAGAACTTCTTCCGCATGTACAAGAAGCTCTCGGGCATGACCGGCACGGCGGAGACCGAGGCCGAGGAGTTCGCGAAGATTTACGACCTCGACGTGGTCGTCATCCCCACGAACCGCCCGATTCAGCGCAAGGACAACGACGACCTCATCTACAAGAACGAGAAAGAGAAGATCGGCGCCATGATCGGCGCCATCCGAGAGTCCCACGAGAAAGGCCAGCCGGTCCTCGTCGGCACGACCAACGTCGACAAGAGCGAGCTCATCTCGAAGGTCTTGACCCGCGAAGGCATCAAGCACAGCGTCCTGAACGCCAAGCAGCACGACCGGGAGGCGCTCATCGTTGCGCAGGCGGGCCGCCTCGGCTCCGTGACCGTCGCGACGAACATGGCCGGTCGCGGCACGGACATCATGCTTGGCGGCAACCCCGAGCTCCTGGCGAAAGACGCCGTCTCGGGCGAGCCGGACGAGGTCCGCGAACAGCGCTTCGAAGAGAAGGTCGCCGAGTTCAAGCTCGAGTGCGCCGCAGAGAAGGAGCAGGTCATCGCCCTCGGTGGCCTTTGCATCGTCGGTACTGAGCGTCATGAGTCGCGCCGCATCGACAATCAGCTACGTGGCCGCTCGGGGCGTCAGGGCGACCCCGGCAACAGCCGCTTCTACCTGTCTCTCGACGACGACCTGCTCCGTATCTTCGGCGGCGACCGCATCAAAAAGATGATGGAGTGGCTCAAGGTCCCGGATGACGAGCCCATCGAAGCTCCGATGGTCTCCAAGGCCGTGCAGAACGCTCAGAGCCGCGTCGAAGGGCACAACTTCGACCAGCGCAAGAACCTGCTCGAGTACGATGACGTCATGAACATGCAGCGTCGTACCATCTATGACCTGCGCCGCAACGTGCTCGAAGGTACCAAGACAGCCGCGCTCGTCCTCGAGGCAATCGGAGACGTCGTTCACGCCGTCGCTGACCCGCATTGTCTCGACACGGTTGCGACGGCGGATTGGGACCGTGCCGCCATCGAGAAGGATCTCCGCGAGATCTTGAACTTCCCGCTCGAGCTCGACCGCGAGGTCCACGACTTCGACGGCATCGTGAAAGCCGTCGAAACCGCCGCTATCGCCTTCTACAAGGCGAAGGAGCAGCGCGTCATCCAGACGATCCTGAATGACTGGAAGCACCAGCAGGACCAGGTTCGGGAGCGAATCCTGTCTGCTGAAGGCGCACCTCCCCAGGAGTCAGTGCCAGTCGCGGAGATCACGGACGAGGTCAAGAAGTGGGCTGAGGGCGAGTGGCGCTTCACCGAGCGCAAGTTCTACCTCGAGACCATCGACCGTCTCTGGAAGCAACACCTCGTCGCCATGGACCACCTGCGTACCGGCGTCCACTTGAACGCCTATGCCCAGAAAGATCCGAAGCTAATCTACAAGATGGAAGGCTTCGAGATGTTCCAGGTGCTCCTGGTCTCCATCTCGACCAATACGATTCGCACGCTCTTCCGGCTCGAGCTTCAAGGGCGCGCCGAGATCGAGCGTCTTCGTCAGCAGCAAGCCAAGCGGCCGACACGCATCGTCGAAAGCCATGGGAGCGAGGCCGCCGCCGGGGACAAGCCCGCCCAGAAGGCGACCGCACGTCCGCCCCAGGCCCGCCCAGCGGCGCAGCCGAGCCTTGCCAAGCCCGCGCCGAAGGCGCCGCCCAAAGCGGAGCCCATCCCGGAGGAGCTTCGTGAGGAGGGTGACGAAGCCCCTTCGGCGCCGCGCGAACCCGTCGTTCGAAACCGGCCGAAGGTCGGCCGCAACGAGCCGTGCTGGTGTGGGTCCGGCAAAAAGTACAAGTCCTGCCACTACGACGAAGACAGCCAACGCGCTGCGGGGGCCTGAGCCCTTCAGGGCTCCCGAACGTCAGGTTTCCAAGCCTTCGAATCTCCAGACGATCCGCCGCGAGACGTGGTGGATCAGTCGATGTCGAAAAAGTGGTGCCGCCCTTGGCCGGGCTCTATGGTACGCCGCGATGCGAAGCGGTAAGAACAGCGAACCGGAACTCGAGACGAGCGAGCTGATCGATGGCCGCTATCAGCTCCTCGGTCCTCTGGGAAAAGGGGGCATGGGCGTTGTCTACCGCGCATTGCAACGCCCTATCGGTCGTGAGGTCGCGGTCAAGCTGCTCCGGCGCTCCGACGCGGCGTCAGACCCTGAACGGGCCGCTAAGCGCTTCCTGCGTGAAGCCCGCGCCATCGCTGACCTTCACCACCCGCACATCGTTCCACTCTTCGACTTCGGCGAGTCCGTGCGTGGGGACCGCTTCTTGGTCATGGAGCTGCTGCCCGGCGAGTCCCTCGCTAAGCTGCTACGGCGCGAAGGCCGTCTGACCTTCGCACGCGCCGCAGCGATCCTCGATCAGGTGCTCGACGCGCTCTCCGAAGCCCACGCGCAGGGGATCGTGCACCGCGACCTGAAGCCGGAGAACATCCAGATTGGACGGCGTGGCGAACGCGTCGACTTCGTCACGGTAATGGACTTCGGGATCTCCCGACAGACTGAACTCATGAGCTCGACCCGGTCGACCATTGAGATCGCCGGCACCCCCGAGTATATGGCCCCGGAGCAGATCGTGGGTGCCGCCGTCGACACCCGCACCGACCTCTATGCGGCGGGCGTCCTGCTCTTCGAGATGGTAACGGGCGACGTGCCGTTTAGCTCGGAGAAGACTTTCGACATCTACAACAGTCACTTACGTGCTGCCGTGCCTCGACTCCGGGAGCGCGGCGCGCCTGAGCTTCCGGGCCTTCAAGAGCTGCTCGATCGTGCCCTCTCCAAGGATGCGAGCCATCGAGTCGCGAGCGCGACTGCGTTCCGAAGGGCTCTCGCCGCCGTGGCTGGAGGAGTGCACGGGCAGACCCTCACTCCGCCGAGCGGCGCGATGCGCCTCACGCCGGTTCCTCGGCCCGGTCGTGCCGCAGCGACCCCGGTCCGTCACCGGTCTGAACCAGAACCCGATTCCGTGCTCCTCACGAGCGGCGCTTACCTCGCGCTGCGACTCGAGCCGGGGAGGGGGAGCGGTGTCGACGCGCTCCTCGACGCATGGGCGCTTGACATCGCTGAACGTGGTGGGGTTGTCGAGTCGCGAGACGATGGCGTCCTGATCGCCGCGTTCGCTGGCGACGACGCCCCTGTCGCTGCCCTCGACGCCGCCCTTGCGGTACGCCAGCGGCTGAAGACGATGCGTCAGCAGTCGAAGCGGCCTGCCTATGTCCACGCTGGCATTCACGCCACGGCACCGGTTGCGCTCCGTCTCTGCACCGAAGCGCCTCGTGATGGCGTCTTCGTCTATACCCACTGCGCTCATCGGCTGGAGACGTCCGGTCTCGAGAGCGCTGCCCGTGTCCGTGCCGGCGAAGTTCGACTCGAGCCGGCTGGCGAGGTGCGTATGCGTGGCTATCGCGCGCCGATCGTCATGATGCAGGTCGTAGCGAGATAGGCGCCGGCTAGCGCCGACGGCGCGAGACAGTCGCCGATCAGCGCCCGCCGCGCGTCGCTTCGATGACGATTGAGCCCTGAAGGGTGCCACCGACCTCCCAGCCGATCTCGTAGAACCCAGCGCGCTGCGGCGCGAAGGCCCAAGTGGTCGTCGGTTCAGCAGCGCCGTGGGCGAGTGGTTGGCCGTCCATTGCGCGCGCCGTCCAAGACACCCACGGCGTGCCTTCGTGGAAGCCAGTCCAACGGGCTTCGAGGAGCACGACGTCGCCTAATGCGACGCGATCGCGAGACGCTTCGACCCACGCGCTAGCGGGAGCGTGGTCCGCTTGCTCGCTCGGTGCGACGCCCGGCTTGTTCGCCCCCTGGAAGAAGGCGGGTTCGAGCGCATCGTCGCGCCAGTCGCAGTGAACGTGCGAGGTGTAGACCTCGACATAGTCAGCGCCTTCACTCTGGCATGCGGTCTTGATCTGGGCGAGCGTCACCTTTCCGTTCGCCGTGACGTCTGCGGCGTCTCCCCACAGGTGCCGCGACGCGCTTGCCGACCCGTCGATCCCGTCGTTCCAGCCCGGGCTGCGGTAGCCGCTATTGACTTCGAGCGCGACGCCCAGAGCCGTGCGGACCTTTTGCCAATGCGCCACGGCCTTCGGGCTGTAGATGCCCCACTTGCCTTTGACGACTTGCATGAACTCTGACAGTACGAAGTTCTTGGCGAGCCCTGTGGCTGCCGAGACGACGCTGAGATCGAGGTAGTGGGTCGGCGTCTTGTACTGAGCACCGAGGCCGGTCGGGTAGACGTAGGCCGCTCCCATCGCTGCCGAAGCGGCGACGACAGGCAGGCACACATCGCCAGCTCCGGTGCTCCCCGGGTAGCAGACCGTGCTCGTTGGCGTAGTCGGTATCGGAGTGACCGGGCTGCTGCCGACGGGCACGAGGCCTATTGAGGCCCATTCGTCGCCGTTCACGGCGACGGCTTGCGACTTCCCTTGAGGGACGTACCCCGAGAGGACCGCGGTGATAGTGTGGTTGCCCGCGGGGACCTTGAAGTTCCAGTAGGCGTCCCCGACGCGGGCCTTCTTTGCCTTGCCGCAGCTGCAGACGAGCGTCGTGTTACTCAGGCGCACGTTCCCTGTCTGGTCCGGGCTACTGGTCTTGGAAGCGTCCCACACGACGCCTTGCAGCGTGCCGCCGCTCGAGACGGTGACTTCCGCCGGGAGCACGAGCTCGTGCTTCCCGCCTGGCTTGGCCTGGACGCTCTTCGATTCGTAGCCTGGCGCCCATGCGCTCACGGAGACTGGTCCGGCGCTGGTGTCGACCGTGACTCCGCCGCTCGCGTTCGCGATGGACCACGTGGTGCCGACCTTCACCACGGCGCCGCCGATCCCGACGCCGCCGCTGCTCTTGACCGTCACGGTCGCCGGACCCGTTGCGGCTGCGGGGGGAAACAGTCCGATGGACGCCCACGTCTCGCCGCCCGTCGTAACGACCGCGATGCGGCCGGCCGCGACATACCCCGGTGCGGATGCCACGATGGTCCATTCGCCCACGGGGAGATCGAACTGCCAGACCGCTTCGGTTCCGGCTGCGGTCGTCGTGGCGCCGCTCGAGCTGCTCAGGAGGGCGCCGGTCAGCCGGCGGTTCCCCGCCTCTGCCGGGTCCGAGGTCACGGAGGCGTCGTACACGACACCAATGACTCGGCCTTTGCCGCTGCCCACGGGCGGCGTCGGTTCGGCCGGACTCGGCCCCGTAGGGCCTGGATCGACCGACGTGGCACCATTCGCAATCTCGAGGATCTGCGAAATCTTGGCGAGCAGCCGATCCCCAGGGCAGCTCGTCGAAGCGCCTGTGTGCTCGGTGTGGCCCTTCACCTTCGTGGTCGTCGCCGCGATCCCATATTGGTCAGACAGGGCGCCGATGAGCGTGCCCGTTGCCTTCAGCGCCGCGGCAGACGGGTTCATGGTCCCGAGAGCGTCACACTCGCCGGTCTGAAAACAACCGACCCAGCTGATCCCGATGTTGCCGGTGTTGTTGTTGCCGACGTGTGCCCCGATATAGGCGATGGAGCGGCCCTCGAAGATGCGGCCGTCGTCCGCGACGAGGAAGTGGTAGCCGACGTCGCACCAACCTCGGGTATCCATGTGATAGGCCTGTATGGAACGAATACGTGCTTCGACGCTGCCGCCAGATGCGGAAGGCGTGAAGGTGTGATGGATGGCCATGCGCGTCTTCGCGCCGTCCTTGCCAGTGCACTTCGTCGGTCGGGCCTTCCACGAACCGCGCGGCACGACGAGGTCGCTCGCCGTCAGTGCGCTTTCGGCGTGCCCCAGCGTCCCGGAGGCGCCCGCGAGCGTTGTTGCCTCGGTGCCGCCCGTTTCGGGGTTGACCGCTACGAAGGCGATGTGGGCGATAGTGTCGAGACTGCCGGTTGGCACTCGCAGTTGGGCCGCATAAATGGGATAGCCGGGGTCCGAACGCGCGACGAGGTAACGGTCTTCTGCCCACGTTACGTCCGCCGGCGTCCAGGAGAGCGGCGTGCCGCCCTTAGCGAAGCCGCGCACTTGAATCTGGCCCATGACCTTCTCGAGAGCCGCCGGATCAGCAGCGTCGACGAGCATACCGATGCGAGTGGCGCCGTCGGGCGCTGCCAGGACTGCCGACTCGGCCCATTCGCACACGCCGAGACACCCCTCAGCGGCCTTGAGGTCCTGACTAGCAAACAGGACCTCCCGTGACGCCTCCTGGGCTTCGAGTCCGTTCGACACGACGAACGGCAGCGACTCGGACTTCTGGCAGCCAAGGGAGACCACTGCGAAGGAAAAGCCTACGACGAGCTGGCTGATTTTCGGACCGAGCAGGCCGAAGCGATGCGGTACGGGAGCAAGGTGGAAGTTGAGAGACGCCCGGAGTTCAGCCCTGGCTACGTGAGGAGGTATCGCAGGCATCTGACGCCGCTCTCGTGTCGCAGCGCGTAGGCATGCGATGGGAGAAGATCCGCAGGCGCCTGGCGGCAGGATTCGAGTAGTAGAGCCAGTAATCGAATGCATGAGCGCCTCCACCTGCGACACGAGAGCGACCCGGCGCCCCGGGAGTGAATCAGAATCCGAACGAAGGTTCAATTATGCGCCGGAAGTCACGATGCACCGGCTTCGGGGTCGACCCACGGTGGCGCTGGCACCGCGCGTGAGCCCGTGAGAGTGGAAGCATCGAGCGCGGTGGCTAGTCTTGGTCGATTCGCGGACCATTTGGGTCGCAGTTCGGGTACAACCGGGCTGGCTCAGCGGCGACCCAGGGCCTCATCGAGGAGTGGATTGGTTCGAGTTAAACGAACGACCTCGCCCGCGCGGGATACTGCGGCGAGGCTCGATGGCTCCGCTGATGGTGTGCGTGTCGCTGCATTTTTCGACATGGACCAGACCGTCGTCGCCGCGAACACGGCTAGCATCTACATCGAAGACATGCGCCGACGGGGCGAGCTCCGGAAGAGGGAGCTGCTCGAGTTGTGGGGCGTGCTGATTGGCTACAAGCTCGCGATGCTCGACATGACCTCCGTCATGGAGCGTGTCTTCCGCGGGCTAGCCGGCACCTCCGAAGCGGCATTGACCGCGCGTTGTCAGGCGCTCTACGACTCTAAAATCGCGCACCTCGTTTCTCCTGCGGCTCGCGAGGCCATCGAGGACCACCGACGTCGAGGAGAGGAGGTGGTGCTGCTTACCGCCCAGACCCCATACCTCGCGCGCCCGCTGGCAGCGACCGTGGGCATCGAACACGTCCTCTGCACGGAGCTCGAAACGGCCGGCGGCTTGTTCACGGGCGCAGTCAAGGGCGAAGTCTGCTACGGCAGCGGGAAGCCGCGGATCGCGCGCGCGTGGGCCGAGCGTCACGGCGTCTCGCTCGAGCACTCCTACTTCTATTCCGACTCTTACACCGACTTACCGATGCTGCGGGTCGTTGGGCACCCGCGTGCTGCCAACCCCGATCTCCGTCTTCGTTGGCACGCCAGAACACATGGCTGGAAGGTCTTTCATTTCGGGAGTGAGGAAGCGTGACCGATGCAGAGTGACTCCCTGACCCGGCTCGTGAAAGACATCGCCACCGCCATCGACATGAAGACGGCCGTGCGAGTCCTACGCATGTCAGGTGTGTCGGTCAGCCGCGACGTCGCCGTCTACCGTTCAGCCGGCGCGGGTCTCGAGCTCGTCCTTGGGCTTCGTGAAGGCGACACCTGGATGCCCCTGCCCGCGTCACTGATGGCCATCCCACGTTCGCTAGAGGCCGTACGTCACGCGCCGCCAGGCACCTGGACCGCCATCCCGAGTGAAGACGGCGAGATCCCAGAGCTGGCTGGCCACGCGTGTGTCGCGCTCTCGGTAGACAACCGGCTCTCGGGCTTCTTGTTCCTCGACGCCCCCCCATCGCACGACGACGCGCCTTGTATTCAGGTGCTCGCTGGGCTCCTCGGGCTTCACCTTCGTGTCAGCCGCGACGCGCTCGAGCTCAAGCGCCTCCGAGAGGAGCGCTACGAACATCTCGTGAAGACCGAGACCCTCGCCGCGACCGGGATGTTGTCGGCAGGTGTCGCCCATGAGCTGAACAACCCCCTCGGAGTCGTGCTCGGCTTGGCGGAGTTGCTCACCCTTGACGAGACTTGCCCAGAGCGGGTGAGGGCGGACGCCCGAGTCATGGTGGAGGCGGCGGGCCGGGCCGTCAGCGTCGTCCGCCAGCTCCTCTCATACGGTCGCGGTGGCGGAATGGACCTCGAGCCGGCGGAGCTCATCGAGCTCGTCGAGTCCTGCGCACGCATCTTCGAGACGGCCCAGTCGGGTCCTGGCATCGAGGTCATCAGGGAGCACGCGAGCGGGCCGGTTCTCGTGCTCTGTGATCCCTTTCGTCTCCAACAGGCCTTCCTTTCGCTCTTCGATAACGCCCGCCACGCCGTCATTTCGGCCACGCGACAAGGGCGTATCGTCGTTCGAGTGGAGCGGCTCGACAGCGGCCGCGTCTCTGTTCGGTTGACCGACAACGGCCTTGGGGTCGAACCGGCGATACGGTCACGCATCTTTGACCCCTTCTTCACGACCCGAGAGGTCGGCTCCGGCACGGGGATGGGCCTCGCGATCGTCCATCGAACGGTCATGGACCACGGCGGCGACCTCCGTTTCGAACCCGCTCCAGGTGGCGGCGCGTCGTTCGTCATCGAGCTCGAGCGGCACGAAGGATGATTTTCGTGAGTTTCGCTCCAATCGCGCGAAGTCAGCCTGTTCGGGTTATGGTTACAAGGTCGACGCAGAGCCTCGAGGGGCGAATCCAGTGGTCCAGGAGCTGATGATGACGTCTACGATCGAGCCACCGTCAGGCATCACTATCACGAACCGCGACGCCACTGCGCGCTCCCAGAGCGCGCACCCCATCCTCTGCTTGGTCGATGACGAGGAGAACAACCTCCTCCTCTTCAGCCGCTCCTTGAAACCCTCCGACTATGACGTCCGGACCTTCCGTGACGGCAGGGAGTTCCTCGACGCCGTCGAGGCTGGCCTCGTCCCCGACCTGGTCCTCAGCGACGTGATGATGCCGCGCCTCAACGGATATCAGCTCTGCGAAGCCCTGAAGAGCCGGCCCGAGTTCGCCAAGATCCCCGTCGTCCTGGTGACAGGACTGCACGAGATCAAAGACAAAGTGCGTGGCCTCGAGGCGGGCGCAGACGACTTCCTACACAAGCCCTTTCATCCGCTCGAGCTTCGCGCGCGGGTGAAGTCGCTCCTCCGCATCAAGGCGCAGAGCGACCAGCTCGAGCACCAGAACCGCCTGCTTGCCGACACCAACCTGCTCCTCGAGGAGCGGGTCCGCCAACGCACCGTCGAGCTCGAAGAGCTCACCATCGGTCTCACAGCGGCGCTCGAGCGCGCCAACACGATGAACGATGAGGACACTGGCAACCATATTAAGCGGGTCTGTCACTTCTCGGAGCTCTTCGCGCGTGCCCTCGGGCTCGATGCGGACGTGGTGGTCAAGATCGGGCGCTTCGCGTCGCTCCACGACGTCGGCAAGGTAGGCATCCCCGATTCCATCTTGAAGAAGCCCGGCTCGCTCACACCGGGCGAGTGGGAGGAGATGAAGCGGCACACGCTCTACGGTTACGAGCTTCTCCGCGTCGCCGGTACGGATCGCATCGCGCAGAACATCGCGCTTTGCCACCACGAGAAGTTCGACGGTACGGGCTACCCATACGGGCTAAAGGGTGATCAGATCCCCATCGAAGCCCGGATAGTCGCACTCGCTGATGTGTACGACGCGCTAACCAATAAGCGTTGCTACAAGGACGCTTACACAGAAGAGCGCGCTGACGCCATCATCGGCGCCAGCGCCGGTAAGCACTTCGATCCCGACGTGGTTGACGTGCTCTTCAAGCACCACGACGAGGTGCGGGCGATCAAGGAGCAGTACCGAGACGTCGAGGTGAAGCCCGACGGTGAGGTCGTGACCATGGACGTCCGGCCCGCTCACCTGCTCCCACGCATCGAGGCCTCGGCCCCGCCAGCGGGTCCACGGGCGCCGCAGCCGGATTCGGACCGCGACCGTGAAGCTAGACCTCGGGATTGAGGGCCAGCCGGCGCCCTCATCCGTCAAAGCGCGTCGCCGTCACCTCGCATGTCAGCTCGCGATGCTGTTACTGCTCGCTACGCCGGCCCGTGCGGCTCTCGACCGTGTTTGGGCCACGGAGGGTGGCGACAAGGTCGCCCGTGGCGAGAGACGCGCGCTCACCGCGACGCCACTGAGCCGAGCTTTCGACGGCACCGCCATCTTCCTCGATGGCGCTCGGGGTGAAGTAGTCAATGTCGCCCTCGTTCTCGAGAGCGACGCGGGCGCGACCGGGATCTCGGTCGAATTCTACCGCCTCGACGGCCCGAACGGCGCGATCGTCAGCGAGAAGACCACTGCCTCGGGCGTCTTCGACTGGACACGTCGACCGATCGAGCTCTTCCTCGTTCGCTACCTCCAAGTGAAGGGCCTTTCGCAGCTCACCTGGGGCAACTACGACGAGCGCCACGTTCCAAAGCGCTTCCGCCGCCCGTGGGCGGATCGGGGTCTGGCGCTGCCTGGCACGGGCTGGAACGATCGGCCTGACCACGACGCCTTCTACCCAGACATTGCCGTTCCGCTCGAGTGCCATCCGACCTTCGACATCGCGCCTGCGTCGAGTCAGCTCGTCTGGATCGATGTCTTCATCCCTCGAAGCACTCCCCCAGGCATCTACACCGGCCAGGTCCGAGTGACCGGCGGTGGACCGGAGCGATTGATCCCGATCTCGCTGCGGGTCCGAGGCTTCGCCATCCCGCTCGTGTCGACGGCCGGTACGATGATGCACGTCGGCTACGGCGACGTGAACCAGCGGTACTTGGGCGAAAAGTTCCCGGACAACGGGCCGAACGCGGTGCGCGCCATCCGCATCCTCGACCGTCACTTCCAGCTCGCGCACCGCCATCGGGTCTCTCTCGTCGACAACAACGCCGGTCCAGCACCTTGGACGGAGGACTCGCCGAGGCCGGAATGGCGACTTCGGCTCGACGGCTGGCTGTTCACCCGAGAGCGCGGCTACGACGGACCGGGCTACGGCGCCCCGAACGATGTCTTTGCCATCGGTATGTACGGGAGCTGGGACTGGAAGGACGGGGGCCAAGCGGCCATGTGGACGCGCACCGACGCCTGGGAGTCTTGGTTTCAACAGGGGTCCCCGGGGACAGAACGGTTCCTGTATCTCATCGACGAGTCGTCGGACTTCCCGCTCATCGAGTCATGGGCGGGTTGGGTAGCGCAGAACCCAGGTCCTGGGCGAGCGCTGCTCACCCTGGCGACGGCGGACTGGACTTCTTCTCTCGTCGAGGCGCCGTCCCTCGACCTCCCCGTCTCCACACTGAAGGTGGCTGACCGGCGTGCGTGGGAGAATGCCTCACGGGCGCTCGGGCCAGCGCGCCGCTGGGTCTACAACGGCGCGCGACCTGCCACCGGCAGCCTCGCAATCGAGGACGACGGCGTCGCGCTGCGAATGTGGGGCTGGGCCCAGTTCAAGAAGCAATTGCGCCGGTGGTTCGTGTGGGAGTCGACCTACTATGACAACTTCCAGGGTGGCACCGGGCCCACGGACGTGTTCCTGACCGCGCGTACGTTCGGAGGGCAGGGCGGCTACGATGACGTTCTAGGCGAGACGGGTTGGAACTACACCAACGGCGACGGGGTTCTCTTCTACCCGGGCACCGACCGCGTCT
>CANMLD010000122.1 GCA_947498315.1 Pseudomonadota bacterium | reverse complement strand
ACACGGTGGTCGATGTCGAAAGTCGCTTCGTCGTCTCAGTGGACGTCGGGCAGCCATGGCCGTCGGCATTGCTGAGCGTCCCATCTCGGTTGAGTCCCTGTTGCTCACCCAGGTTGTGAAGACGGCCAGCGTCCGATCCCCGACGTTGGGGGACTTCCGCCGCACTCGCCGATCGAAGGTGGCCCCGTGATAGGGACACCACCGACGAGTACACCTTCGCGGAGGGGGCCTTGACCGACAGGGAAGACGAAGCCGAGAACGCGGACCTCGCCGAGGTTGCCTTCCCGGTTGATGAGGCGGCGCCTGCGACGGAGGGAAACCCGGCCGCTGGGAAGACCGCTCAGGATCGAATCGACGCGCTCAAGTCCTTCGTGAAGAGCCGCCTGACCTGTGCCGACTCGGTCGACATCGAGAGGGGAGCGAAGCTGACCTTCGGCAAAGACTGCGTCTGAAAGGGCAAGCGCTGGCAGGGGACGGTGGCGATCACCTATTCGGGGTAAGGTACGGCGACGATCGACTTCGACGGCCTGAGCATCAACGGGATGGCGACGACGGCGGGCTCACTCACGTTGACCAAGCTCGAAGACGGACACATGACGGTCACAGGCGAAAGGACGACCACGGTCGGCGCTCGGGTAATCGACGCGACACTCGACGCCGAGTACCGCTGGGACGAGGCATCGGTAACGATCGTGAAGTCAACCCGTACTCGGACCGCCGGAGAGCTCACCGCGACGCTGGTCGTCACCGATCTCCACTGGCTTCGCAGTGACTCGCGTCCCGAGTCGGGCAGCATCGCGTGGACCAATCGCGGCGGCGTGACCCGGACGATCACGTTCTCACGAGACGACGCCGGCGACATTCAGGTCATGGTCGAGGATCCGAAAGGGAAGAAGTCCTTCGCCGGTGGGGAGTTCGCAGCAGTACGCTGAGCCGGGGCGCGGGGTTGGGGGACTCCGCAGAGCGCCAGGTCAACCGCGGCTGAGGCACTATCGGCGTCATACGCGTAGCGTTATGGTAGTGGGCGCTGGAGGCGACGCCGCCTCTCGAGGCTTCGCTCCACCGAGAAGCCCCCCGAGTTGATCCGCTGGCCCGAGGTTGCCAACCAAGCACCGATGTTCGTTATCTACCTGCTGCACGTTGCCATCGCGCTGGCGCTCCTCTGGGCGCTCTCGAGCGGCCGCCAGGCACTCCTTCGGGTGACGGGCTTCGTCCTCCCGCTCTCAGGCCTCGTCATCGCGAGTGGGGTTGGCTGGAGCTGGGTGAAGGTCATCCCCGGCATCCTGATGGTGGGAGCTCTGGTGATGCCGGGCGGTCGTGACCTAAGGGCGCTCCCGGGTCGACGGGCTCTCGTCGTCCTGGCCTGCTGGGCGGTCGCCGTAACAACATGGTTTCGCGTCTTCGACTTCGAGCTGGTCGGCCTCATGGAGCTCGCTTCGCAATACGGCTGGGGACCGGCTCAGAACGAGTTCCGGCATCTGGTCCAATTCGTCGTGCAGGTTGGACAGTGGCTGATCTTCCTGGCTGCATTTCGCCTCTCTGCCTCGGCATCGGACGGACGAGCTGCTGCGGACGGCTTCATCGCTGGCAACGTCTTCAGCGTCACGGTGGGGTTCTATCAGGCGGCAGCGCAAGGGATGGGGCTGCCGTGGTTGAGCTCTGAAGACGGTGGGGAGCTGAGCGGCCACCTTGGGACTGCGAACCTGCGTGGAAACACACTCGGCGTCGGGCCGTTGCAGCTCGCTCGGCTCTACGGGCTCGGGGGGGAACCCAAACACACTGCAGCCTTGGCCGTAATGGCGATTGGGCTCCTGCTCCAGCGGGACCTCGGAGAGAGCAAAGAGACCAGCCGCTCTCGGTACCACAGGCCAATGCTCCTCGTACTCCTACTCGGAGTCGCCCTGACGCTATCGACCTCGGGGTGGGTGGCTCTGGTGATCTTGACCGTGGTCATGACGAGCATCTCCAGCTTGACGAGAATCGGGAACGCGCTCGCCCGACGTCAGGTGCTGCGGTTTGGGGTCAACTTGCTACTCGGGATAGGGGCGGTCGTCCTGCTGTCGACGCAGCTAGGCGATGCGGACCGCGAGGGGCTTTTGGAGAACAGGTTGGCGGGTCGGCTCTCGAGCATCGAACGTGTCGCACGCTTCGAGCCGAAGGACGCGACGGCCATAACGCTACTGCTCGACCGTCCATGGCTGCTCGTGACGGGATGTGGCGTCGGCGGGGTCGACTTCTTCGCCTTGCTTTACAACGAACGCATCGATATTGGCCCGGGCGCCATGCTCACTCCGACGTACTTCCTCACCCGGACAGTGAGTGAGGTCGGAGTCGTCGGGCTTGCCATGGTCCTCTCGATCCTGGTGGCGATCTCGTCGCGCAGCAGCCGAGAGATGGGCAGCTTCTTCGCGGCGCTCGCTCCCCTCACGCTGGTCCAGCCCATGCTCGCGTTGCCTGCGTTCTTGTTTCTGGCGGGTACACAGATCGGCCCACGCGTGGAACGGGACGTCGGCTAGAAGGCTGCTGTTTTTCGGACCGAGCAGGCCGAAGCGATTCCCTTCGAGAGCAAGGAAGGCTGTTCTTGCGCTTGCCGGCGGGGGACACCCCCGCGCCCCCCGAGGGAGAAACGCCCGGAGCGTACCCCTGGGTACGTGAGGACGTATCGCAGGCATCTGACGCCGCTATCGAAGGGAAGCGCGAAGGCATGCGACGGGAGAAAAGCAGCAGGCTCCGAGGAGCCCGTCGGACCCTTGCCGCTCGCGCTGCACTCAGAAGGGCGCTACCATCGCGGCCACATGAAGCTCTCCACGAAGTTGCTGCTATTGACGTCGATCGTCAGCCTGGTCGGGTTTGGCGGCTTGAGCTGGCTCATGCTCTCGCGAAATACGCGCGAGCTGGTCAAAGCGGAACAGGGGCGCTCGAACGCGGTCGCCGAGAGCGTCGTGACCGGCATCCAAAATGTCATGCTGACCGGGAAGGGCATCCTTGCGGAGGAGTTCGTTCAGGACATCCGTAAGGGGGGCCACGTCGCCGACTTGCGCGTCTACGACCAAGAGGGAATCGAAGTCTACGTACCTCGCGAGAAGCGAGTCGGTGCGCTGAGCCACGCTGCAGCGGACGCCGTCGAGTCTGGACGGGAGCAGCGGGACGGAAACCTGCTCCTGCGTCCATTGGCAAACGACGAGTCGTGCCAAACCTGCCACTCCGAGCCCGCAAAGCACCGAGGAGCGCTCTCCGTGGAGCTCTCGGAAGGAGCATCGCGGAGCCTCTTGTCGGACGTCGTGAAAGTAGCCCTGACCCACGTCATGCTCTCGGGGGAAGCGTCTGAGGTGGATGGGTACCTCGTGCGCCTGGCCGAGAGCGCCGAAGTGGAACGCGCCTTCGTGCTCGATCCCGAGGCCAAGCCCAGCTTCGGCGCTGGAAAGGAGATAGCGCCCGCGATCACGGACGGGGCCAAAGCCGTGATCGCCACCGGGAAGGCCCAGACCGTTGGAGACGTCATGCTCACGGTGGTCCCCAACGCTGCCGCGTGCCACGTCTGCCATGGCGACGACCACACGGTGCGGGGCGTGATCGGGGTTGAGGTGGCGAAGGGGACGGGCGCGGAGTCCTCCAGTACGTCACTCGTCGAGACCGCGTCAACCCTCGTAGAGAAGTCGCTCATCCAACTGATGCTGTCGGAGCGCGGCAACCAGCTAGACGGCTACCTGACGGAGCTTCGCAGCCTGCCCGCCTTCGCAGCGGTGAACCTGTTCGACGAAAAGGGTCGCGAGATCTACCCGCCTGCTCCGAAGGTGTCACGCGGCGCGCCGGCCAAAGATGATCGCGTCTTCGAAGCGCTTCGTTCAGGCGTCGCACAGGGCGCCGAAGACGGAGACTGGTTCACGGCCATCGTCCCGCTCCCAAACGACGTGCGCTGCCAGGCTTGCCACGGGTCGGACCACACCGTGCGGGGCATAGTACGCGTCCAAGCCGACCTCCGGCCCGCTCGGGCGGCCATCCTCGCGACGACGCAATGGGCGGGCTCGCTCTTTGGCGCCTTCGCGATTCTATCGGCCATCGTCCTGTTTGCGTTCGTGCGACGGGTGCTGGTGAAGCCGGTGATGGAGGTCTCGCGCGCGGCGCGCCGCGTCGGTGACGGCGACCTCACGATCAACCTCACTCACCTGAGCCGGGATGAAGTAGGCGACCTCTCTCGCAGTATGAACGAGATGATTACGGGCCTTCGCGGCAAGCTGATGATGGAGCGCTTCGTCGGCGACCACACCCGCCGAATGATTCAGGAATCCGTCGCTGGCGCTCGCAGCCATGACGGCCCCGTGCGACGTTCCATCACGGTCCTGTTCAGCGACGTTCGCGGCTTCACGAGCTACTCCGAGCAGCACCCGCCAGAGCGCGTCATCCAGACTCTGAATGTCTACCTCGGCATTCAGACCGAGTGCGTCGAACGGCACGGCGGCTATGTCGACAAGTTCGTGGGCGACGAGATCATGGCGCTCTTCGAAGGTGAGGACCGCGAGTACCGAGCCGTGAGGGCCGCCCTCGAGATGGTCAAGGCGGTCGAAGACGCCCAGGTGGGCGACAAGATGACCGTCGGGATCGGCGTCAACGCCGGCGACGTCGTCTTCGGCTCAACCGGCTCAGAAGGCCGCCAGGACTACACCGTCATCGGCGACGTCGTGAACCTCGCCGCCCGCTTGTGCAGCGCCGCGGGCTCCCAGTCGGTCCTCATCTCGGACCCCGTCCTGAACGCCCTCGACGCTCGAGTCGGAGGCCGCGCGAGCGGTGGAATCGAGGTGGTCGAGACGAGCGAGATGTCAGTCAAGGGCAAGGTGAACGCAGTACGAGTGCATCGGGTCAAGGTCGAGGGCAGCTGACTCATGAGGGGGGCATTGGTACTCGCTGCGTGCCTGTTGGCTGCGCCCGCCCCGGCTCAACAGTATGAGCGTATCGCTGACGCGTTATCGCCTCAGGCCTGCGGGGGGAGTGGCTGCTGGACGAACCACCTCCGGGTGACGGACCTCGACACCGACGGCGATCTCGACGTCATCTTGGTCAACTATCCCGACTACTTCAGCGGTAAGAACCAGCCGCAACCCCTCGTCATCTATCGAAATGATGGCGATGCGTCCTTCACGAACGTCTCCGCGACGGCCGTGGGTGACCTCGTGACGTCGGCGCGGCAGATCGCCGTTGGCGATGTGAACGGCGATGGCGCGCCCGAGATCTACGCACCGTCGGGCTACGGGGGGCCTCACCTCCTGCTGATGAACGACGGAGGCGGCGTGTTCACTGACGACGCCTCGTTGCGACTGCCGGCCTACTACCCACAAGGGGCCGCCACTCGCTTTGGTGACGTCGACGGGGATGAGGATCTCGATCTCTTCGTGTCCGACGACTACACGGTGGGCGGTCCACCCTTCGGACACCTCTATGTGAACGACGGGGAGGGCTTCTTCGTCGAGAGCGCGGGCGCGATCCCGGACACCATCGACGGCGAGGACATCATCGACCTCGAGTTTGCAGACGTCGACCGTGACTTCGACCTCGACCTCGTCGTGAGCGCTCACGAAGGTGGGACGGGCGCGCTTTGGATAAACGACGGGAAGGGGGTGTTCACGTCGGGAGGCACGCTCCCGCCGCCCGCCTACTCGGGGCTTCATTACAACGTGAGCGCTTGCGACGTCGATGGTGACGGCGACCTCGACCTCTGGCGTGACAACGTGGGCCCCGAATTCACCGAACAGCTCCTCATCAGCGACGGCCAGGGAAACTTCGTGGATGAGACCGCTGAGCGGGTCTCTGGAAACACCGGCGCAGACGACAACGGCGTCATTTGCTTCGATATCGACCAGGACGGCGATCTCGATGGAGTCGTGGTCTCCCTTGGCACTCCCGAGCGCCTCCTCCAAAACGACGGCACCGGCAACTTCACCTTCGTCTCGAGCGTGTTCCCCGCACCAGCGGACTGCACCCTGTGGGGCGAGTTCGGTGACCTCAACGGCGATGGTCGCGCCGATCTCGTGACCGGCCAGGGCGAATGCAGCTCAGCCGACGAGCTCTACGTGGCCAACGACGACGTGCCCGTCGACTCGCGCGCCCCCACGTTCCCGGCGGTCGAATCGCTTGGGGACGTCGAGGCAGGCTCGTCTCCCGTCCTGCGCTTTGCCGTTCAAGACGAGACCGTCACGGAAGAGGGACCGCGACTGAGCCGTGCTTGGGTGACGATAGCCCCGGACAGCGTGGCGACGGAGCTCGACGCGACCTACGTCGGTGGCGACCTCTTCAGCGTGACCTTCCCCGCCGTGTCCGAGGGGACCTTGGTCTACCGAATCTGCGCTCGGGACCGGGCGGGGAACATTGGATGTGCCGAGGATGTGAACGTCGAGGTGGCTGTCCCGACGGACCCGCCCGTCGACACGGACGACGACCTCGGGGGCGACGCAGACGACGCTGGCGGGATGGACGACATCGTGGACGCGGACGTGCTCGGCAGCGACGCGACGGGCAGCGACGCGACGGGCAGCGACGCGACGGGCAGCGACGCGACGGACCTCGATGTCGAAGGCGAAGACGCCGTTCAGAGCGACACGTTGGAGACGGACGACACCGGCTCCCGCGAGCCCGGCGACGTCGCTGCAAGTGCCGACGCTAGCAGTCAGGGCGGCTCGGTCGGAAGCTCGGCTGACGGCGGCTGCAGCACGACTGGCGGCAACGTCGGCCCAGGCTGGCTGGCGGGGTTAGTCCTGTTCGGTTGCTGGCTCGTGCAGCGTCGCTGCCGAGTGGACGCCGGCGGCGACGGCGTCTAGGAGTCAGTGCGCCGCGCGCGGAGGCGTGGTCAGCAGGACGGGCAGCGTCGCGATGAGGCCAGCGCCGACGCCGAGAAGCCCACCCCACTCCATGGCTGCGCAGCCGAGCCCCGACGCCGCCAACATCACGAGCCCACCCCCGGCTGCAAAGCGAAGAGGTGCGGGGTCGCGGCGCGCGACGAGGGCGAGGCCGCCGCCGGCCAGGAGCCCACCGAGCGCACACATCTGCAAGCAGTTGGTGCTGCACGCGCCGCCGACACAACAGAGGTGGGTGCTTTGGACGAACCACGGCGAGATGAGCGGGACAAGGCCAAAGAGGAGCCCCATGCGTCCGCCGCGGCCGATGGACTGTCCGGCGCTTTGAGTCACCGCGAACATGGTCGCCAAGGCGACGGTGATGAGGAGAGCGAGCCCGGTCGGGGCTCCGAGTACGAGCAACGCGAAGACCCCAAAGGGCACAGCCCACGCGCTGCGGAGGAGGGCGAGGCGCCGACGACCGCGCTCGTAAGCCGCGCGAAGGATCTCGGGAGGGCTGATGGCAGCCCCGCGGGCCGATTGGTCAACGTTCATCATAACCATGCCCCCTGAAGACCCCGAAGAAGCGGCGTGTTGCGCGCTCCAGACGTTTGCGAAACGTGGCACCTCGGATGACGTCCCCGTCGCCGGAGAGTGACGTGAGGAGGGTCTCCCTATCGAGCTCCGAGAGCTGGCCGAGCGCCACTGCGGCCGCGAGGAGGAGCTCGCGAGCGGCGGCCAGCGCTTCGGGGCCGTCGTGTGGATCGGCGACCCGTTCGTCGGGTGCCGAGAGGCGAGCCCGAGCACGACGACCATCGCGCAAGACTGACCGAACCTCGAAAGCCGCCAACGTCACGACCCAAGCACCGCCGCTCCGATCGCGATCATAGCGGTGGCATTGCTCGAAGATCTTGATGAGCGTGCGCTGCACAATGTCGTCGCCATCCGTCGCAAAGTCGCCGTTGCCAGACGCGAGGGCACGACGAACGAACTGCTCCACGAGCGGCTTCGCTTCGGCGTACACGACGTCAAACGCAGCGCGGTCCCCGTCGGCGAGGCGCGCGAGCGCGGATGTCAGGGTCGCTTTGGGCGCCCTTACAGCCGACTCACGGCTCACCGACTCGGACGGAAGGCTCACCCGATTACTTCGCGACGTCGTCCTTCTCGGGGTCGCACTTGCACTCGCCTTCACACTTGCACTCGGCGCCGCCTTGGCAGTCGCAAGCGCCGTCGCCCTCGCCGTCGCACTTGCAGTTCTCGCCGCAGTTGCAGGCCTTGTCCTTCTTCTGGCCGCACGCGCAGTCTTTTCCATCGCACGCGTTCGCGATCTGGGGGCTGGCAATGACGAGACCGAAGAGGAAAAGGGACGTACGAAGAAACGCGATCATGCTGAACTCCTGAGTGCCGGGGTCGAGACCAACTCGACCGGGGTGCGAATCCTCTGGCCACGACGCGTGGCGCGCGTGACCAGGGCGGTTGAGATTTCTCGAAAGAGACTGTCGCGAGCCCAACTCGACCCCGCTCGACCGCCTTGATGGCGCGCCTCGCCGCGCTGCGCGCCTACCAGCTATCAGCAGCCTCGTAAAGCAGCGCCTCGATCTCATAGAATGCAAAAACGTCTTCTTCGCCCTCGGGCCCGTCCATGTTCGTGAGGACGATGACGCCAAGCCCATCGGACGGACGGAAGAAAGATCTGCTACGGCAATGGCGGTTGCGAGATCCTGCCGGAAGAGGGCACGTACGCCGGGCTCCGCGGCCGCCTCGTCTTCGACGCCAACTTCCCGGGTGGCGGGCGCTGGGTCATCACGTCGACGACGTTCCGTAACCCCAACCCCAGCTTCTGATTGGGGCCGCCTGACAAGCGCATGATCAGGCGGTAGCCTGCGCCGGATGCCCCTTCGCAGCCCTCCCCGAACGCCACCCACGATGCAACGCCGCTCCTCAGGGCGGCCCGAGGTGCAACGCCGCTCCTCAGGGCGGCCCGAGATGCTAGCCGCGCTCCTCGGCGTGTTCGTGGCGACCGGGCACGCCTTCGCCATCCCCATCACCGTCCTCGGTCGCACGACGCTCGCGGTTCAGGTCGACACCGAAGCGAACGGCGTCCTCGTACGCGGATCACTGACGGACGACCAAGGGGAGACGGTCGGAGACGCCGAGCTCAGCATCGGCATTGGCGCCCTCCCGCCTCGCGTCACCGCCACCGACGCCGAAGGCAGCTTCCAAGTCAGCGTGAGCGCTGCGGATTTGGTGCTCGCAGCGACGGCCGATCGCGACCCCGCTGCTGCCGTGAGCCTACCCATCTCCGTCCACTTCGGCGGCGACGTCCGGCTAGGGGCGTCGTCGCTCGAGCGCGACGTCGCGATAGAGCGGGACTCCGTACAGCTCGACGTAGCCGTCGTGCCGCCCCGTGCAGAGCCCGGAGAAGCCCTCGGCCTGTTCGTGACCGCGCGCATCGAGAGCAGCGACGCCAGTACTTGCCCTGCAGCCGGGCTCGAACTCACTGCCACACTCGGTGAGCAGGTCCGCAGCGCCATCACCGATGGTCGCGGCCGGGCCAGCTTCCGGCAGTGGGAACGGCCTCCCTCCGGGACCCACACCTTCGAGGTTCGCTTCAAAGGGTCGCCCCGACTCGAAGCCGTTCGAGTGGCCCGCACGGCCGTGGTCGCAACGACCGCGACCGTCACGCTGGACGAGGCCAAGGCCACCGGCTCCGTTCTCGTCCTCTCCGGCCATGTCCGGCTCGCCGACCGGTCCGCGCGCCCGCGCGGGACGGTTCGAATCCTGAGCACTTTCGGGCAGAACCCCGCTGCGGCGATGGGCCTTCGCAGCAGATCCGGCTTCACGGCAGACCCGATCCTCACTGACGGCAGTGGCCGCTTCGAAGCCCGCCTCGATCTGCAAAACCTGACGTATTCGAGCGGCCCTGCCGCGAGCAGCGAGCTGACACTCGTCGCCCGCTACGAACCGGGTGCCGACCACGAGACGACGGCTGACTCCACACCGAAGCGAGTCGCGCTCCCCCCCATCACCGCGATGGGCTGGTGGCGCTGGGTGCTCCCGGGCCTCCTGGGGCTCGTTTGCATCGCGCTCTTCTGGCGTGGCGCGGTTCCGAAGCGGCGTCGCGCTCCGCCAAATCAAGCCGCCCCATCCACGCGGGTAGGGCAGCGTCCACCGCCGTTCCTGCCACCCCTCGTCGACGCCATTGGCGGCATCGTCGTAGACGCGCTCCGCCGGGAACCGGTGGTCGGGGCCAGTGTCGCCATCGACGACGATGACGGGACAAGGCTCTTCGACGGCGTCACGGGTGGTGACGGTGCCTTCAAAGCGCCACAGGTGATGGTGGCGGCGACGCTCTCGATTGGGCGGCGCGGCTATGACACCCGCGCGCTTCGGCTCTCGCCCGGCGCGGCCGGCCGCCTGGGTACCGCGCTCGTCTTGACTCCGATACGTGCACGCACGCTGCAGGCTTATCGCACCTTCCTGGAGCGACTCTTCGGTGCCGACGCGCGCTTCGGAGTCGCGTCACCACGGGAGCTGGCGAGCCGAATCTCGAGGGGTCGCCGTTCGAGATCGGCAGGTTCAGCCGACGCCGCCAGCGTCGCTGTGGACGAGGCGACGACGGCCTTCGAAGCCGTCTACTTTGGCGGCGACGAACGCGCGACTCGCGCCGCACACGAGGGCGTGGTGGCGAAGCTATCAGCGGCCGAGGATCGGCTGCGATGAAGTCGCCTGCCTGGATCTTCTCCATGACCGTATTCGCAGCGGGCCAGTCGCGCGCTGACGAGCCCCTCGCGATCCCCGAGCAGGCACACTTCGACCCGACCTCAGAGACCTGGAACGGCCTCGCCTACCTCGCGACGACTGCCGCGGAAGCGAAGATCGAGATTGAGTTCGAGACCGCGCTCGACCTCGGCACCCTGAGTCACGAAGACGTGCTCGTCGTGCTCGAAGGGACCACGCCGGGCCTCGAGACCATGCTCGGCGCGTTCGTGTCTGATGGCGGCAGCCTCGTGCTCGCCGTCGAAGAGAACGCGCCCCCAGCGCTGCTCGCGACCTTCGGCCTGGCGTTCGCCGACGGACCGCTGACCCACAACCACTACTTCCGAGACCACCCTCGCTTTCCCGCCTTCCGAACGGTTGATCAGGCCACAGCCTCTGTCCAACGCACGGCTGGGGGCGCAGGTCCCCGGGCTAACGACGGGCTGCACTTCGTTTGGTTCAACGTCGAAGAGCTCGTCACGAACCACCCGGTTGGCCTCGTGCCCCTCGCTGACCTGCCGTCCGACGTCGCCGTGTCGCCCGTCATCCGCTTCGCGACCCCCGGCCTCGCCGAGTCGGCGCCGTCGTTTCTCGTGGAGGTCAAGCGCGATCGAGGCCACGCGCTCATCGCGGGCGACGCCAGCATCTTCATCAACGACATGCAGCGAAACGCCTATGGTGACAAGCAGTTCGTCGCGAACGCGATGCGTTACTTCTGTGGCAGCGGCGTCTGCCGCGTACGCCTCCTGACCTCCGCCACCACCCTCTCTGGCCGCTACGAACCCCACCACGGCCGCCGCCTCTTCGGCCTCGAGGGCTTCGTCGAGCACGGGCTCGACGTCATCGAACTCCTGATGGACGAGGCCAACGACTCGCTGTCTCGCCCCGGCGTCCAGATCTCTCTGGCGCTCGCGACGCTGCTGGTCATCGCCCTCGCCGCGCTCGGTCTCCCGTGGCCAGGGCGCTCGCGCATCCCGGCATGGCAGCGTGCGCCGGCACCCGTCTTAACGCCGGCGCGCCTCTGGGCAGACGCGCTCACCGCCGCCCGCGGGACGGCCAACTTTCGCGACCCAGCGCTCCTGGTCGGTCAAGGGCTCACGGCTGCGCTCGAACGGCAGTACGGCCCGCGACCGCCATCCGGGCTACCGCGAGGGGCTACGGAGCTCCCAGAGAGAGCGCAGAGCGCACTCGCCCGAAGCCTCGTGACCCTGGACCGGCTCGAACGCGGGGGCTACTCGGCGCACCTGCCTGCCACCGACTTCGAGTCACTCTGGAGGGACGTGCAGACGGCGCTCTCGGCGCTCAGAGGGCAGAGTTGACCTCGCTGGCGCCGAAATCGTCGGCCAGATCCGGCCGACGATTTCGACTGGGGGCTTTCAGATCGACAAGCCCTATCCGCCCGCGTATCTAGCGGGGGTGACCGGTCTCACTCGAAAGCAGCTCCTCGACGCAGAAGGTGGCACGCTGATCAAGCGCAGCGGCAGCGTTCGCGTCGCCCTGCTCTACCCGAACCCGTACTCGGTGGCCATGAGCTCGCTCGGCTACCAAGTGGTTTACCGGATGTTCAACGATCATCCGGAGATCGTGGCCGAGCGCGCCGTCCTCCCGGACGACGTCGAAGCCCACCGCCGCGCCCGCACGCCGCTGGTCACGCTCGAGACGGGCTTCCCCGTGGGTGGGGCAGACGTGGTCGCCATCTCGCTCGCGTACGAGCCCGACGTCGCGAGCCTCTTCACGATGATGGAGCTCGCACGTATCCCGGCGCTTCGCGCTGAGCGCGGCCCTCAGCACCCGCTCGTGCTCCTGGGCGGCCCCATCACCATGTCGAACGTGCTCCCGCTCGCACCGTTCGTCGACGCCGTGGTGGTCGGTGACGGAGAGCCCGTCGTGCCACGGATCGCGGAGCTGCTGGCGACCCACATCGGGCGCTCGAGCGGCGGCCTCTTGGAGGCCCTGGCGGCGCTGCCTGGCGTCTACGTCCCGTCCCTTCACGGCAGCCGAGTCCCAGACATGCTCGTCAGCCCGGCGAGCGACTTGCCCGCTATCGGGCAGATCTGGACGCCTCACGCCGAGCTCTCGAACATGATGCTGGTCGAGGCCAGCCGTGGATGCCCGCGTTACTGCACCTTCTGCGTGATGCGGGCCGCCGCTCAGCCCATGCGCGAAGCGCCGCTCGAAGCGGTGCTCCCCGTGCTCGACAGCCCGGCTCCGCGCATCGGCCTGGTCGGCGCCGCGATCAGCGAATACACCCATATTCGCGCGCTGTTGCGCGCCGCCATCGCCGCCGGCAAGGGCGTCGGGATCTCGAGCCTCCGGGCAGACCGCCTCGACGAAGAGTTCGTGAGCCTGTTGCACGAGGGCGGCTATCGCACGATGACCGTCGCGTCGGACGCACCAAGCCAGGCCATGCGCGGCCGTCTGAAGAAGGGCCTACGGGGCCGCCACCTGCTCGAAGCGGCACGCCTCGCCGCTCTCGTGAAGATGGTGCAGCTCAAGATGTACGTCATCATCGGCCTGCCCGGCGAGACGGACGCCGACATCGACGAGCTCATCGCCTTCTCGCTCGAGCTGCAGCGCATCGTGCCGCGCGTCGCCATTGGCGCGTCGCCATTCGTCCCGAAGCTCCACACACCACTCGGCGACGCCGCCTTCACCGACATCGACGTTCACGAACGCCGCATCGCGCGTCTTCGCAACGGTCTCCATGGCAAAGTCGAGATTCGAAGCGTCTCGCCAAAGTGGGCCTGGGTTGAGTACCGACTCAGTCAGGGCGGAGAAGAGACCGGCCTCGCCGCTTACGCCGCGTGGAAGGCGGGGGGGCGATTCGCCGATTACAAGCGCGCTTTCCGCGACACGACCCGTGATGAGCGTCGCGCCCTCGACGACGCACGCACCCACGCGCTTTGGGCCCCGGCGGGCATGAAGTAACGCCTTTGGCGCTCGTCTGGCTGCTGCTCTTTCCGACCATCGCTTGGGGGCTACCAGGCTGGCTCGCGACAAGATGGATCTTCCCAACGCTCGGGCCGCAAGCGACCGAAGGCCGTAGCGCCCTCGAGACGCTCGCCCTCTCGCTCGTCATCGGGCTCGTGCTCGTCGTCCCCGTCGCGTTCGCGTGGTCGTTCTTCGCGCGCATCGTGATGACGCCCGTGATGATCCTGACGGTCTCAGCAGCGTGGTCGGCGTTGTTCGCGACCGTGTCCCGCCTTCGTCCATGGCCGGGGCCGGCAGCGCCCCAGAGCGCGTCGTGGCCTCTGGCGGCGACGGTAGTCACGGTCGCCATGATCGCGACACTCATCGAAGCGCCGCGCGCGGTGGAATCGACCGAGCTCTGGGCGCCCTGCCCACACCAGTCCACTCTCTACCTCCTCGAGGATGGCGGCGGACAGGGGCTCGAGGCGTACGACCCGAACTGGCAAGAGACGGTCCGCCACGTCACCGCACACAAGCTCGAACCGGGCTTCGGCATGAAGAAGGTCCTGACCTACCAACGTGTGGGATCGACCGCGACCTTGGTTCAGCCGGTCGCGTTCTTCGGCTCGGGCGGCCTAGTCGTCGCGACCTTTCTGTACTACTTCCTGATCGTCGCCTTCGGAACCCTGCTTGCGCTCGATGGGCTCGCCATCGACGGGCGCTTACCCATGTCATCACGGGGTCGCGCGTGGGTCCAAGCCGCCGCGGTCGCCATCGGCACGGTCTTCGTCATCGGCGTACGCGTCATCGCGGTATACACCGTCAATGAGAACGTGCTGGCGCTGGGCCTCTCCATGCCGGTTCTGTGGCTGCTGCGACGGGGGCTCGACTTGCCCATGGCTGGCGCGGCGGGCGCCATCTACGCGCTCTGCCTAGCGACGCGCCCCATGGCGGTCGGAATGTTACCCGCCATAACGTGGCTGCTCCTCTCAGGGGCCAAGGGCGCTCGGCACCGGCTCGCCATCTCCGCGTCCTTCGCCGCCGGTGTCGCGCTGTTTCTTTTGCCGTTCGTCGCGGCCCAGTATCAACTCTTCGGCGTCGGCATCACTGACCCGTCGCTCTTCCAAGTCCGCACGGAGCATGAACTTTTCGGCTATCGCGTCCTCTTCCACCCTCTGAACTGGCCGGTGGTGGACGACCTCGTCCGCGGTTCGAACGAGCCACTGCCCCTCCTGCTGCAGATCCCGCTGGAGCACCTGCGCGCCTTCGGGCTCGTCTTCGGCGTGCTCGGCCTACTGGGGCTCGGGTTCTCTGGCTTTCGTAAGAGCGGCCCGGCGCTGCTCTGGGGCCTGCCCGGCTACGCGCTGCTCAT
>CANMLD010000121.1 GCA_947498315.1 Pseudomonadota bacterium | reverse complement strand
GTCGGCCAGCGGCGGCGCCGGTTGCGGGATGTACTCCATCGCCGGGATCATCTTGACGCTTTCTTGCCGTCGGCAGCCTCCGAACGCCGCCAAGGTGGCAGCGGCGAGCAGCACCGAGGGTAGTCGGCGTAAGGACGCGAGGGAGTTCTCGGGGCGGGTTAGGCGGGCCAATGGGTTGAAAACCTTCGAGGTCAAGGCCAAATATCCCAGCGGGTGATGCGGTCTTCCGGCGCGGCTAGGCGCCGGGTATAAGTTCTCTCCCCATTCACTTCGCGAGCGAGGATCGTCTTGGCAGCGCGCTTTGGCAAGGGCAACGTGGCCGTCGAGCGGGCCTCGACTCGGCCAAGTACGGTCTCGTCGACCCGGATCTCGAGCGTCTCTCCCGTGTGGTTTTCGACGAGGACCGCGAGTGGTCCTGCCGGGGCAGCGATCGCGTGTTCGCGGTCTGGGCGCACGGCGAGCACCGACCGGAACAACGCTTTGGTCGTCTCACCGACGAGATCGACGACCGTGCGCCCTGTCTCGGCGTCGATTCGCTTCTCTTCACCCGGGGCGACGCGTGCGCGTTCGACCCCATCGACGAGGGCGACGATCCCTTCGTCTCGACGATTGTCGATGACGAGTTGTCCCCGTGCTGGGAGCACTACCCAGACTTCGACCGCGCCCGCCGTCACCGCGAGGGCAGCGCGATAGCGCGCGCCGCTCCGCATCCCGATGGCGCGGAAGACCTTCAGAGTCTCCTCGGCGTAGTGGTCCTCCTGCGCCGCCGTTAGAGCTGGGACCCCGTATGGACCATAGGTCCCAACGGTGCCCGCTTCGAGTCGGGCGAGAGGCTGACCGTCGAGTTCGAGAGACAGCGCTTCGGGGGTTCGGTTCTCGATGCGCACATGGCCGACCGGTGGCAGCAGCTCCCACGGGATGGCCGCGCCCGGCGCGAAGCGAGTCACGAGCTCGCGCGCGGTCTTCGTCAATGTCCCAATCGCGTGCAGACGGTGCTTGCCCGCCATCAAACGATGCGTGACCTCACCACCCGTGGGGATGGTGCCAGCGATCGCGCCGTCGACGGTCAGCGTCACGGGTTCGGCCGATCGGTTCGTCACGTGGACAGCGGCTTCGAGGGGTTGAACATTGACCTCGAGATGTTGCCCCCGTTCGAAGCGGCGCTCGATCGGATAGAGCTCGCGTGTCGACTCGCCGACGAAGCGGAAGACTCGGTTGCCGACGCCGACTACGGCCGTCATCGACGCTCCCGGTTCGAGGAGCTCGCGTTCCGTCCGGAAGGTGGGTGGGGCGAGCAGGACCTCGGTCGTGAGGTTGACCACCGTGAGGCTCGCGGTCGCGGCGGTCAGCTCCCAGAGAGTGGTGCGGTCCGCTTCGATGAGGAGCGTGTCTTCGATGCGCTCCCCGCCGGGGTTTCGGATGCTTTGGGCCCGGGCTACGACGTGGTGCTCACCGACTGGCGCGTCGAGGAAGGTCACATCGCCGCCTGCGGGCACCGTCCCGAGCGTGCGACCGGCGGCAGAGATCCAGGCGAGATCGGGTAAGGCGCTCTGGACTCGGAGACGTCCGGCGGCCCCCGACAGCGTGACGACGTTCGCTTTGGCCGGATCGATGTCAACCGTGGTGGCGATGACGCGGCCTGACTGCGTCCCACGTGCGACTACGCTCCGAGGGCCGCGGACCATGTTCGTGAGGAAGGCGCTGCCGCCTGCGGCGATGGTGGTGGTCGGGACGTTGTCGACGACCACTTCAACAGGCTCGAAGAGCGTGTTGTCGACCCTGGCGGCGCCTCGTTCAGCAGAGATGGTCCAAGTCTGGTTCTGCCCTGCGGCGAGCTCGAGGACAGTCGCGTAACGGGTCTTGCCAGCACTCGCGACGGCCTCGATACGGCCCGCATCCACCCCTTCGATACGGGCGCGAGAGTTCGCGCTCACGTCGCCCTTGTCGACGCCATTGACCATCACCTGCAGGTCGAAGCGAGTGTGATTGTCGACGACGAAGGTGGACTCTCTCACGGCGAGGTCCCAAACGATGTCGGGCTCGCCTTCCGGCGCGGGCGTCTCATCCGAGCCCGGCGTGCTCCGGAGCGACCGTGACCGCTCTCGCCCCGAGCTCTGGCCGCGCACGACCAGCTTGTGAAGGCCTTCGACCAGGGCGACGCGGCGCACCTCGGAAGGACCGAGCACCCAAAGCCGAACGCCATCGAGGGTCACGATGACGGCCTCGGACGGTCCGTTCCGGAGTTCGACAGCGGTGGTCTCGATCTCGAGTCGGACACGGGTCTCGTCCAGCGACCGTACGGCGAAGGGCAGGGAGCGTTCGTGACGCGAGCTCGGGATGCGCAGGTGCACCACGTGATCGCCTGGCGCCAAGTCCGGCTCGAGCTGTTCGCTGCGCTTTGGGAGCGAATGCCACCCGCCGTCGTTCACTCGGACCTCGAGGTCGTGGTCCGAGGCGTTGTCGATACGAGCGGCTCCGAGCGGGGCCGGTGCCTCGAGAGCTGCAATGGCGTCTTCGGGAAAGATGACCCACTCGGCCCGTTCGCCGGAGCGGAGGTTGAGGCGGGTCCCGATGCGGCTCTGGCCCGCGGCGCGCGCGTCGACTCGGACCGGGCCCGGCCGGAGATGACGGAAGCGAGCGCGGGTTCCCGGTGGCGCGGAGCCGACGTCATGGCCGTCAACCGAGATGGTACGAGCCACCTCCGTTCGGTTGACGACTTCGAGGAGTGCGGGCTCAGGGCCGAGATTGACCGCTTCCACGGCCAAGTTGCTGGCGCAGCCACTGGTCCCAAGGAGGCTCAGGATCAGCCACGATGCGACGTGCGGCACGAAGGCGCAGCTATGCGACGTCACCCGCAAAGCGTGGGCCAGAAGGTGTGCGGGTGTCGCAGGGTGAGGCATTGTCGGCTCGGCTCCTGGTGGGCTTGTAGCGGTGCTACGCCCGAGTGTCCAGGTTCACCCCGAACGGCAACGAGAACGGCTGCTGTCGACGGTTGAGCCGCGCCGGCGCCGGCTCAAAAGAGGTCTACATTTGAACCCCTTCGAGCGGGCGCTGGGCTGAAGGTCCTACTTGCAGCCCCCTCTGTAGTAGGCCGGGACGCCAGCGGCGTTTGCGATGCATGAGTTCGTGTAGTTCTTGCCGTCGCAACCACAGACCGTGTCCTCGAACGGGAAGCAGGCCTCGGGGATGCTGAGGCACGAGCCGAGCGCGTCGTCAGCGCCGCACGCATCTACCGGTGCGTAATCGCACAGGAAGCCCTTTGGGCACGTAAAGCCGAGGAGCCCACCGCAAGGTAGACCCGTCGCGTCGCAGGATCACTCTGAGAGGGTCAGACAAAACTCCGATTGGCGTCCGCCGGCAATTTTCGAGCGTCGAGTTGCTCTCGCTCCTAGAAGGGCTATAAGCCCGTCTTCGTCGCTCAAGTACGCGCCTATCGGCGCCCAGTGGAAGCAAGAAGACGGCTGCGTCGAAAATTTCTCGGCGTACACTCAATCTCCATTTTGTCTGACCCTCTGAGGCAACCGAAACCCCAGCGGCGTTGGCGCTGCAGGCGTTCGACTTGCCAGGAGTGGCCAGTAGGCCGACCGCGAGGGTAGAGTCATTCCGATGCAGCGCGGTCCCGCCTTCTTCCATCGAAGCCCACTGGTCACGTTCCCCCCGGTCGAGAGGCCCGGCGTCATTTTTCTAACCTGTCGGTTGGCGGATGCTCGCAGACTGGCTGCTTTGACAATGGTCATCCTCAGCACGTTGTTGACCTTCGCGTCGCGGGCCGACGTCTCTCGTTATGTCCTCGCTCGTGATCCAGAAGGCGCCGTTCGCCTCGCTGATCTGGTCGAGATCGTGCTGGTGGAGCTTGGGAGCGGTGTTCAAATCCCCGACACCGCGGTCGAGAGCCGCATCTCCATCCCGCGCAGCGAGGCAGGGACTGCCGTCGTCCTCGGGCTCTCGGTGGTGCTGCAGCGTTACGGCGTCGCGTTGGCGCTGACTCCGACGGACCTGACTGTCACCCTCGACGGTGCGGCCCTTCAGCGGCACATCGGGGCGCTCGAACGGTGGGCGATGGACGCGGGCGGCGTGGAGACGCCGTATCGTGTGCAACGCGCGGCTGGCAGCGCGCGAGGCGGTCCACCCGTGCTCCTCATTCACGGGCTCGATTCGCGTGCGGAGTCGCTCTCAGACCTCGCAACCGCGCTCGTCCTTCATGGTTACGACGTCTTCACCTACGGGTATCCAAATGACGCTGCCATTCATGACACCGCCTCCGATCTGGCTCGCCGCCTCTCTCGACTACACGCGCAGACGGGCTCGCCGCTCAGCGTCGTGACCACCTCGATGGGCGGGGTCATCACACGCTCGGCGCTCGAGCTCGAACGAGTCGCGCCGGGGGCCGTCGGGCGCTTCATCGCGTGCAGCCCACCTTTTGGTGGCTCGCCCATGGCTCGCTACCACATGCTCCTCGAGGTTCCTGAGTCGGTGAAAGATGTGTTCACCGAAGGGCTCACTGGGCTCTTCCCGTTCGACGGGCTCGGGTCGGCGTCATTTCAGCTCCTGCCGGGTTCAAGCGCGCTGTCTCGTTTCGAGGGCAGCCGCCGTCAGTCGGGCGTTCGCTACGCGATCTTCGCTGGCTCGGGCTCGATCGTCCCCGAGGCCTTGCTCCTCGAGCTCAGGCACGTCCTCTTTCGAGAACGCGAAGAAGTCTCTCCCCTCTGGAGGGTCGCCATCGATCTTCTGCTGGAGGTGACGGATACGATCGCTGTGGTGTCATATGGGCAAGGTGATGGCGCCGTGCCGCTAGTCAGTCAGGCGCTCGAGGGCGTCACTGATCGCGTCGTCAGAGGCTATGACCACCTCGAGTGCTTCTCGACGCTGGGCGAGCGAAGGGCCCGCGAATCGAACACCTTGGCCATTCGCGGCTCGCATCCCATCGCGTGGCTCGAGGAGCTGCTCGCCCGTCTGCCAGTCGCGCCCTTGAAATAGTCAAAGCTGGGACTGAGTGGGTCGGACAAAACTCCGATTGGCGTCCGCCGGCAATTTTCGAGCATCGAGTTGCTCTCGCTCCTAGAAGGGCTAGGAGCCCGTCTTCGTCGCTCGAGTACGGGTCTATCAGCGCCAACTCGTTGCGTCGAAAATTGCGCGGCGTGCTCCCAATCGCCATTTTGTCTGACCCTCTGAGTGGGCGTTGCCCGAGTGCAGCGGCGGCGAATTCGCATCCGAGGACTTAAGTGGAAGCGAACTACGTCCCGAAACCCACGTCGTGACCCTTGGCGGGTCCGAGGAGTACCCGATGACCGCACACGAAGAGACCCCGGATCGGCACGAGCTTCGCCCCGTCGTCCAAAATGACCTCGAAGCAGTGCTGTGTTGGTTCCCGGACATCACCCAACAATTGGAGGGGATTCGGTGGACCTGGGATGGTCGCTTCGCCTGCGTCGTGGGCGTGACGACCGTTCAAGAGCTCGTTGAGGTGGACGGCTACCTCAGCCGTCAGCTCTCATTCCGCTTCGACTCGCAGTCACGGCACGTGAACCCGATGCAGCTCGCCTACATCGTCCGCTTTGGCGGCGTCCGGTCGGGCCAACGGGGCTACACCGATCCTGAGGCCGCCGGCCCGCAGCGCTTCGCGCTGATTTGGCCATGGACGGACGGTGTCCACGTGTCAATTCGGCTCGCCGTGGCGTGAGCCGGTGATGCGTCATGGATTGGAAGAGCCCACGAGGAGGTGGCCAGGGAGAGACCGCCGGCGAGAGCCCGTCACATCTCCCAGAAGTTGAGGGACTGGTAGCGGTAGCTGAACGCGAGCACCACCGAGTGGGTGTTGGTCTCGTTCGGCTGATCACCCGTTGAGAATCGTGGAGGGTCGAGATAGACGAATTTCCAGCGCCACGAGAGGCCAAGCCAGAACGCCGAAGCCCCGCTCGCATCGCCGAGCGGCACGTCAATCCCTGCACCAAAATGGAGACTGAAGGCCGTATCATCCTGATCTCGCTGAGGTTCCGAGTCCGAACGGAAGGATGTGAACTCCGTTGAGAGCCCAATCTGGGCATACGCGGCAGAGAGGGCATAAGAAGCCCAGTCGCCCCCGAGGACCGAGAGAAACATCGGATGGAGATTCACGGACATTCCCAGTCCGTGTCGTTCGAAGCGGAGGTCAGTGAACTCTCTCCCTCTGACATTGGCGCCGTTTCGGGACCAAGCGTATTCGAGCTGAACGTCCACGAGTGACAGCACACTCGCGAGGCGACCGTATACCCCGGTGACCCCACCCACGGGGCTGTCCCAACCTTCGTCTTGAAGGATTGACGCGCCGCCGAAGACACCGACGCCGACGAAGGCGCCGTTGTAACGGAGCTCCGGCTCGCTCTGGGGCGCCGCGAGCGTGAGCGCGATAGCGAGCGTGCTCAGCATCGAGCTTCGTGCCCAGGTGTCACCGTGAATCGCTGCGACAAGGGACTACTCACAAGTTTTGACAAGCCTCCCTCCGCGTTCTAACTGCGCCCCGATGAACCTGTCAAAGCGCACATCGACCCAGTGGACCCGAATTGATGAGCGTCTCGCCCGCTTCAGCGCTGCATGGGCCCTGGCCGGTGGGCTTTCACTGGCGATGGACGCTCGCAGTGCGCCACCGGGCGAGGCCGAAGTCATCGCCGTCAAAGACCACGCCGAACGGGCGCTCGAGCGGATGCAGCACGGCGACGCGCTCCTGAAGCTCGAAGACCTGCACGGCGCCTGCAAGGCCTATCGCGAGTGTATCGAGATTTTGCAGAGCTGGTGGGTGCCGCGTCTCGCGCTCGTGAGTTGTGGCCGCTTCACGGGGGCTGACTCGGGGGAGCTGCTCGAACACGCGACCTTTGCCGTCAAGGCGCGTCCCGAGATCCCAATGACACATCTTCAGTACGCGCTGGTGCTCGACGACGTCGGCCGGCATGCGGACGCCATCACGGAGTATCAAGAGGCGCTTCGGCTCAACCCGCAGTTCTTCGAGGCGCACTATCGCCTAGGAGTGCTCTATTCGCGCGACGGCAAGGCGACGTTGGCGCGCCGTCACCTCGAAGCGGTCCTCGACGCGCAACCGGCGCACGTCGTCGCGCGCGGGCTCCTCGCGGAGCTGTTTGAGGCCGAAGGCGACATCAGCGCTGCTCGACGCCACCTCGAGGCGCTCGCCGAGTCGAGCCGCTTCCCGATGCAGGCGCTAGCTCGGCTCATCGCCTTTTTAGAGCGGAACGGGCTCAAAAAAGACGCGGTGCCTCTACGCGTTCGCTACGTTCGGCTGTATCGCTGACGAGCCCTCACGGGACGACCCGCAGGAAGTCCACCAAGAACTGAGTGAGGGCGGCGGGGTTCATCGTCGGCGACAGCGGCGGCGCTTCGATGATGACCAAGACCTCCTGACCACGCTGTCCCTCGAGTGGTACGGAGAGGTCCGACCACGGCGTCGCCACCCACTCCCGATCTTGGGGGGAGCCCGCAGCGCCCGCGCCGGCGAGCTCCGGCCCGGTGATGGGCTGCTTCGGGACCTCCGTCGGGCCGCAATCCACCGAAAAGACCACCCCTTTCGGACTTGAGAGCGTGACGCGCAGGCACGGCGTCTCGACGTCGCGTGTCCGGGCGATCTTCTTCACGCGGACTTCGAGCGCGCGCGCCGTCCCATTGACCACGAAGCGCGTCAGCACGGCTGCTGACGTGGTGCCAACCGCTGGCGGGGCCAGGAGGCGTAAGAATCGTCCGGAGGAAGGGAGCTCCACGCCGAACGCCGGGATGAGGTCCACAGCACCGACCTTGGTGAACTCGGCTTCGCCGCGCGCGACCGCGAAGTCGTGGAAGGTCGCCGCTAGGGAAGGGGGAGAGCTGAGGGTCGCGACCACCGACAGCGCGGCGCGGCCAAGGCGGCGGTTCAAGAGGTCGGGGATCTCACTCGCGATCGCCACGGAGAGACGCGCGTCGAACGGCAAGAGCCCACGCGGCTTCACGAGGAGCTGGGTCGTCGCGTCAAGGATGTCGCCTCTCTCGGCCGTGACGTCGATCTCGATGGAGCGACGCTCTGCATCTCTTATGAACACGCGCTCGGGGAGGCTGGTCGTTCGGACCGGCTCGTCAAAGAAGACACGCACGACGCCGCTTGGGACCCCGTCGGCCGGGGTGTCGATGTGTACCTCCGGTGAGGTCTTGTCGGGCTCGCCGCTCCATAGCCCTTCGAAGTCGCCCGATAGCCGGGTCTCGCCCGAGAGCACGCCAAAACCACCCCGCGCTTCGAGCCGTACGTCGTCGTCGAGAACGCCCGCGGCCTCCTTCCCGTGGCCATCTCTCAGCGTAACCGCGTTCACATCGAGCTCGAGCTTGCGCCCGTCCCGGAGTTGAAGCGTGATGGCGAAGGGGTCCATTCGCACGACGTAGGGGTCGGCGATGAACTTCACCCGGGTGTAGCTGCTCCGAGCGAAGCTGCCGGGGGCGCCCGTGAAGCCGACCCACGCGATCTGGGCTTCCTTTTCGGGGGTCCACACGTAGAGCGGGTAGTCGGCGAGCAGCGCCTTGAGGCTGTTGGCGTCGCCCCCGCTGCCGACGATCTTCTTCACCGTCAGGGTGTCGAGCTCGAGACGGAAGATCCGATTGCGCTGAAGGGACGGGCCAGGGGTCCCTGTCTCGGCCGCCGAGCTAGGTGCCTGCGACTTACAGCCACCTCCAGCGATCAACGGCGCGAGCAGGACAACGAGTGATGTGATCCGCGACAGGGTCGCGAGGATCGGAAGTGACTTTGGATTCATGTCCTGGGAGTGTAGCTCACCATCCGGTCAAGTTGCCCATAACTACAAGCTCTCGACCCCCTTTCGTGCGTGGCGTAACCTCCGAGCGCAAGCGCCCCCCGCTCGACCAACCACTCGGACCGAGGCCCTGAACATGCCCCCGAAACGCCCCCTCACCCTTGGCGACATCATCGAGGTCTACTGCTCGAAGTGTCGGTTGAACCTCGACGCGTCGGTGGCAGCGATCATTGACGGAAACGTCGTTAAGGTGATGTGCCGTACGTGCGGCAACGAGGTCCCGAACAAAGCGCCCGTCGATCCCAAGCTCAAGAAGGACAAGGCGCTAGAGCGGTTGATGAAGATGAGGGCGAAGAAGTCAGAAGGGCCGAAGATGGCCGTGCCCAGCCCCGAGAGCCCCGCCGTGGCCGTGAGGAAGCTTTGGGACGATCTCACGGCATCAGCCGACCCGCGCCGCGCGAAGGTGTATGACCTTCACCGCAGCTATGCGGTCAATGACGTCCTGTTGCACAAGCAGTTCGGGATGGGCGTGGTGCACGCGAGAGATCAGGATGGGGAACTCAACGTCCTGTTCAGAGACGGCTTCGAGCGAATCGCGAGCGATCAGCCCGTCGACGAGTGACGCCGAGTCAGCGAGCGATGCGGCCAGTGACGCGGGCAAACGCGAGCGCCGTCGCGACGGACGTCCACGCGCCGAAGAAGGAGCTCGCCGCGTAGAGCGACGTACCCATGAGTGCGCCGCTCGCGCCTTCGAGCGCGGTGAGGAGGAGCCAGCCGGCGATGGCGCCGATGAAGGTCACGCCGAGGACCCCGAGGCCGACCCCCTGCCAGCCATCTTTCATCAGCTCCACGCTACGCTGTATGGACTCGGGGATGGAGCGACCCTCCATCACGGCCACGGGCGTCGATAGGCACAAAAAGGCAAGCGCGATCAGGCCGGGGATGACCAGGAGCATCAGCCCGAGAGAGATCGCGGCACCCGAGATGACCCCGACTCCCAGCACAGGGAGAATGTGGATGCGGACCTGCTTCACGACGCCAGCAAAGGGGACGGGCTTTCCGGCCTCGAACCCAAGTGCCATGACGGTCACTAGGGCCGACGCTACGCCGCCGAGGGACCAGCTGAGGATGGACGCGATTAGCGTCACGCTGTTCGACGGGGTGCTGCTCGAGTCGCCGTCGAGCGCCATCCCAAACGCCAGAGGCGGGAGGTGGAAGACGGCGAAGATGGCGAGGAAGGCCGCGCCGTGGCGTACGAGCAGCGCGAGGCTGCGTCGTATGACGAAGACGCTGTCACTACTGCCACTCGGGGGCGCGCTCATGACGCAGCACCCGGCGTGAGGAGACGTGCCAAGGCTTCGATCCCCGCCTGATCGGTTGCATCGAAGCGGCCAGGACGAGGGCTGTCGAGGTCGAGGACGCCGATGACGACGTCATGGCCGTTGAGTAGCGGCACTACGAGCTCGGAGCGTGAGGCTGGGTCACAGGCGATGTGGCCGGGGAAGTCGTGGACGTCGGCGACACGCTGCGTCGCCCGACTGCGGGCCGCGGCGCCACACACGCCACGCTCGAAGTCGATCCGAACGCACGCGACCTTTCCTTGAAAGGGGCCGAGCACGAGCTCCGTCGGGAGCTGTGACGGCGACGTGGCGTCTCCCAGCCTGCCGAGGCAAGGTGTGCCGCCGACCCAATAGACGCCGACCCAGTTTAGGTCGGGGAGGTGCTCCCAGAGGAGCGCCGACAGATTGGCCGCGTTGGCGACGAGATCCGACTCGCCGTGCAGAACGGCATGCGCGACCTGATGCAGCTCGGCATAAAGCGCGGTGGGCGGGACGCCCCGGACGGACGGCGTGGGCGCGAAGCTCATCCGTGTGAGTCCGCAACGGCGGCGAAGGCGCCTGCCGCGGCCTCGAGAGTGACGCGCACGGCCTCGGCGTCGTGTTCAGTCGAGACGAACCACGCTTCGTAGTTGCTCGGCGGCACGTTCACGCCACGGTCGCGAAGCTCGTGGAACCAGCGTTTGAAGCGTGGGATATCGGTCGCTTGGACGTCGCGCAAGCACTGCGGGGCCCGCCCTGAGGCGAAGGGCCCGAAGAAGGGAGTGAACATGGTCCCGACCGATGGCGCCAATACGATGAGCCCAACCGCCTTCGCAGCGGCTTCGAGACCGGACGTGATAGCCGCTGTCGCCGCCGTGGCCCGTTCAAATACCCCAGGCTTGGTCAGTTCGTCGAGCGCCGCGATGCCAGCGGCCATCGAGATCGGGTTCCCGGAGAGAGTGCCGGCCTGATAGACGGGGCCCTCTGGGGCGATGCGTGCCATGATCTCGCCGCGACCACCGTACGCGCCCACCGGGAGGCCACCGCCGATGACTTTGCCGAGGCAGGTCAGGTCCGGCTTCACGCCGTAGAGCGCCTGCGCGCCGCCGAGGTGGACGCGGAACCCCGTCATGACTTCGTCGAAGATGAGCAGCGCCCCGTGCCGGTCACAGAGGGTCCGGAGGCCTTCGAGGAAGCCGGGGACGGGCGCAACGAGGCCCATATTCCCCACGACTGGCTCGAGGATGACGCAGGCGACGGCCCCGGGGTGGGCGTTCATCAGCCGCTCGACGTCGTTCAGATCGTTGTAGTCGGCGACGAGCGTGTCGCGCGCGGCCCCGGCGGTGACTCCCGCCGAGTCCGGGTTGCCGAAGGTGAGGCCGCCGCTCCCGGCTTTCACCAGAAGGCCGTCGGCGTGACCGTGGTAACACCCATCGAACTTGATGATGAGATCGCGTCCGGTGAAGCCGCGTGCCACTCGGATGGCGCTCATGGTGGCTTCCGTCCCCGAGCTCACGAAGCGCATGCGCTCCATCGACGGGACCAACGCGCGCACGCGCTCAGCGAGCATCGTCTCGGCTTCGGTCGGTGCGCCGAAGGCGGTGCCGCGCGTGGCGGCGTCGGTGATCGCCGCCACGATGGCCGGGTGGGCGTGACCGAGGACGTGTGGCCCATATGAGAGGATGTAGTCGACATAGCGATTGCCGTCGATGTCGGTGATCCAAGGGCCTTTGCCGAAGGCCGCGAAGAAGGGAACACCGCCGACCGAGCCAAGCGCGCGGACCGGGCTGTTCACGCCGCCGGGGAGGCGGACCTTGGAGGCGGCGAAGGCGGCTTCGGAACGTTCGTAACGGCTGGTCATGGGTGCTCCAGGTGGCCGCAGAGAGTAGCCCTGCCAAAGGGCTGCGGGCGCGTTGGGGTCAGAGACGGGGGGCGGGGACTCGGGCGAGCAGGCCCGGATCGTTGCAGGCTTCGGCGACGCCTTCGAGGGCTTTGAGGTCTGCGCTCGTCCAGCGTAGTGCGTCCAGGTGAGTCTCGGGGAGTGGGACGTCGGTGCGCAGCGTGGCAAGGGTTCGGTAGAGGACCGCGCTTTCACGTTGCTCCTTGAGCGTCGCGGCGAGTCCGGCGGCGCCGCGCACGATGCAGTCCCAATCGGCGTGATCATCTGGGATGGCGTCGATGTGGCCCCACCGCCCGAGGACGACGGCAGCGCTCTTCTCGCCCCATTTGGGGAGGCCCGGGATCCCGTCGGAGGTGTCGCCTACGAGGGCGAGGAAGTCGGGGATCGAGGTCGGACCAATGCCGAACTTCTCGCGGACGGCGTTCTCGTCGAAGTGCCGATCTCGGATCCGGTCCCACGTTGTGATGTGGGTCCCGCGGACGCACTGCATGAGGTCCTTGTCGGGGGACGCGATGACGATCTCGGCGTCGCCCCGAAAGCGTGCTGCTGCGGTGGCGATGGCGTCGTCGGCTTCGAACTCGACCATGGGCCACATGACGACCCCTAGCGCGGCCATGGCGGCCTCGGCGGGTTCGAATTGGGCGCGGAGGACGGGGTCTATGCCTTCGCCCGTCTTGTATCCTGGGAAGAGCTCGTTGCGGAATGACTCGATGACGTGGTCGAACGCGACGGCGATGTGAGTGGCGCCGTGCCTCGATAGCAACTGCGTCACTGAGCGCACGATCCCGGCGACGGCGTCGAAGGGGCCCGGTGTACGCCCGTCGCGAGCGGCACCGTAGTGGGCTCTAAACAGCTCGAAGGTGCCGTCGACCAGGTAAAGGCGCGTCGGCATTGATTATTCCTCGTCGGGAGGGAAGGGTAGGGCCTGCCGATTCGGGTCGGTCTTCTCGTCGTCGTCGTCGTCAAAACCACGGCGGGATGATGGGGGACCACTCAACTTCTTTACCCCGGGCGTCCTGGGGAGCGACCCCGGGATGGGTGGGGCGTTCCCCGCCCCCAACTGCGCCAGCGGAAGCTCGGGCTCCGTGTCGCTGCCAATGGGCTCATCGTCGTCCGGGTCCTCTTGCCCCACCGTGAAGTCGGTGAGCGCGGGCAGGCTCGGCGCGGTACGTTCGTCGTCGTCGAAGTCGGTCGCTGGCGATGTCCGCTTGGTCCGAATCTCTCGGCGGATCGTCTTCGGGAGGTCTTCTTCGTCGTCGAACGCGCCCGGGAGCACCCGCACGAGCATCACCGTGCAGTTGTCCTTGCCCCCCGCAAGATTGGAGAGGTCGACGAGCTTTCGACAGGAGGCCTCGAGAGAAGGGTTCTTCGAGAGCACCTCGGCGATCACGGCGTCCGAGACTTGGTCGCTGAGCCCATCAGAGCAAAGGAGGTAGAGATCGCCCGCCCTGCGCTCGATCATCTTCACCGTCGGCTCTACGTAGTCCTTCAGGCCCACGGCGCGCACGATGACGTTCGTCTCTTTGAAGCTCTTGGCTTCATCTTCGGTGCGGATCTTGCCAATGTCGATGTAGTGGTTCAGCAGGCTGTGGTCGCGTGTGACCTGTTCGAGGACCCCTTGCCGATATCGATAGATGCGGCTGTCTCCTACGTGGCCTAGCACGAGATGTCGGCCAACGGCCATCATCGCGACGAGCGTCGTCCCCATGCCCTCGTATTGCCGCTCCTTCATCGACTCGATGAAGACGCGTTCGTTGGCCCACTGAATCGCGTTCGAGACCAGTCGTTCCGGCGCCGTCGACGTGGGAGGGTTCGGGAAGGAGTACTCTGGGCCCGGGTGGCGATACAGTTCAGTGGCGTAGCGGCGGAGGTTCTCCACGGCGATGCGGCTGGCTACTTGGCCGGATGCGTGTCCCCCCATGCCATCACATACGACGTAGAAATCCTTTTCCGGGATCGCGTCGAAGGCGTCCTCGTTGTTGTCGCGCATGCGACCGACATCGGTGACGGCGAAGCATTCCATCGTGGTCGAAACCGACGCTACGCTCGAAGGGAGTTGAGTGTGGGGCATGTGCGCCGTCCCGCTACTCGGGCAGAGGGATGTCGCCTACGCCGTATCCCCCACCCATCGAGGCGCGGATCGAGTAGACCGACTCATCAGAGCTGTTCTTGGCCGAGATGGACACGAAGTAGTGACCGCGGCGTACCTCGCCTTCGAAGGAGAGATGAGATGAGTCGCCCCGGTTCTTCGTCTTCTCGAGGAGACGAGCACCGTATTTGTCATACAATGAGGCGACGATGGTCGCGTCCGCTTTGTCGGCAGCGACTTCGACCTTCAGGGTGCCGCTCTTCGGAGTGACGATCTTCTTCCAGTCGGTGCGGTCGCCGCCCTTGAAGGTGACACCGTTCTCGTCCGTCACCCATTCGTCGAGTGGGATTGGCTGCGCCTGGTCGCGGCGTGCATCGTTGCCCGAGCTGCCGTCCGGGTCGAGCCCGCAGCCGGGTGAGGCGAAGAGAGAAAGGCACAGAACCGAGCCGGCAAGGACGCGCATGCCGGAGAGCTTAACACACGCCGCGCGTGCGTGCCACGAGTTCGCCGGCGTACCCGTCACTGACAGTCGTCCATCGTGATCGCTGTGCTTGCCTGCTCCACGGTGACGATGATGACGGTGTTCGCTCTCAGCTCGGGAGAGAGCGCGTTCCAGCCTTCCTCGAGGATGGGCACCCACGTCGGCTGTAAGGTCCAGACGTGCAGAACCTGCTTCTGCCATGCATCGACCGCGTTCACGTTGGCTGTGCTCGCGTTGATGCCGCCGAGCTTCTTGGTCAACAAGGTGATCGCGTCATCGACGGTGTAGGTCTGGTCGTTCGGCCCCTGGTAAGCGCGTGATACGGACACGCCGACCTTGACGCCGTTCACCTCTCCGAGCCAATCGGTGGTTTGGCCGACCACGTCCCATACGATGTCCAGCTCCGTCTTGAGCCCGACCAGCCCCTCGCAGTCGAAGAGGGTCTGCATGCTCATGGTCTCGCTGCACTTAGAGCTGCCGCCGTTGTTGTTGCCGTCGAGGCGCTTCTTAGCCAGAACGCGCAGCGCTTCGGCGTCGAACGCGGTGCCAAACGTGTAGGTGTTCGAGTGGAAGCTCGGCTGGGCGATCGTGAACTCGGAGGCCAACGTCCCACAGGCGCCCGTGATGTTGCCAAAGGTCGCTTTGAATTGGCCATCTTGACCCGTGTCCGAACCTTGACCCGTGTCCGAACCTTGACCCGTGTCCGAACCTTGACCCGTGTCCGAACCTTGACCCGTGTCCGA
>CANMLD010000120.1 GCA_947498315.1 Pseudomonadota bacterium | reverse complement strand
GGCACGACGGAGTGACCGGCTCCGGGATAAGGCCCGTACTTCTTCGCCGGTGTGCCTCCTTGCGGGACGAGACCCGTAGGCGTCAGCGAGGGTGGGAGTGGGCGCGGGTTCGTCGGCACGAGGCCTGGGGCCGAAGGGAGCGTCCCGGTGGGTGCGGTACCCGTTGGCGCTGGGCCGGTTGGCGCCGGGCCGGTTGGTGACGTACCTGTGGGCGCCGGGCCGGTTGGCGCCGGGCCGGTTGGTGACGTACCCGTGGGCGCCGGGCCAGTTGGCGCCGGGCCGGTTGGTGACGTACCCGTGGGCGCCGGGCTCAGTCCGCTGCCGCCGGCCTCGGGCGTTGCGGAGCCTCTGCGTCCACCGGTCTGCGTGCCGTTGCTCGAAGCGCCTTCGTCGTCGACACGGCCGTTCTCGCCCGCAGCGCCTGTTGGCGCGCGGGGTCTCGACAGGCGGCTAGGTGGCGGCGTGCCGCGTGGAGTGAGGGGGCTGCCGGGACCGGCTGGCTCGAGCTTCGGGATGAAGGGGTTGTCTTCGGGGTCGACCACCGTCATCGGCGGATGGACGCGAATGCGCTGAGAGCGTCCTCCTCCCGGCGCGACATAGATGTAGCCGTCCTTGTATTCCTCTCCGAGGCGTAGTCGGTCGAGGGTCTCCCGTGAGTGATTGACGTCGAAGCCGACCGTCGCGTCCTCGATGAGGTAGCGTCTCTCCGCGAACCGGCGCCCATTGCGGCTATCTAGCCCGCTCCAGAACTCACGCAGCGCGTCGACTTCCGCGTTGATCTCGAACTCGAGGTACCCGCCTTCGCGACGGAGCAGCTTCAGCCCCTTCGGCACCTCGAAGCCGCTCACGAGCCCGTCGGCTGGGAGCAGCCGTCCAGACTCATCCACATCTTGCGGCGCCTTGGGCGGCTCGGGGGTCTCGACCGGTGCTCTCAGCTCGGCGTTCGGGCTGATGCGCTCTTCGTCGGCACCGAGGAGCTCCCGGCCGCAGCCGGCTGCAGCGACGCTCAGCGACGCGAGCAGTGTCGCCATACCACTGGCACGGCGCATCATCACAGGCTCTGGACCTGTCCCCAGCTCACGCTGATGACCTGCTTTGGCGGTCGAACGAGCTTCTGGCTGAACTTGTTGACGGTGGCGGTATGGCCGGATTTGCCGGGGTTGGCCGCCGTATTGGTCTGGCCCTTGTTGCCCGTCTGCACGATGAGCTCGAGCTGGCCGCTCTGAGCACCACGTAGGCTCGACGATCCCGCGCCTAGGTTGGCGCCGGCGGCGGCCAGACCGTCCGCGCCGTTGCAGGCTGGGCGGCTAGCGATGGTCGCGCCGTAAGGGACCGTGTCGACGAGCTCGATGTACTCGGCCTTGGCGACAGTGGCGACGTTCCCGTCGAGATCGAGGGTCCCTACCGGGGCGTCGTTCACGTCGTCGAGATAGTCGAGGCCCCAGATTCGTCCAGTACCGCCTTCGCAGGCATCGGTCTTGTCAGCTTCGTAGCTCGTGAAGTAGGCCGTACGGCCGAAGATGAGCGGACGGCTAGTCAAGTACTCACCGGCGTTCAGCTCGCGGCGCCAGTTCATCTCGGCCGTCACGTCGCCGACGATGGCCCCGGTCGTAGCCGAGAACGCGAGCTTCTCCTTGACCGAGTAGACTACTGTCTTTTGGGTCTCCTTGCCGTAGTCGACATCACCCGTGCCAAATACCAGCACGAGCTGGCCCCGCTGCGGCACCGGGGAGAGCGCCGGCGCCGTGCGTAGGGCGGAGCGACCGGCAGAGAACATCGCCAGATCCTCGAGATCGTCATAGGTATCGAAGAAGAAGCCCATCTTCCACGTCGTCGGGTCGGACCCCGACACGTCCAAACGCCAAAGCTGACCGCCGGCATCTCCCACGAAGAGGCGCGTCGTGAAGGTCCCGAGGAAGGTGTTGTAGGCGATCGGGTCCCCAACGATGGCGTGGTCGAGCGTGTTGACGAGGTTGTCCTTCGCCCCATTGTCGTCCACTACCGAGGTGTTGCCGTTCTTGAACTCGCGGATCTTCTCGCCAGTGTCCAGACGCACGACCATGAAGCACTTGCCCGACTCCGGCTCACCCACGACAGGCTCACCACAGGGGAAGAACGCCGCCGCCACCTCCCGCTTGTCGATGGCGCTACCGACCTCGATGAAGACGGTCCCGATCTGCGGCTTGGCGTGAACGTAGCCTAGGTTCCTGAAATCGCTGCGATCATGGTCATCGAAGTTCTCGCACTTCGTCGTGCCGGCCGACAGGTCCGTGAGCCAGCAGCGGCGGCCATTCGTGATCTCCCACCGGATGATGGGGTTGAAGGGATCGGTCACGTCGAGGGCCATCAGTCCGCGCTCACCCTGGCGGTAGGGGGCCACGAGGATGGAGCGCCACTGCGCAGTCTCCTGAGCCAGTGTCAGGTTCGCGGCCGACTTCTCGAGGCGAACGTCCTTCAAGATCATCTTGCCGTCGCCGAGAACCTGGAGCTTGGTCCCGAGCTCTTGCATACGCGGGACGAGTGCCTGTGGTGCGATCGCCCACACCTCCTCGAGCCACTTCGTCCCCGTCGGCGATCCTACACCGGGCTGGCTGATGTGGACGGCGTGAATGAAGCCTTCGTGCGTCATGGTGTAGGCCATCGTGGGGCGGTCCGCGATAGACGTTTTGTAGCTCTTGAACGACGGGATCTGCACGTCGAGCTTGGAGAGGTTGGTCTGCAGGACGGGCGACGAGTGCCATATGGCGCCGAGCCGCTCCTTCTGCCGGCGGGTACCGGACTCTCCGTGGATGAGATCGATGAGCTGTCCGCGATACTTCTCGCGAACCGCCGGGTCCGACGCGTCACCGAGCGTTTCACCCGAGACGCGGTAGGTGCCGTTGTAGAGGACCGGGCTCAGGTTCGAGAGCGGACCCGCCGTCGGCAGCGCCATCAGATCGGAGGAGAGGTCGCTATTACCCTTCTTGAACTCTTCCTTCTTGCCATCGAGGGCGAAGTACATCTTCCGGTCCGTCGCTCGGTTGTTCAGGACCGTACGCGCGTCTTTGACCTCACACGCGCCAGCGCCGCCGTAGGGATCGCGACAGCCGTCTTCGCAGCGGTAACTCGTGACCTCGAAGTAACCCGACATGTCGATGTCGGTGGTCGTCGAGTTCGAGTAAGCGGTGTTGATCTGGTACTGCAGGTCGACGTTCGAACCCGTGATGTCGGTGAAGACGGCGTCGGTGCGGGAGAAGATGCCCGGTGTCGCCTTGCCGAGGACCGTAGACAGCGCCGTCGCGAGCTGCGTTGGCGTCACAGCCAACTTGGCCTCTTCCGTTCCGCCGGCGATGGCGATGTCGTTCACCCGGCTCACCGTCGCCGCATCGAGTGAGAAGCCGACCACGTGTACTTTGTAGCCCTGCTTGAAGAGCCGTTCGGCTGCCTGTACCGACGTCTTGTATCCGAGCGCTCCCTCGCCCATGTTGGGGCGACCGTCCGTGATGAGCAGCACACTCCGGGGACGGCACTTCTGGTATGGGTCGCCGTCATTGGAGACCGTCTTCTTCGCGAAGGCTTCGTTGTTGGCAAAGAGCCACACCGTGTCCTCGAGGGCGGGCGCGATCGGGGTTCCTCCAAAGGGGATGGACCCAAGCAACTCCTGCTGCACGAGCTCGTTGTGATCGATGACCGCCGTCGAGTCGTCCGTAACCGGCGCGACGACCAGCTTGCCCCACTGCGCAGTCGCGTTTTGAAGGCCGATGTTGGTGCGTCCAACAGGCTTTAGAAACTGCGCGTTCGGCCCCAGAGACCACCCACCCAATGCGCCGGTGTCGTCATCGAGGAGGGTGTCGAACGTGGCGAAAGCGAACTTGATGCGCTCCTTATTGACGTCGATGACCCCGTCAGCACGCTGCGTCGAGAACTCCGGAGTGTACCAAGGGACCGGGTAGCCCTCATCGAAGCGACCGGCTGGCCGCAGACGTTCACGGCACCAGAACGACTCGAAGGTCCCTGTCAGCACTTCCTTGGCGATCATGTCGCGGGAGTACTGGTAGGTGACGGTCGGATCTCGCATGAGCGCCGGGTCGTCGCCGGCAGCGATGGCAGTGGCGTCGACCGCACACGTCGGCGTGACGAACTCTGGCCCCTGCACGTAGGACATCGACCCTGACGTGTCGAGGATGACGAAGACCACGGGCGGCCGGCTCGCGGCGTCGACCTGGGCCCACGCCTCGGTAGAGCCGCCAAGCGTCAGCAACGCTGCCGTGAGTCCGAACAAGGGCGCGAAGCGCCGTACGGTCGATTGCCGTGTCATTGGCCGCCACCCCCTACGATGTAGGGCCCGACGAAGCTGTGGCTCACGTACTGTCGTGAGCTGTTACGAACGACGTCGGCTGCGGTCGCGGTGGAGTCCGCGGAGCCATAGTAACCGTAAGTCGAGATCTGGTACTTCTTCCACACGTACGCTTCGTTCACCGGGTATCCCGGCACCCGGTTTGTATCCTGCGGAAGCGTCATCACACTGACGAAGTTCACGGCGCCGAGCGCCGAGTACTCCTTTCCGAACGAGCCTTTGGCGCTCGTGTCGTAAAACGCCTCGGACACGTCTTTGAGCGCGAGCTTGTTCTCGTTCTGATGCATGAACAGCGGGAACGCATCGCCCTTCTCGATGGCCATCGCGACGGTGGCCTCCATTCCAGACTCGGTGATTCGCAGCGACTGCTCGCCGGCGCGGAAGTTGCCGACCTGAGAGAGCTCCATCATCACGCCCCGTGCGCCGACGATAGCGAGCCCGGCCATGACCAAGATGACCATGAGCGACACGATGAGGAGGCTCCCACGACGCGTGGAGAGCCGATTGATAGGGAATTGAGAGCGCTGACGCATCAGATGTTCCTCACAGCGAGCGTTTGGAGCATGACCTTGCTGGTCAGGCTGAGAGTGCGAGCTGCGCCTTCGAGTCCTGGATAGACGTCGTAGGTGTTCATGCGGGTATAGGGCCCGGCTCGAGGCACGTGGGTCAGCTCAGGGTCTTCCTGGTCCGTGCGGACGGTCACCTTGATGGTCATGAAGCGCAGGTTCTGCGACGTCGCGCTCAGACTGCCGAGGACGCCGCCTTCGCCCGATTCGTCGAGGATCGACGCATCCGGAATCGCTGTGACAGCGAGTGACGGCGAACGTTTGGTCGCGTCATTGTCGAGGACGAAGTCGTAAGCAGAGAAGTCCACGACGTTGTCGGCGATGAGGAGCTTCGAGTCCTCGACTGGCGTTACGCCGTCTACCTGAACGTCCTCGCGTACGAGCGCGGTCGCGCCGCGCGCCGCGTCAGTGAGCTCGAGACGATAGCGGATGAACATGGCGGGGCTTACCTGCAGTCCGAGCCCGAAACCCTGAATGCCACAGGTTTGCGTGCCGCTGCGCACTGGAGGCGCGCTCTCGAGCACGATCTGACGCGCGCCGTAGTTGGCGCCTGAGATCGGAATGTAGACCTCATACTGCTCCGCATCGACGATCCGCAGGTAGCGTCGTTTGTTGTCGGCGAAGATGCGCAAGAACTGAGCCTCCGTAATGAGCGTCTCGAAACCGGTCTGCAGCGTGACCGTGTTTCCGGCGACCGACTGCGTGATGAAGATCTCGCCATTGGCGCCGGTGTAATCACCGAACAGCGTGAACTCCAGAGGAGCGATGTTCGGGTTTTGCGTCGGGCTCGCGACAGTCGTGCCCGCGAGGCTTCGCTTCGCCGTGATCGCTCGAAGTGGCGAGGCGGGCTGCATGCAGACGTTCGGGTCGAGCGTTGAGTTCGGGGTGGCATTGAACCCCGCCAGCGCGATGTCTCGACGCAGGTGGTCGATGGCGAACCGTGCATGCTGCTGCATCGCGACGGCCATGGACTGGTTTCGGTAGGAGCGCGAGGCCTTCGTGTAGACCGTGTAGACCATCACGATGAGGATCGTCGCGACCACCACGGCAACGAGCAGCTCGTAGAGCGTAAACCCCGGTTGCGTCTTGCGCCGTTTCACCGGCTCTGATCCATCAGGCGACTTCATACCTGCCTCACGAAGACGTTGCGCAGGATGGTCACGGGGAGTGACACCGATTGGACCTCGTCGATGCGGTCGACCATGTTGATCGGGCAGGCTTCGTAGGCGCTCGCGTCGGCCGTTGGCCGCGTCCATGAGACCCGGATGTCCGCACGCAGAAGCATGTTGGGCACGAGCCACGTAAGGCGGTAGTGCACACAGAAGCTGCGGTCGATGTCCGTGCCGAGATCGCCCCGGATCCCCGCGTCGAGGGTGGCCGACGCGCCGCCCGGCGAGATGCGCGCGTCGGCCGCAGGTGCCGCGGAGTCCTGATAGCCGATCAGCCAGGTGCTGCCCGAACCGGCATCCGTGGTGTTTGGGGCGTTCTTCAAGAAGGTGAAGGTCGTAATGGACGACAACGCTGGCGAAGCCGGAGTCCACTCCATCGCCTCTTGCCGCATCGCCATCGCGACGTGCTCCGCGATCCCGAGCGCGTTCTGCATGCCACGTGCAGAGCCGACGCCGCGAATGGTCCCGAGCTGCAGGTTCATGATCGCCACGAAGCCGATGGTGGTGATGGTCACAACCACGAGCAACTCAGCGAGAGTGAAGCCCTGACGGGCCCTTGACCTCATTGGGCCCGACGTCGGTCGCAGCTCAGACATGGGGCGATCCGGGGACACCGGGGAGCATTGAAGGGACCCCGTTGTAGGGGATGACAATGCGGTGAATGATGCCCATCGTCGTGTTACTGCTGCCTTCCTTGAGCGCCTGAATCGAGATCCAGGCTGCTCCGGCGCCCCACCCATCTACCGTTGCTTCAACGGGTAGCAGGGTGTCTGACTGTACTACGCGTCCATTCGGGAGGAAGCAGAGGCCGAATGAGCCGGCGCCGAGCCCGCTCGGCTCGGATCCGACGATGCGGATGTCGTCGTAGTCACCTATCGACAGGTCGAGGACCTTCAGGTTCTGAAGTCCTCCTGTCATGCCGCTGCATCGGGTGTTGATGCTCTCGTGCACGGCGAGCTTACCGCTCGGCGAGCCCTGCCCCGTGATACGGACTTCGTAGGCGCGGTTGCGAGCCATGGCTTGAACCCGGGCGTAGCCGAACACGTCCATGACCTCGACCGTCGCCGCCCGGAGGTGTTGTTTGGCGAATCCGCTCTGAATGGATGGCACAGCGAGCGACACGAGGAGCGCGAGGATGCCGAGCGCCATCATGAACTCCATGAGGGTGTATCCGCGCATGGCGCGGCGCTGGCGTGGCGCGTTCTTGGCGATTGCCTCGGTCATGCGACTCAACCTCGTGGGACCCGCTCCGTCGTCGAGTCACCCTTGGTCAATCTGACAGGGTGCCAGTTTGACGTCATGGTGGTGCGGCGTTGGATACACGGGCCCCGATGGCGACAAAGCAAGGGGCATGCCACAGGGCCCGTCGCCACGGGAGCGCGTGATCGTGCGGGTTCCGCGTTGGTCGCCTTCTCGTTTCGGCCGCAACTTTTGCAGTCTCAGGGAGTCGAGCATGTTGGCGATAGCTGTAAGTGCTCGAAAATATGAGATGTATCGCGAGATCTCGGTGCCGACGAAGTCCGTCAGTTGGGGAAAAGGTTTCAGAGCGCAGCTTACGTCCCCACCGCTGTCATCGGTCGAGCTGAAGTCGCAGCGCACGTGTGCTCCCCGACTTCAGAAATAGCGGTCGGCTCGTCCTGAGACCCGTCGGGTGCTCCGCCGTGACTAGGTAGAGCCCCGCGTCCAGGTCGTCGACGGCCACTGGCGCATGACCGATCGCCTTCGGGGACGTGCCGAATCGTCCGTCCTGCGCGAGTGCTCGAAGCCAGATGGTCGAACCGTTGGGTTCAGTTTGTATCTCGAGGCGGGCAGTGCCTTCGGTCAGTGCGTCGAAGGCGCCGTCGTTGTTGCGGCGGAGCAAGTACCACGCAAACTGGCAGCCCAAATCGTCGTCGCGGGCCTCTGAGTCCTCGAGGTGAGCCAAGGCCAGCTCGGCGAGCTTCGCGCGAGCCACGAGATCACCCGGGAAGAAGCCGAGTGCCCGTGTGTACGCGTCGTGTGCCTGAAAGAAAGCAGCGGTAATCTCGTGCTCGCGGCCGTCCGGATCGTGGTCCGTGAGGTCGTCGCCGTGGGAGGCGGGCCGGTCCGCGACACGGTGTCGAGTTGCCCGTAGACGTGAGAAGGCCTCGGCGAAGCGGCTGCCGCGTTGGTTCTCGGCGAAGGCGCGTTCCGCCGTGCGTTCGCGATCGCGGTATCCGTCGAGCCACGTCTCGGTCACACGGCACAGGACGCGAACATCGGGCGGGCGATCCTCCCTGCTCAGGGACATGCATGACCAACACAGGTCCGCGAGCTCGTCGGGGATGCGCCTCTCGGGCGCTCGCATCTTCGGGGGCACGATTTCGCCGCGTTCCACCTTCTCGAAGATGACCGCGGTGTCGCTGTCTTGTACGGGTGGCGCGAGCGTCAGCACCTCGTAGAGGATGGCACCGAGGCCGTAGATGTCCGATGCGGTCCCAACCTCGTCGTTTTTGCCCATCGCTTGCTCAGGGCTCATGTAGTTCGGGCTGCCGATGACCACGCAAGGATTATGCTCCCCACGGGCGAGCGCGTCCTGAAGCGCTTTGCGGAGCGGCAGGTCGGGCAGGCCCTCCGCGCGGGCGAGCCCCCAATCGCAGAGCTGAGGCTCGCCGTGCCGCCCGACTCGGATGTTGTCCGGCTTCAGGTCGCGGTGGATGACCCCCTCGCCGTGGGCGTAGACGACCGCATAACAGATCTGAAGGAAGATCCGCATGCGCCTCACCAGCGGGTACTGGCGGGTCGCTTCTGGGTTGCCCTCGCGGAGCAGCGCGAGGATGTCCGCGAGACTCAACGTGTCCATGAGCCGCATCGTGTAGTAAGGCTCGCCCGTTGGCAGCGCACCTACGTCGTAGATGGGCATGATGTTGGGATGTTCGAGCTTGCCAGCGATGCGAGCCTCGGTGAGGAGGGTCCCGACGGACTCATCATCCGAGCCCACCTTGGCGGAGAGCTGTTTCAGGGCGACCGACCGGCCGAGAGCGCGGTCGCGAACCTGCGACACGAGCCCCATCCCGCCTTCGCCGAGCGCCCGTTCGTGATGGTATCGGCGCGCTGGTGGCGGCAGAAAGTCAGTCGTCGAGACGCGTCCTGCGGCGCGAGCTTGCCGAATCTGCTCGAGATCTCCAGGCCTCGCCGCACCGACATCGACGAGCGCCGATTCGAGGCTACGGCTCTCTCGCCATGCTGCTTGGAAGGCTTTGAGCAAGTCCGTCGGATTGACGAGTCCGAGCGAGAGGAGGGCTGCACCGAGCTCGATGTCGTCGTTCAATCGGTCGTCCATGGAGCGTGCCCCTCGGGTGGGTCGGGGCCAAAGCTCCCCTGCCAAGGCGTCTATAGTGACATGAACGCTGAAGACGGGCTAGCATCACTGCCCGCCCCGCCGCCTTGGGGCCAGCTGGGACGGAGGTCCCCACGGAGTAATTGATGACCAGCAAGCTGCAGGCCTGGGATACTTTCTACCAGACGCTCAGCGCCGGATATTGGGACGAGCTCGATCCCGAAGCTCAGACCAATCTCGAAGGCCAACCCGTGCCTGAAGACATCCGCCGGGCGGCTTGCATGATTCACCCCCACCCCGTCGGCTGGTTCGACAACCCCATCCCCAACTTCGAAGGCCGTACGCCTCGGCAGGTCCTCGAGAGGCGAGGCGGCGGCGACAAGGTCCGCGCCATTCTGATGGAGGTGGCGCCTCACTTCCTCCCCGACCTCGGGAGTGGCACCAGCGTCCTTGGCCGCGACACGAGCGCGCTGCGGCAGAAGCCCTGAGTCACGTCCCCTGCTGACGAATTCAATCGACGGATCTACGCCCGACATTCGTTTCAAGTTCAACCTCGATCGTATGACACCGGAAACCAAGAACACATGAGCACAGCGAATCCAGCCACCCCGTCCGTCGCCGCAACGAACCAGTCCTCTGACCTCGACAAGGTCTATGATCCCACGCTGGTCGAGCCCAAGTGGTACGGAAACTGGACAGCCGCGGGGTGTTTCGCGGCCAAAGACGACTCTGCCGACCCGCCGTATACCATCTCGATGCCGCCCCCGAACGTGACCGGCTCGCTGCACATGGGGCACGCGCTGACCGCGACTCTCGAAGACATCATGATCCGGTGGCGCCGCATGCAGGGCATGAATGCGCTCTGGATGCCAGGCACGGATCACGCCGGGATCGCGACCCAGATGGTGGTCGAGCGCGAACTGGCCAAGGAGGGTAAATCGCGCCACGATCTTGGCCGAGACGCGTTCATCGAGGTGGTGTGGCAGTGGAAGGCCAAGTGCCATGCTCGGATCACCATGCAGCACCAGCGTCTCGGCATCTCCTGCGACTGGGAACGTGAACGATTCACGATGGACCAGGGTCTCTCGGACGCCGTCCGCGAGGTCTTCGTGCGCCTCTACGACGAAGGCCTGATTTACAGAGCAGAGCGCCTCATCAACTGGTCGCCGAAGATGCAGACCGTGCTCTCCGACCTCGAGGTCGAGGCCGAAGAAGTCGACGGTCACATCTGGCACATCGCCTACCCCGTAAGCGGCTCGGATGAGCGACTCGTCGTCGCGACTACCCGCCCCGAGACGCTAGTTGGAGACACTGCGGTCGCCGTCCATCCGGAGGACCCCCGCTACCAGCACCTGATCGGGCGGACCATCGATCTGCCGCTCACGGGCCGCCAGATCCCCATCATCGCAGATGGCATCCTCGTCGACATGGCCTTCGGCACCGGGTGCGTCAAAGTAACCCCGGCACACGACTTCAACGACTTCGAGACCGGCAAGCGGCACGGGCTGCCGATGATCACGGTCCTCGATTGGGACGCTCACTTGAACCAGAACGCGCCCGAGGCCTACCGCGGCCTCGAGCGTTACGAAGGTCGGAAGCGCGTCGTCGCCGACCTCGACGCCTTGGGGCTCCTCGTGAAGGTGGAGCCGCACAAGATGGCGCTCGGCAAGTCGCAGCGCACTGGCGAAGTCGTGGAGCCGATGCTCTCGATGCAATGGTACGTGCGAGCGGAGCCGCTCGCGAAGCCGGCCATCGAGGCGGTCGAGAGCGGCCGTATCGAGATCGTCCCCGAAGGCTGGTCTAAGACGTACTATCATTGGATGTACAACATTCGGGACTGGTGTATCTCTCGACAGCTCTGGTGGGGCCACCGGATCCCGGCCTGGTACTGCAAAGACTGTGGCGCCACCACAGTCAGTCGCACAGACGTCACCGTCTGCGGGAGCTGCGCCTCGTCGTCTCTGCGCCAGGACGAGGACGTGCTCGACACGTGGTTCAGCTCGGCGCTCTGGCCTTTCTCGACGCTGGGATGGCCAGAGAAGACCAAGGCGCTCGAGACCTTCTATCCGAACGCCGTGATGGAGACTGGCCACGATATCCTATTCTTTTGGGTGGCCCGCATGATCATGATGGGCCTGAAGTTCATGGGAGAGGTGCCCTTCAAAAAGGTCTATCTGCACGCCATGGTACGAGACGAGAAGGGCGAGAAGATGTCGAAGACGAAGGGCAACGTCATCGACCCGCTCGACATCGTCGACACCCACGGCGCCGACGCGCTCCGCTTCACTCTCGCCGCCCTCACGGTCGCTGGCCGCAGCATCAAGCTGTCCATCGACCGCGTGAACGGCTACCGCAACTTCGTGAACAAGATATGGAACGCGTCCCGCTTCGCGCTGATGAACCTCGGCGACTTCGATCCCCGCGCATCCGCTCCCGCGAGTGCCGACTTCACGCTGCCTGACCGCTGGATCTTGACCCGCCTCGCCGAGACCACCGGCCGCCTGAACGCCGAGCTCGAGGCTTTCGACTTCGGCGGGGCTGCGGGGACCGTCTATCAGTTCTTCTGGAAGGAGTTCTGTGATTGGTACATCGAGCTTGCCAAGGTCGGGCTCGACGCCGAGAAGGCGGCTGCGTCGGACCAGGGTCGACGGACTCGGCACGCGACCCAATGGACGCTCAGCACGGTCCTCGACGGTGCTTTGCGGCTCCTGCACCCGATGATGCCGCACGTGACCGAGGAGATCTGGCAGCGCATCCCGCGGGCCAACTCGGCCGGCCGTCGCCAGGGCCCGTCGCCCTTCCTGACAACGGCGGATTTCGCTATCGCCGGTCTCTCCCGATTCGATTCGGACGCGGCCCGAATGAACGCGGTCATCAGCGTCATCGAGGGCATCCGAACCATCCGGGGGGAGAACAGCATCGCGCCCAAGCAGCCGCTCGACGTCGTCCTGAGCGTCGACTCCGACACATCCGGCGAGGCCGCTGGGCTCGAAGCTGAACGCGCGCTGCTGATGAAGCTCGGTGGTATCGGGACGTTGACCATCGAGGTGCGCTCTGGCGACCCGGTCGAGCGCCAGGGCGCTGCGGTTGCACGGGCCGGCGCCGTCGAGATCTCCGTGCCACTCACTGGCCTCGTGGACTTCGACAAGGAGCGAAAGCGACTCCAAGGTGCGATCGCGAAGTTCGACCTGGAGATGGCGCGTATCCGCGCCAAGTTCGACAACCCGAGCTTCGTGGGGCGGGCCCCCGCCGACGTGGTCGCCAAAGAACGAGAGAAGCTCGAGCAGCTCTCCGCCGAGAAGGCGACAGCCGAGCAAGGGCTTTCGCGGCTCGAGGCCTGAGGGTTCGCCACGCTGAGCGACAATTGCCCTTTCGACACACCCTCGATCTCGTTATGCTCCCAAGCTTGACCCACGGAAGCTGCTCTAAGCGCGTTGGGTTCGGGTCGGAGGGACCATGTTGAAAAAGTTGCCCAAGCTGCTCGCCCTATCAATGGCGCTCTCGTCCTTCGTCACCGGCATGTCTGGTTGCGGTGGCTCAGAGTCCTTCGATGAGTCCCTCGGGGCGAAGTTGGAGCTGGTCCCGAACGACGCCATCAACGTGTCGATTGGGCAGGTCGCAATTGGGGGCGCCATCGACCTCCCGGTGAAGATCCGTAACTTGGGCAACATCGCGATGGCACTCCAAGAAGTGCGGCTGGCTTACGTCGCCAACGGGGCTGTCGACGACAAGGGACCCGCCTTCATCCTGGCGTCGGTCCCTGGGCTTCCGACCTCGATCGAGCCCTTCACTGGCACCGCCGGCGTAGGTGAAATCGAAGTCGTGGTTCGATTTACTCGTCAAACAACGTTCGCCTCCCGTGTTGCGACCCTCGTGGTCATCACGGACGCAAAGTTCGACGGCACGGCGTCGGTCCCCATCCTCGAGCAGCCTCCCGCGGCCGTCGGTTCGCTCTCGCCAGAGGTTATTGACTTCGCAACCGTCGAGCTCGACACCGTCGCCGAGAAGTTCGCAAAGATGAACAGTACAGGCAGCGAGGCGCTCGTATGCGATGGCTTCGCGTTGCGCGGTCATCCCGACTTCACCCTCCACGTCGGTGAACAGGCCTACCCCGTCAGCGAGGCGACCCTTCAACGCGCGACAATAGACCCGCCACTCGTCGTGGCGCCGAACACGACGACCGATCTTCGGCTCACCTTCGCTCCGACGACGGAATCCTCTGCCGAAGGCGAGCTCATCTTCTTCTGCAACGACCTCCAGTCGGCTACGGGCGGCCACTCCATCGTGCTTCTAGCGAACCAGAACGTGCCCTGCATCGAGGTCACGCCGCTAGACATGGAGTTCGGCGGCAAGATCGTAGGCCAGATCGCCCAGCTCCCGGTATCGATATGCAGCTGCGGTGGCTCGGGTCTCCAGCTCACGAGCATCGTCCTCGATCCTGAGCGCTCCGAGCCGGACTTTCAGCTCTCCTTCGCAGGCACCGGTGGCGGCGTGGGCCCGAACGGGATCGACCCCGCCGCGCCGCTCTTGCTCGACTTCGGGGACTGCATCGACGTCGCCATCCAGTACGTTCCTGACGTCGTCAGCCCACTCGACGCCGATAATCGGCCGATCCCTGATCGAGCCGTGCTGCAGGTCCTCAACGACAGCTTCGAGCCTACCGTCGAGGTCACGATCTCCGGCATCGGCCTCGAGGGTACGTGTCCGGTGCCGATCATCGTCGTTGACGAAGGCGAGCAGGTCGTCCCGCAGACCATCCTCCACCTCGACTCGAACCAGAGCTACTCGCCGAACGGCGCCATCATCGATCAGGAGTGGAGCGTCGTCAGCGGCCCCGACGGCAGCGTCTCGACCTTCATCCCGTCCGCGAAGTTCGAGACGCCGGTCTTCGAAGTCAACCTCGCAGGCGTTTACACGTTTGGGCTCTGCGTGCGCGACGAAGCCGGCAAGTGGAGCGACGACGATGGCTGCGAATGCGCCTCCTACACCGTCGTCGTCATCCCTGATGAGGCCATCCACGTCGAGCTCGTCTGGAGCACCGCTGGGGACCTGAACGCGGAAGACACCGGCGAAGGCAACGGTGCCGACCTCGATCTCCACTACGCGCACCCGTTCGCAACCGGGCCGCAGTCGCTCAATCCCGACATCGACGGCGACGGCGTCGGTGACCCCTGGTTTGACAAGACCTTTGACTCATTCTGGTTCAATCCGAACCCCAACTGGGGTGCCTTCGACCCGAACGCCGATGACGATCCCAGCCTCGACCGCGATGACATCGACGGTTGGGGCCCCGAGAACCTGAACCTGAACGTCCCCGAGGACGGGGCGACCTATCACATCGGCGTCCACTACTGGAACGACTGGGGCCTCGGCGAGACCCTGGCGACGGTGCGTGTCTACATCTATGGCGAGCTCGACGCCGAGGTGAAGGACATCCCGCTGCAAGAGCGCGACTTCTGGTACGTCGGGACCATCCCGTGGGCGGCCGGCACGGGCACGACCCTGCTCATCGAGAAGGATGGGGGCCAGTTCATCACAACGGGCTACCTGAACCCGGCCTTTGTCCCGCCCATCGACGCGCTCTGAAGATCGCTCGCCGGGCGTCCCTCTCCCCCAGGAGCTCGTCTCCATTACGACAACGCCGAACAAGCAACCGCGCTCGATGCAGACCTCGCGCCGCCTTGTGCCCATTTCTGCACGTTGATGCACTGTCTCTCGTGACTGACTCGACGACCGGGGCTCCTGCCGGCGGTGCCGGCGCGGCGCTCAGTGCGCTTCACTAGCTGTCAGCCCCAGCGCCGGCGTCGCCTGCTTCAGCCGGAGCTAACGTTACGGCCGGCCGGCTGGGGCGCCGCCCCAGACCCCGCTCGGGCTGCCGCCCGTGACCCTCTCGGCGCTGCCGCCCGTGACCCTCTCGGCGCTGCCGCCCGTGACCCTCTCGGCGCTGCCGCCCGTGACCCTCTCGGCGCTGCCGCCCGTGACCCTCTCG
>CANMLD010000119.1 GCA_947498315.1 Pseudomonadota bacterium | reverse complement strand
ACGAGAGACCAGCTCAAGGCCGACGTCGCCGCCGAAGTCGGAGCGCTCTTGGCGTTTAGCGCCATCAGCAACAATGACCGCGTGGGCCTCATCTTGTTCTCGGATCAGGTCGAGCACTTCGTCCCGCCGAAGAAGGGCAAGAGCCACGTCCTTCGCGTCGTCCGAGACATCTTGACGTTCGAGCCCAAGGGCCACGGCAAACGTATCGAAGCGGGGCTCGACTTCTTAGGCCACATCGCGCGCCGCAAGTCCGTCGCCTTCCTGCTCTCTGACTTCTACGCCGCCGGCTGGGAGTCTGCCGTCCGTATTGCACGCCGGCGCCACGATCTTGTCCCGGTGGTCGTGAGTGACCCGCTCGAGTCCGAACTGAAGGGCGCGGGCCTCGTCGCGTTTGAGGATCCGAAGACCGGTGAGGTTCTCTGGCGTCACACGGGCGGCTCGTTCCTCTCCCGTTTCAAGGCGCGCACCGAGACCGCCACCGCGGCCCGTAGCAAGTCCTTCCTGCGCATGAAGCTCGACTTCATCTCGCTCCGGACGGGCGAGCCCTACACCCAGGCGTTAATGCAGTACTTCCGCCTGCGTTCGAAGAGGCACTAGCCGTGAACGCCCGAAGACCCCAGAGTCCCGCGTTCTTGCTCGTGTTCTTGCTGCTGACGACCGTCGCCGCCGCGCAGCCGGCTCCACCGGCGACTCAGCCGGCTCCACCGGCGACTCAGCCGGCTTCACCGGCTGCGCCGACGGTCGCCGCTCCGCCCGCTGCGGAGCCGGCAGCACCACCGCCGCCCGTCGCGATCACCACTCGCTCGGAACCGGAGGTCGTCAAGCTCGGTGATCGTTTCACCCTCGTCGTGACCGCCCGTCACGCCGCAGACGTACGGCTCTTCTTCCCGGCGGCACCGTCGCTCGGGGCCTACCGGCTCTTGACCCCAGCCGGCGCTCCTGAGCGCGTCCAAGAAGGCGACTCGGTCGTCGAGACGTGGCGACTCGAACTGATGGCGCTTCGGATCGGCAAGCGTAAGATCCCGTCTTTCCCTATCGACTACGAGACCTTGGCCAAAGACACGGGGCACGTGTCGGCGCCCCCGACGACAGTGGTCACCGAAGGCCGCATCGAGGACGCGTCGAAAGAGGTCGCACTGTCGCCGGCGGCGCCCCCCTTTCAGGTCTTCGACCGGAACTGGGCCCTCATCATCGCGCTCATCTCGGTAGGCGTCATCACAGTCACTGCCGTGCTCACGCTCGTCGCCGCCCGCTATGTGGCCCGACTTGCGCCGCGGGGGCCGCCGCCGCCCCTGCCACGTCCGGCACATGAGGTGGCTGCCGAGAAGATCGCGGCGCTCCGCGACTCCGGCCTGCTCGCCAAAGGGCAGCTCAAAGAGTTCGTATTCCGAGCCTCCGAGATCCTACGCGACTACGTCGGGCGCCGTTACAAGGTGGACGCCCTCGAACGCACCTCGAGTGAGCTCCTTGCGGACATGAAGACGCTCTCTCCGAAGGGCCTGTCACTCTATGAGTTCGAGGCCTTCCTGAGCAGCACCGACCTCGTGAAGTTCGCCGGCATCACGCCCGCGCACGACGAGTGCTCGGCGTCGCTTCAGACGGTCGAGACCATGGTCCTCGCGACCCGAGCGTCCGACCTCGAGGTCGCCGACCAACGCGCTAAAGAAGAGCTTCGCCGTCGCCTCGAAAAGCCGGCGCACCCGTTCAAGCGCGTCTTCGCGGTCTCCGTCGACCTGCTCATTCTGGCCACGATCTCGACCGGCCTCATCCTCCTCGGTCGAAAGCTCGGCTTCGAAGCGATGCCGTGGGTCAGCCTCGGCCTCACGCTCACTCTGTTCTTGCTCCGCGACCTCTTCGGCGAAGGCAGCCCGGGCAAGGTGCTCTCCGGCCTCGGGCTCGCGCCGATGCACGACACGCGCTCGGAGGCGCTCGACGGCGGCGCCAGGATCGCTCGTAACCTCCCGCTCTTGTTGCCGATCGCGGGCCACACCATGGAGCTCGTGGTCATGGTCTACGCGTCCGACGGCCGGCGCGTCGGCGACCGCATGGCGGGCACGCGCGTCCTCGACCGACGCCCCGACGCGTCCGAATACAGCTTCCTCTTGCTCGCGATCGTTGCCGTCTCGGCCGCGGTCATCGTCGGCGGCGTTCTGCCCTTCATCTGGATGGGAGCCGCCTGATGCTCGGTCACGGCCTCACCTTTCAATCGCAGTGGGCGTTCCTACTGCTCATCGCGGTCCCCCTGGCCGCCTTGGGCATCTTCTGGCTGCAGCGCCGACGCACCGGCACCTTCGTCTTCGGCAACACCCACGCCTTGCGCGAGGTTAAGACCGGCCTCCTTGGCCATGTGCACGCCTTCCCTGGAATCCTCCGGGTCCTCGCGCTCGTGGCGCTCGTCGTCGCCATCGCCCGCCCCCAGAAGCCCAACCGCAAGGTCATCGCCTCCGAAGGGGTCGACATCCTGGTCGCGCTCGACATGTCAGCGTCCATGAACGCGGTCGACAACTCGCCGGAAGAGATCCGCGCGGCGCAGCTCGACGGCAAGAACCCGAAGAACCGCTTCGTCGTCGCGACGGAGCTGCTGGTCGACTTCATCAAGAACCGCGCCGAGGCGGGCGACCGCGTGGGGCTCGTCATCTTCGGTGAAGGCGCCTACCTCAAGTACCCGCTCACGAGCGACTATCGACGCGCCATCAAAGACATCACCGAGCTCGTCCTCGACGACGGCATCCGCGACGCGGACTCGCCGGAGTTCTGCCGAAACGACTGCACCATCTCGGGCGGTGCTACGGCCATCGGCGACGCACTACGCCGCGGCTTCCTGCGCCTTCGAGACGCGTCGGGCAAGGAGAAGACCCTCATCCTCATCACGGACGGCGCCGAGAAGGGCTCGAAGATGAGCGCCAAGTATGTCGCCGAATACGTGCGCGATTGGGGCCGCGAGCTCGATCCCGAGACCAAGCAGCCGCGGAAACCCATCAAGATCTACCCGTTCCTCGTGGGCGGCGGCTCGAATGTGTACGTGCCGGACACCAGCAACCGTACGGGCGCCATCGTCCGCGACCGCAGCGGCCTCATCCGCTATCAAGCCGTCCCGCCAGGTGCGTTCGAGACTAACCCGTCATTGCTTCAGGAGATCGCCACGCTCACCGGCGGCAAGTACTTCCAAGGCTACGACGAGAAGGCCTTCCGTGAGCAGTTCAAAGACTTCGAGAAGACCGTCTACGAGCGCACCATCGAGGACTTCCCCGACGAGAAGTTCATGATGTGGGCTTACTTAGCGCTCGCGCTCGTCCTCCTCGAAGCGCTCCTGAGACTCACCGTCCTGAGGAAGTTCCCATGACCGGCCAAGACCTCGGTTGGGCCGACGGCAACCTTTGGTGGCTGCCCCTCTCGGCCGTCCTCGTGCTGCTGCTCGTGCTGGTCCACTTCCAGTTGCGCGCCCGCATCATCGCTAGGCTCGGCCACGTACCGATGATCGAGAAGATGACGGCGTCCACCTCGGTGGGCAAGCAGTGGCTCAAGTGGATGCTCGTCGTCACCTCGCTCGCCCTCATCGGCGCCGCAGCCATGCGCCCGCAGTACGGCACCCGCGAGGCGGAGCTCAAAAACCGCGGGATCGACGTCGTCATCGCCATCGACCTGTCGAAGTCCATGCTGGTCCAAGACGTCGCCCCGTCACGCCTCAAGGCGGCGGTCACGGAGCTCAAGAACATCGTCGACCGCCTCCCAGGTGGTCGCGTCGCCGTCGTGCCGTTCGCCGGGACGGCCTTCACGCAATGCGCGCTCACCACCGACTTCGCCGCGGTCAAGACCTACCTAGACGACCTCCGGGTCGAGGACATGCCGGTCGGCGGCACGCGCATCGGCAACGCCATCCGGCACTCGATGGAGCTCTTCGAGACCAAACTGACCGACGCTGAGAAGGAGAGTGCGGCCTTCGCCGGCCTCGAGCAGATCGAGCCGTCTCACTACAAGGCGGTCATTGTCGTCACCGACGGGGAAGACCACGACGCGGACGCCGTCGCGGCAGCTCAGCTCGCGTCTGGGCGCAACATCCGAATCTACACGCTGGGTATCGGCAGCAAGAACAGCGCGGCGCCGATCCCTCAGATCGCCGATGACGGTAGCCGGGTCGGTTGGGTCACTGGCCAGCAGTCGGAGAAGCTGTTTTCGGACCTCAACGTCGCGCTTCTGAACGACATCGCTGGTGCGGCAAACGGCGTCAGCGCCATCTACGGTCAAGCGGATGTCGCCGGCACCATCAGTCAGTCGCTCGACACTCTCGAGAAGCAGGAATACGAGCATCAATTCCAGGACTTGCGAGAAGACCGCTTCCAGTTCCTGCTCATCCCGGCGTTCGCCCTTTTGCTGGTGGAAGCGCTGCTCACGGACCGCCGTCGACGCGCCCGCCGCTCGGGAGTTGGGCTGACGAACGCCAAGGCCCGGGTGACCCCATGAGAAGGCGACTACGACCATTTTTCGCCGCCCTGGTCCTCACAGCCTGCTCCGGCGACGCCTTCATCGCGAGCCGCAGCGACGTCGATGACGCCAACGCGCTCCTCGCAGAGGGGCGATACGAAGAGGCGCTCACCGCGTACGACGCTCTCGAGTCCAAGAACCCGCGCATCGCGTTCAATCGCGCCCTAGCGCTGATGGGCCTCGAGAAGTGGGATGAGGCCATCGCCGCCTTCGACGAAGCGCGTGAAGCGAGCGACGTCGCCATGAAAGCGCAGAGCTACTTCCACGTCGGGACGGTCCACGCTCGCCGAGCCCTCGTAGTCGAGAAGACAGCGAGCGCGCCGGTGCTTCAGGCGCCCGTCGCCCCCGATCCCGATCCGAACGCCCCCGCGCCGGAGCCGGAAGCGCCAGTCGATCCGAGTGAAGCCGCCCTGCCACACTGGCAGGCTGCCGTGGACGCCCTCGAGAACGCGCTCACGCTCCAGCCGGACTACCCGGAGGCCAAGCACCAGCTCGAAGTCGCGCTCATGCGCGTCGATCCCCCGTGCCACCTCCGCAACGACAAGCAGGAGCCCAACAACGCCTTCGGGGGCGCCTTCGGGATTACGCTGGCCGATCCGCCGGAAGACGCCAAGGACGCGGCCCCCGGTGAGAAGCGAGCGAAGCTCGACCTCGTCGTCTGCCCAGACGACACCGACTGGCTGAAGGTCGCGGTCGAGAAAGGTGACCGCGTGACGGCGAAGGTCACGAAGTCCAAAGGTGCAGACCACGCACTCCCCAACGTGAGCGCGTGGGCCGCTGACGGAAAGACGCGGCTGAGCCAGCCGCCCAAGACCGACCCCGGCGGGACCCTCGTCGCGATCCCGTCCGTGTCCCTGACCGGATCCGCCGATTCCGGCGAGCTTCACTTGTTGGTCGATGAGCCCGGCGGTGACGAGTTTGCAGGCTCAGTCGAGATCACGGTGCGTCCCGCCTGCGAGCGCACCGAAGGGCCCGAAGAGCCGAACGACGAACGCGCCGCTGCGAAGCTCATCGAAGCGGTGAAGGCCGATCCGAAGGAAGGCGCTGCACCGCCCGGTGGCCCGGGCGATCCGCCGGCGCCCGGGGCCGGTGGTGGCGCGCCAGAAGGGCCGCAGCCGACGGTGGGCCGCCTCTGCCCCGGCAACGAAGACTACTTCGTGGTCAACGTCGGTCCGGGCGAATCGCTCGAGCTCACGGCACAGCTCATGGTCCAAGCCGGCACAGTCAAGCTCACGCTCGAAGACGACGCGGGCAACGTGCTCGCCGAGGGCAAAAAGGGCGAGAAGGACACCCTGGTCGCGCTCGCTTACAACCCCGGCGCGAAGCCCGTCTACGTGCACCTCCAGGGAGCCGACGCCGAAGCGGTCTATGGCCTTACCGCGAAGCTCATCCCCCCTTGCGTGCAGCGGGAAGACGACAACGAAGAGAACGACTCCAGCGCCGCCGCTCGTGCGCTCGGGCCCGGCAAGTATGAGAAACAGCAGCTCTGCCCGGGCGATCCGGACGTCTTCTCGGTGAACGTGAAGCCGGGTGAGTCCGTAATCGCCCACCTGAAGGCCGAGCCGATCCACGGGGTTCCGACCCTCGCCGTCACGGACGGCCAAACTCAGGTCTTCGGTTCGGGCTTCGCGCTGAAGGGTGGCCAGCTCGCCATGGCGCTCGACCCAGGCGAAGGCACCTACTACGTCGAAGTCGCTGGCGACTCTGACGCCCGCTACACCCTCGAGATCCAGGTGCTCCCGGCGTGTCCCGAGGGCAATGACGCGGAGGAGCAGAACGACGAACCCGACAAGGCCAAAGCGCTCGCGTTGCCGCCGCCGCCAGAGCAACAGCCTGGGGCGCCACCCGGCGCCGCGGGCCAGGCTGAGCAGGAGGTCACGCGTCTGCTCCGTATCTGCCCGGGCGACGTGGACTTCTTCCGAATTGGGGTAACGCCCGAGTCTCAGCTCCTCGTGGCGTCTATCGAGTTCGTCCACGAGAAAGGTGACCTCGAGCTTGCGGAGCTCGAAGCGGACGGCGAGACCATCGTGCAGGAAGCAGCGCCGTCGGCCGCGACGACCAACCTCGAGAGCGTCATCGTGCCGCCGCCGGACGTGCGGATCCCGGATCCGACGGATTATCTCCTGCGAATTCAGGGCGCTACACCCGAGGTCGAGAACTTCTACGTCCTCACGCTGAGACCACTCCCGCCATCGGGAAAAGACGGCAACGAGGGTGAGAGCGGCGATCAGAATCAGGAACCGCAGGACCCGAGTGAGCCACAGGAGCCCCAGGATCCCGGCGAAGAGCCGAAGGAGCCGGAGGAGCAGAAGCCCGACCGCGAGACCATCGAGAAGGCCATGGAAGCCGACGACGAACAGAGTGAGAACCTCGAAGCCATGAAGGCGAAGCTGCGCGACCGCCTCAAGGCGCAGCCGCTGAAGGACTGGTAGGCGTGCGCGAGGGACCTCTGAAACGGCTAAACTGCTGGCGACATCGGCTCGCCCTGGTGCTGGCGTCATGCCTCGTCGCCTCGGCCGCGTGGGCAGACAGCGTCACGGTCGAGGTCTCGGGGCGATCGGTCGCCGACGACGACGAGGTCCGGGTCACCTTCAACTTCGACGGGCAAGGCCAGGGTTCGCCGCCGGAGCTGGGCGCCGACTGGACCATCGCGGGCCAGCAACAAGGCACGAACGTCCAGATCGTCAACGGGCGGATGTCGCGCACGACGCAGGTCACCTACGTCTTGGTCCCGAAGCGGACGGGACAATTGACGATAGGCTCCGCCACCATCACTCGAGGCGGCCAAGTCGTCGCCCAGTCCGAGCCCATCGTCATCGCCGTACGCGGCGCGGTCGCGATAAGGCCGAGCGAGGTGAAGGTACAGCCGAACGAGGCGTTCGCGTTTGTCACGGAGCTCGAGCGAGATACAGTCTACGTCGGTGAGCCATTCATCGTGACCGGCGTGCTATACGTACGCCAAGGCGCTCAGGTTCAAGACGCTGGCCGCGAGGAGGTCGTGGTCCCGGAGTCGGTGCAGCGCGAAGAGATCCTGACCGATCGCCTCCGCGAAGACGGCGAGCGCACCTTCGGCGGCCAGCGCTTCGCCCGCATCGTGCTCTTTCAAGAAGCGTGGCGCGTGCTTCGCCCTGAGATCCTCACAGTCCCGGCGCTCAAGGGCGTCATCGAGCAGCAGGGCCGCTCCATCTTCTCCGAGAGGGCGCGTATCAAGACCCTCCCGCTCACGCTCGACGTCAAAGCCGTCCCCGCCGCTGGGCGCCCCGCAGCGTACCGGGAAGGAGCCATCGGGCAGTTCACGGTCTCGAGCAAGCTGACCCCCGACCAGGCCCGCTCGCGCGCGGTCTTCGAGGTGACCATAGCTGGTCAGGGCAGCCTCACGACGCTCGATGCCCCCAAGCTGCCGCCCATCGCGGGTGCCAACCTCGAGCCGCTCCCGAGCGACGATCAAGACGTGAGCAAGGGTACGCCTGAGGGCGTCACGGGGCGCCGCGTCTTTCAGTGGCTCGTGAACCCGACGCGGGCTGGCGCTGTGTCGATCCCGCCGGTCGAATACGTGTGGTTCGACCCGGACACGGGCTCCTTCGCGTCAGCTCGCACCGAAGCCCAGCAATACGACGCGGCTTCAGGGGTCGCAGCCGCCGTCAAGACGACAGTGGATCGGAACGAGCCCGCGCCACGAGATCCACTACGCCCCATTGAGACCACGGTGTCCATCGCCGAGCCGGCGCCACCGCCGTTCTACCGCCGGCTCTGGTTTCAGCTCCTCATCGCCCTCCCCTTTCTCGCCTGGTTAATGCAAGGGCTCTTCCTCGACGTCCGGGAACGGGCAGCCCGCCGGTCGCCAGAAACCCGCCAGAAACGCGCCGCGGTCAATGCCCTTCGGCTCATCGACGCGGCTGGGCGGCAGCCCCCCGCGGGTCAGAACCCCAGGGTCGCCTTCTTCACCGAGCTTGGCGCAGCGCTTCGAGGTTACCTCGACGATCGCTACCAACTCCCGGCGCTGGGCCTCACGAACGACGCGCTGCGCCGAGAACTCACCCATCGGGGCCATGCCAGTGACGCCGTCGAGGCGCTCGTGATGCAGCTCGAAGCCTGTGACTTCGCACGCTTCGCGCCCAGCGCTGGCTCCGACGACGAGACCGCCGCCGCCCGTGAGACGGCTCGGGCGCTCATCGCCACCTTGGAGAAGCGCCCATGACGACTGCCGCCCAGCTCGGTAGAGCCATGGTGCTCTTCGCCCTTCTCACTCACGGGACGGCGCACGCCGACACGCTCGAAGAGCGCTTCGCTGCTGCCAACGCGCTCTACGGCAAGAACCGCCACTCCGAGGCACGCGCAGCCTACGAATCGCTCATCGAACGGTTCGAGGTCCGTGCGCCTGCCGTCCACTACAACCTCGGCAACGCCGAGTTCGAGCTCGGCAACCTCGGCCGTGCGGTCTTGAACTACAAGCGCGCCCTGGGCATGGCCCCGTCCGCCGAGCTCGAGGGCAAGGTTCGGGAGAACCTCGCCATCGCGACCAAGGCCATCATCGACCGCCACCGAAAGGATCCGTCGGGGAAGGTGACGGTCCTCGACGAGACGCACGGCGTCGCCTACAGCGTCTTTCAGATCCTCGGCCCGCGCGTGTCGGGTCCGGTCCTTGGCGCGAGCTGGGTGCTCTTCTTCGCGGTCCTCATGATTCGGCGTCATCGCGCGTCTCGCGAAGGCGTCCCGTCGAAGTCACTTCGGTCCGTCGCCATCGTCCTGGCAGTCCCCATGACTCTCTCGGGAGTCCTCTTCGTTGGCAACGCCATCACCTCCGAGACGGTGGTTCGCGGCGTCATCGTGAAGTCGAACGTCCGTCTTCGCGAACCGGGCGCTACCGGAGGCGAGCTGACGGACGTCCCAGAGGGCCTTGAAGTGCGCATCCTCGATACGACGGATCCCGCCGAGGTCCGAGTGCGGCTCAGCAACGGCAAAGAGGGCTGGGTGCCTGCCAAGTCCATCGAAACGGTGTAGTGTTCGAATACGGTGGCGCTGTCGCGCGTTGCACCGATTCATCGCGGTAGCGCCGGTCGCCCTCGACGTCAGGCCCAGCCCAAACAAGGAACAATTCGATGAAGTCGTTGATCTTTGCCCTCGGTGCGCTTCTGGTCCCCGTCATCGCGTCAGCAGACATCCCGCCCCCTCCGGGCTACGTGGAGAGCTGCACCATCAAAAATGAGTGCAAGGGCGACGAGGTCGGCGATCTCTGCTCGGCTTGGCACGGCGACATGACCGCCTGCGCGAAGCGGCACACGTACACCGGCTTCGTCTACAAGTGTCGCACGAGCGGCGCGTCGACGTGGAACGAAGTGTGGTGTGGGCCCAAGGGTTCGTCTCCCTTCGGGCCGAAGGCGCCCGTGACGCCGGAGGCCCCGCCCGCGCCGCCAGCGCCGCCAGCGCCACCGCCAGCGCCGCCAGCGCCACCGCCCGCGAAGTAGACTCCGAACGTCTCATCGTATTCCGGGTCTCGGCTCACTCAGAGCGCCAGAGATCCGTCGACGTAGCGCCCTCCCTCTGCGAGAGTCGCGCCCGACTTCGGGCAGATTCCCCCGCGCGGGGTGGGAGCGTTCCAGATGAGACTCGGGACATGTCAAAAGACCTTGCTCGCCGCGGGCTTCGGAGCCATCGCCAGCGTCGCGAGCGCAGACGCCCCCTCCGCCGAAGACGCCCCCCCCGCCAAGGACTCGAACCAGGATGTGACGCCGATCGGTAACGCCGAAGCGCTGGACATCGCTGGGCATCAGACGCGCTACACCCCCTTCGGCTTCACCCCGAAGCTGCAGCTCTTCGGTCGCGTCGAAGGCTACGACGGCTTCGCTGTAGACCGTGACGGCACCGAATACGACTACAACGCGGCCGTAAACACACAGCTTCGCGTGGGGCTCTCCCGCGACGATCGCTTCGGCATGGTCCGCGTCTTCACCGAATACGAACACGACTTCCTCACCGGCACGCTCACGGGCGGCGGCGACCTCGAAGGCGTCCACGTCCCGGACAGCGGCGGCTACGGCGAAGCCACGCTCCGGAAGCTGTGGCTCAGCGTATCGATCGGGCCCTTTGCGACAATCGGCGCCGGCTTCACGACCAGCCACTGGGGCCTCGGCCTCCTCGCCAACGACGGCGCCCACGGCTGGACGCCCGGCTCGGCCTACTTCGGCGACCCGCGCGGCGGCGATCGCGTGTTGCGTGCTTTGCTCGCGTCCGGTCCGTTTACGTCGCAGCGCGTGACGGTGTTCGCGGCGTTCGACGCGGTTCGCGGCGACGACGTCCTCTTCCCGGGCGATAACGCCATTCAAGCGGTCGCCGGCGTCCGCGTGGGCGACCTCGCTCCGATCATGGGCGCGCCCACGACCTACGAAGCCGGCGTCTACGGGGTCTGGCGCCGTCAGGAGTCCGACGACGACCAGGTGACCGAGGTCGGCGTCATCGACGTCTACGGCCGCCACGTCCACCGTTTCGCGAATGGAATGGCCCTCGACATCGGCTTCGAAGGCGCGCTCATCGTCGGCGAGACGGCGCTCGCGCCAACGCTCGACGCCGCTGACTCGGACGTGCTGCAGCTCGGCGCCAAGCTCCAGCTTGGCTTCGACGGCGGCCTCGGCGGCGCCAACCTCGACATCATCTACGCCAGCGGTGACCGCAACTTCGATGACGAAGCCCAGAACGGCTTCAAGCTCGACATCAACTCTGAAGTCGGCCTCATCCTCTTCCGTCAGGTGCTGGCTGCGCAGACCGCTCGCTCACCGATCACGGCTGCCAACCCCGATCTCGTTGGGCTCCCGAACGAAGACCTCGACCGCCTCCCCACCCGCGGCAACGTCACGAACACCGTGGCCTTTTTCCCACGGGGCTGGATACGCCCGGTGGACGGCCTCGAGATCTACGCGGGCGTTCTCTTCGCGCTGAGCGAAGTCGACTACGCCGACGCATTCAACACTCGAATCGCAGGCGGCGATCCGAGGAACCCGGTGAACGGCGAGCCCGGCATGTACTTCGGCACCGAGATCGACGCGGGGATCCGCTTCCGAGGCCTCCTGTTCGGCTCTGAGTTCACTCTCGGCCTCGAAGGCGGCATTCTGCTCCCCGGCAGCGCTCTCCGCGACGCAAGCGGCACGACGCCGGGCGCGCTGCTCGGCGGGCGCGCGATGGCGCAATACCGGTTCTGATCCAAGACGCAGGCTAGAGACAGCCGGGTCCAGACCGACTGAGACCCCTGGAGGCAACGCCATGAACCCCAGCCGTATCCACACGCCGCGCAACTCCGCCTTCGGCAGCCGCACGTTCAAGGCCGCGCTCGCTTCGGCCCTCCCGTCGTTGCTCGTCGGCTGCCTGTCCAAAGAGCCGACCGGCATTGGCGCGTCCCCCGCCGCCGCCGTGACTGTGAAGTTCGACTTCTTCCACCGGCCGTTGCCCGAGCTGCCGCTCCCGAACGACGTCGCGACGCGCGTCGACGCGACCTCGCCCACGGGGCGGCGCGTGAACGCGTCGATGATCGCGGCGACGCGGTACGAAGTGCGAACGCGCGAGCTCATCGACCAGCTCGACGGCTGGGGCGTCTTCATGCCGATCACGGTGCCCTTCACCGGTCCGGTCGACATCGAGTCCATCACGTCAGCTCACCCCGCCGACGACTTCGCCTTCGGTGACGACATCATCTACCTAGTCGACATCGACCCGAAGAGCCCGGCCTTCGGCGAGTTTCAGCACCTCGACGTCGGTGGCGGCAACTACCCCGTCGTCCTCGAGGAGCTCGACCGCTACTGGGCCAACGACCCGCGTAGCGTCACGAACTCGCTCGTCTTCGAAGAGGTCGACGAAGACAAGAACGACAACGGCAAACTCGACTCCGGCGAGGACACTGATGCGGACGGCCTGCTCGACAGGCCCAACTACCTCCCCGGCGCCACGCCGGCCGCGGACGATCTGGCGGCCCGCGCCGATGCGCTGATGACCTTCTGGGAGCGCGAGACGAACACGCTCATCGCGCGCCCGATGGTACCGCTGCGTCAGCGCACGACCTACGCGGTGGTCATCACCCGCCGCTTGAAGGACGAGAAGGGGCAGCCGGTCGGCTCACCGTTCCCCTTCAAGAACCACGAGATGCAGACGGATGCCCTCGCGCCGCTGGCTGGGGTCCTCAGCAAGCAGGGTCAATCCCTCGACGACGTCGCCTTCGCGTTCACGTTCACTACCCAGACCATCGAGGCGTCCTGGATCGCGGTCCGCGACGGGCTCTATGGCCTCGGTGTTCAGAAGCACATCGGCGAGCTGTTCCCGGCCGAGCTTGGCGGCGTCGAGCCCCTCCTCGACATCGCAGACGGCACGCCCTTCGCTGGCCGCAAGAGCCCGTTCATAATGCACCATGAAGACTGGTCGGGCGCACTCTCGCTCATCGCGACCCAGTTCCTGAACGCGAAGGATGGCTCGGCGCTGCTCGAGAAGCTCGAGCTGGGCCACAAGTACATCGACTACCACATCGTGGGTTGGTTCGACGCGCCGCAGCTCTTCGAGCGCTGGAACCCGGACGGCACCCTTCGTCCGCTGAACGATCAGACCTGGCCAGCCGACCTCGACAAAAAGCCGGCGCCCGTACGCGGCGAGCGAGTGTACTTCCACCTCGTCGTCCCACGAAAGGAGGTCTCGGCCCGTGGTCAGGGCAAGCCGGCGCCGCTCGTCATCCTCGGCCACGGCTACGGCGGAAACCGCTTCGACGCGGTCAGCTTCGGCGGCTTCTTCGCTCGCCACGGCGTCGCAGTCCTTTCCATCGACAACGTCTCGCACGGCATCGACATCGGCGACGACGAGTTCGAGCAGGCCAGCGGCATTCTGGGCATGTTCGGCCTGAGCCCCGCGCTCGAAGCAATGGTCCGCAAGCACCGCGCGATCGATCAGAACGGCGACGGCAAGGTCGACTCCGGCGTCGACTTCTGGACCGCCTACCTCTTTCACACCCGAGACGTGGTGCGACAGAGCGCGCTCGACTACATGCAGGTGGTCCGCATCCTCCGTTCCTTCGACGGGAAGCGGAAGTGGCACCTCGACGTCAACGGCGACGGCGAAAAAGAGCTCGCGGGCGACTTCGACGGCGACGGTGAAATCGACGTGGGCGGTGATGCGAGCCTCAACATGTTCGGCGCGTCCCTCGGTGGGATCATGAGTTCGCTCGTGGGTGCGGTCGAACCCGAGCTCGACTCGGTCGTCCCGATCGCGGCCGGGGGTGGCCTCGGCGACGTCGCCCTCCGCAGCATTCAGGGCGGCGTTCCCGAAGCGGTCATCCTGCGCATGCTCGGCCCGATCTTCATGGGCTCCTCGGCCGCCGGCAGCGACACGGTCTCGGTCCAAACGCTCATCCCCGACGCAAACAACGAGAGGCAGCTCACCCTGGGCACGGTCTCGGGCGTGAAGGCCGGCGACTTCGTCGTCGTCGAGAACCAGAGCATCGGGACCCGCTCGTGCGCCTTCGTGTGGGACGACGCGGGCGTCCTTCGCTGGCGCACTGGCCTCGAGGCCAACACCGAGGACAAAGTCGCCATCCACTTCTACGACGGCGACGCGATGGTGCTCGGCTCGACGGAGTGCGCCGTGCAGACGGGCAAGACGCCGCGCGTCATCTTTGACTCCTTCGGGGGCGACGGGAGCTTCCAGGACCGTCACTGGAAGCCCGGCGCCCCGCTCGTGGCGCTTGCGGAGGGCCTGGGTCTGCCTCGGGCGTCGCCCCGTATCCGCCGCTTCCTCGGCCTCGCGCAGCTCGTCCTCGACGCCTGCGACCCGGCGGTGATGGTGCCCTTCATGCAGGAGCGCCCGCTGACCTTCGGGGACGGCACGAAGACCAAGACCAACATGCTGATCGTGACGACGGCAGGCGACATGAACGTGCCTGCGAGCACAGGCTCCTCGATCGCTCGCGCCGCCGGGCTCGTGAACTATACGGAGAAACACCCGACTTACGGCAAGAGCCTGAACCAGGTCCTCATCGACACCTTCACGGTCGAGGCGGTCCACAACCTGAAGCGATTCACCGATCCGTCAGGCAACGGCGTCATCATGGACATCGAGAACTTCAGCCGCGGCACCGACCTCTGGGGAGCCGACATCCCGCGCCTCGACCCACCGTTGCGGCTCGGCTTCGACGCGAACGACGCGCTCAAGTCGCCCGTCCGCGACGACTCGGGGGTCTCGGCCGCCATCTTCCCGTTCCCGGTGCCGGAGGGGCAGCACGGCTTCGAAGTCCCGGGCGGCCTCATCGACCGCTTCCGAGACGCCTGCAAAGCCGCCTGCGCCGCCGGCGAAGACTGCAAGTGTGACGCGATCGTCGCCGACGACAAACACTTCGACGTCGGGTCCTACATGTTCAACTTGATGGCGCACTACGTCACGACGGGCGGAAAGTCCCTGACGGACGACGCCTGCCTCTCGCGCGACGACTGCGACTTCATCTCGCCGGTGCCCGAGACGCGCACGTTCGAATAGCGATGCCCTTTTGAGGGTGGGGTTATCCCTTTGTCCTTACCGAGGGAGACGAGACCTCGTACCGAGCGCAGTTGATGGATTACTTCGACCGCCGGCTGACCGCGCGGGACGACGACTTGCCAGCGATCAGCGGTTTGAACCCGGCGCTCTGGAGCGTGATCGCCAAGGCGCTCCGAAGCGAACCCAAGATGAGACAAGGCGACTCATCGGCGCTCTACGACGACATTGCTCGTTACTTCACCTCGGGCGAAGGCGTCGACGACGGGGGCATCGACTTCAGCAACACGCTCGCTACAGACATGTTGGTCATGGACCGCCTGCTGGCGGAACGAGCCACATGGACCGCCTGCTGGCGGAACGAGCCACATGGACCGCCTGCTGGCGGAACGAGCCACATGGACCGCCTGCTGGCGGA